>JAUNUO010000015.1:12025-14525 GCA_030538135.1 Paracoccus sp. (in: a-proteobacteria)
CCTTCACAATGGGGTCAACCGTCACTCGGCTGCGGTGCTGTGGCGCACAGGACGCGCATCCTGCCCCCGGACGTGATCGCGCACCGCCTCGGACCCGTAGGTCAGCAGGAACATGCGCACCGAGGCGGCGCAGACGGCCTTGATTTCTTCGTCCGTGACCGCCGCGGGGCCAAGAAAAAGCGCCTTGTCGAAAACCCGCGTCCCGCTGATCTGCAAAAGCTGATCGGCCGCCAGGGCCAGATCGTCGATCTCAAGCTCGCCGCGCTGGACGCAATATTCCAGAAACTCAGACAGTTTGAACTGCACGTCGCGCGGACCGAAGTTGTAATATTCTGCTGCCAGCGCGGGGAAACGTTCGGCCTCGGCGGCGCTCAGCCGGTAAACGCGGATGCCGAATTCGGACACCATATGACCCGTCAGCATCTGCACCACGAAGGGCAGAACCTGATAGACCGGCAGGTCGATATTCACCAGCGCCTTGGAATCATGGGTTTCACGCGACAGTTCAGCCCGGAATACCTCGATGAACATCAGGCGCTTATCGGGAAAATAGCTGTAGAGCGTCGCCTTGGACACACCCGCCTCACGCGCGATGTCGTCAACGCTGGCGCCTTCGAAACCATCGCGCAGAAAGATTTTCCGCGCGCCATCCAAAACCTGCGCGAACTTTCGTCCGCGGGTGATCGGCGGTGTTTTCTGCATTATAATCCGCTCCGTCATCATTCAAACCCACTATCGCACAAGGGGATTAAGAAAAACAAAACACCGGCAGAGCGGCGATCGGACACCATCCCTGAACATTCCGGCCTGATCGCCTTGAATTTCTTTTTCCCCACTAACCCGTATCGTCTGGTGACGATGCATCTTGTGGCTGGCCTTTCTGGCCCAACCATGATCGGCTTGTTTCACCAGACCCACGGATCACACTGTGCAGTTTCGAAAGAACTGCGGAGGAATGGTGTAGGAAACTCTCACATCTGCTACTAAAGTCGCATGAAACTCTTGAATCCTAGACTACACAAGGTGAGGTTTAACCGAATCCGAGGCCCACAGGAACACAACAAGAGGTTGAAAATGACCGCCCCGCACGCATCGTTCCGCGATTCAGTCGATCGCATGTTCACTCAAGCCGCACGTTTCATGGACCTGCCCGCGGGACTCGAAGAAAAGATCCGCGTCTGCAATTCGACCTACACAGTTCGGTTCGGGGTGCGCCTGAGGGGCGAAATTCACACCTTCACCGGCTATCGTTCGGTCCATTCCGAACATATGGAGCCGGTCAAGGGCGGGATTCGCTATTCTTTGGACGTCAACCAGGACGAGGTCGAAGCTCTGGCAGCACTGATGACCTATAAATGTGCGTTGGTCGAAGTGCCCTTTGGCGGTTCCAAGGGCGGGCTGTGCATTGACCCGCGACACTGGGACGAAGATGAACTGGAACGTATAACCCGCCGCTTCACCTACGAACTTTCGCGCCGCAGCCTGATCTCGCCCAGCCAGAACGTGCCTGCCCCGGACATGGGCACCGGCGAACGGGAAATGGCGTGGATGGCCGACGCCTATAAGCGTCTGCACCCCGGCGACATCAACGCCAGGGCCTGCGTCACCGGCAAGCCGCTGGCCGCCGGCGGCATTCATGGCCGGGTCGAGGCGACAGGGCGCGGGGTGCAATACGCGCTGCGCGAATTCTTCCGCCATCCCGACGCGATGATGCGCGCCGGGCTGGACGGCACCCTGGCGGGCAAGCGAATCACCGTGCAGGGCCTTGGCAACGTCGGTTATCACGCCGCCCTGTTCCTTGCGGCCGACGACGGTGCGCTGATTACAACGGTGATCGAACGGGACGGCGCGATCCGCAATCCCGCCGGGCTGAACATCGACGCCCTGCGCGGCCATATCCGCGCGACCGGCGGCGTAAGGGGCTTTACCGGCGGCGAGTTCGACGACAATGGCCATGCCGGGCTTGAGGATGAATGCGACATCCTGCTGCCCGCCGCCGTCGAAGGCGTGCTTCACAAGGACAACGCGGCCCGTATCCGCGCCAGACTGATCATCGAGGCCGCGAACGGCCCGACCACCGCCGATGCAGACGAAATCCTGCGGGAACGCGGCATCGTCATCATCCCCGACATGTATGCGAACGCGGGCGGCGTGACGGTGTCCTATTTCGAATGGGTCAAGAACCTGTCGCAGATCAGCCTGGGCCGTCTGGAACGTCGCCACGAAGAAGCCCGCGCCCGCCTTCTGGTGGACGAGTTGGAACGCCTGTCGGCGGACACCGGCCTGAACTGGACCCTTTCAGCGGGCTTCAAGGAAGCCTTCCTGACCGGGGCCGACGAACTGACGCTGGTTCGCTCAGGCCTTGATGACACCATGCGGGTAACCTTCGGCAAGATGAAGGAAATCTGGATGAACAACCCCAACGTCCACGACCTGCGCACGGCATCCTATATGGTCGCGATCCGCCGCATCGCCGCCGTCTATCAGTCGCTGGGGCTGT
>JAUNUO010000015.1:14625-27054 GCA_030538135.1 Paracoccus sp. (in: a-proteobacteria)
TCCTATATGGTCGCGATCCGCCGCATCGCCGCCGTCTATCAGTCGCTGGGGCTGTAGGGCATCTCTGGTCCGCAAATATCCTCAGGGGGTGAATGGGCCGAAAGGCCCAGAGGGGGCGCGAGCGGCCCCTCCTACCCTCGCCAGTCCAGAACCGCGCCCCAGACCTGATCCAGCTGCGCCGCCGTGATGCAATAGGGCGGCAGGACATAGACCGTGTTCCCCAACGGGCGCAGAAACACCCCGCGATCCAGGCAATGCGCCCGGATGCGTGGCCCGGCCCCGGCCAGATAGCCCCCGTCATCGACCCGCAGATCCACCGCCGCAATCGTGCCGCACTGGCGCGGGTTTTCAAACCTCGGGTCCGCCGCCACCTCTGCCAGCCGTTCGGCCTGCATCGCGGCCAGTGTATCCAGCCGGGCCTGCATGGGTGAAGCCTGCCACAGCCGCACCTGCGCCAGCGCCGCCGCACAGGCGATGGGATTCGCGGTATAGCTGCTGGAATGGTAAAAGGTGCGGGCGCGGTCTGAGGAAAAATGCGCCTGAAATACCGCCTCGCTGGCAAGTGTCGCGGCCAGCGGGATCGCGCCACCCGTCAACCCCTTGGACGTGCAAAGAATGTCCGGCGCCACCCCGGCATGGTCGCAGGCCCACAGCCGCCCGGTGCGGCCCCAGCCCGTCATCACCTCATCCGCGATCAGCAAGACCCCATGCCGGTCGCAGATCGCCCGCAGCCCGGCCAGCACCTTTGGACGATACATCCGCATCCCGCCCGCGCCCAGAACCAGCGGTTCGAGGATCAAGGCCGCCATCCGGCCGGCCGCAGCGAGCCTTTCGAAGGCGGCCAGCGTTTCCGCACCATCCCCGACAGGGAAGGGCAGTTGATCGACGGAAAACATCAGCGGCTCATAGGCGGCGTTGAACACACCGCGCTCGCCCACGCTCATGGTCCCGATGGTGTCGCCGTGATAACTGCCTTCGATCACGGCAATCCGGTGACGCGGTTGCCCCGAATGTCGCCAGAAGCCCAAGGCCATCTTCAGGGCAACCTCGACCGAGGTGGACCCGCTGTCGGAATAGAACACCCGTGTCAGCCCCGGCGGGGCCATCGCGACCAGCGCCTCGGCCAGTTCCTCGGCCGGGGCATGGGTCAGCCCGGCAAAGATCACCTGATCCAGATGCGCCGCCGTATCGGTGATCGCGGCCATGATTTCGGGCGTGCGATGGCCGTGGGTGACGACCCACCAACTGGAAATCGCGTCGATCAGCGGGCCGCGGTCGGTTTCGATCACCGCGCCATGGGTGGCGGTGGCGCGCGGCGGCGCGGGTTCCAACGCATGCTGGGTGAACGGATGCCAGACGGCGCTGTTGCTCATGCGAAATCCTGCGGATCGAAGTGGCGCGCCATCGCATCGTTCAGTGCCACCCGGTCCAGCGGATCAAGGCGCGGCAACCGCCCCAGCACCCGCACCGCACCGATCTGGCCGATGGTGGCCATGTTGTCAGGGTTATCCTCGCCCACGAAAGCCACGCCGTGCAGGGGCACCCCCCGCGCGCGCAGCGATTCCAGCGCCGTCAACGTATGGCTGATGGTGCCAAGCCCGGTGGTCGCCACGACGATCACCGGCATCTGCCAGCGCGCGAAAAGGTCGGCGAACAGGAATTGCCGGGTGATCGGGACCAGGGCACCCCCCGCCCCCTCGATCACCAGCCGGTCGGCGGCGGGCGGGGTCAGCGTATCGAGATCAACCGTCACGCCGTCCAGTTCGGCCGCGCGATGCGGCGACAACGGCGCGGTCAGGCGATAGGCCTCGGGCCAGATGCGTGCGCCCGACAGCTCTGCCACCCGGTCGGCATCCAGCCCGTCGGCCAGTCCCGATTGCAGCGGCTTCCAATAATCGGCGCCGATCAGCCCGCACAGACCGGCGGCAAACACCGTCTTGCCGATCCCGGTGCCGGTGCCGGTAATCACAAACCGGGCCACAGTTCCTCCACCGTGTCGGCCAGGCGGGTCACGTCATCCATGGTCGCGTTCAGGGTCAGCGCCACGCGAAGGCGAGAGGTTCCCTCGGGCACGGTCGGCGGGCGGATGCCGCGCACATCGAACCCGCGCGCCTGCACCTGCGCGGCCAGCGCCATCGCCTCGGCATTGCCGCCGACGATCAGTGGCACGATCTGGCTGCCGCTGGAGGTCAGCCCCAGCCGCGCGATCCGGCCGGAAAACAGTGCCACCCGCGCGGCCAGTTCGTCACGCCGCCAGCCCTCGTCGCGCAAGATCGTCAGCGCCGCCCGCCCCGCCGCGGCCATCAGCGGCGAGGGCGCGGTGGCAAAGATGAACGGGCGACAACGATTCACCAGAAAATCCGTCAGCACACGCGGGGCACAGATCAGCGCGCCCGATCCACCCAGCGCCTTGCCCAGCGTGTGCAGCGTGATCACATTGCCGCGCCCTTCCAGATCATGCGCCAGCCCGCGCCCGTCCGGGCCGTAAACGCCGGTCGCATGAGCCTCGTCCACGATCAGGAAACCATGGTCATCGGCCAGCGCCGCCAGATCGGCCAGGGGCGCGCGGTCGCCATCCATGCTATACAGGCTTTCGGCGGCGATCCACACCGCGCCGCGCCCGCCCCCGGCCCGCCACGCCGCGATCATGTCGGCCGCGTGGCCGACATCGTTGTGGCGGAACATGCGGGCCTCGGCCCGGCTGGCTCGCGCACCCTCATGCGTGCTGGCATGGGACAGATCGTCCATCAACAGCAGATCGCCCCGCTGCGGCAGGGTGGACAGGATGGCGAAATTCGCCATATATCCGCCGCCAAACCCCAAGGCAGATTCCGCACCGAAAAATGCCGCGGCCTCGGATTCGAACGCCTCTTGTTCATCGCAGTTGCCGCGCAGCAGACGCGAGCCGGCGGCACCCACCGGAACCCCACGATCCAGCGCATCGCGCACCGCATCGACCAGCCGCCCGGACCCGGCCAGCCCCAGATAATCGTTGGACGAAAAATCCACCCCTGCGCGCGGGATCAGTCGCCGCAGGCGCGATGCATCGGCCAAGGCGGCCAGATCATCCCGGTAAAAGCCCAGCCTGTCCACGCGGCAGCACCAATCTTCTGTTCACAACTATCCCACGGGGGTCCGGGGGTGTGAAACCCCCGGCGGGCACAACGTCAGCGCAGAACCGGGATCGCCGGATCGGCGGCACGCGCCGCCTGCCGCCGGGCATCCGCCGCCGCCTGAGCCGGGTCGGGCAAGTGTTCATGCGCGGCCATCGGCTTCAGCCCCAGCTTCGCGAACAGGATCGCGTCCTGATCCTCGCCGGGATTGTCCTTGGTCAGCAGCGTATCGCCCACGAAGATCGAGTTCGCCCCGGCAAAGAAACACAGCGCCTGCATCTCGTCCGACATTTCGGTGCGGCCCGCCGACAGGCGGACATGCGCCAGCGGCATCATGATCCGTGCCACGGCGATGGTGCGCACGAAGTCGATCGGATCGACCGGTGCGGCATCGGCCAGCGGCGTGCCTTCGACCGGGATCAGCATGTTGATCGGCACGGAATCGGGCGGCTCGGGCAGGTTGGCCAGGGTCACCAGCATATCCACCCGATCCTGATTGCCCTCGCCCAGGCCCAGAATGCCGCCGGAACAGACCTTGATCCCGGATTTGCGCACATTGTCCAGCGTTTCCAGCCGGTCGGCAAAGGAGCGGGTGGTGATGACATTCGCGTAATGCGATTCCGAGGTGTCGATGTTGTGGTTGTAATAATCCAGCCCGGCTTGGGCCAGTTGCAGCGCCTGCCCGGCGTCCAGCATCCCCAGCGTCATGCAGGTTTCCATGCCTAAGGCCTTGACGCCCTCGACCATGGCCACGATCTGCGCCATGTCGCGATCCTTGGGGCTGCGCCATGCCGCGCCCATGCAATAGCGCGTCGCCCCGGCGTCGCGGGCGCGGCGCGCCTCGGCGATGACGCGCTGCACCTCCATCAGCTTGGACGCCGACAGGCCGGAATCGTATCGCGCCGACTGGCTGCAATAGGTGCAATCCTCGGGGCAGCCGCCGGTCTTGATCGACAACAGGCGGCTTTGCTGCACGCGGTTGGGGTCGAAATGCTGCCGGTGAACGGTCTGCGCCTGATACAGCAGGTCCATGAAAGGCAGATCGAACAGCGCCCGCGCCTCGTCCCCGGACCAGACCTTGCGAGAGGCGGAAAGATCGGTGTGCAGCATGGCGGGTGTCCGTGTCTGTGATTACGCCGTTGGTCCTAACAGCTTGTCGCACCGCTGTCCAATACGCGCATCATTCACGCGGCTTGTGTCGCATGGCGGCGGCGGCCAGATTATACAGCGCCTCGGCCCGGCCAAACTCGCGCGAGGCGGTGGCGCGGGCGGCCTCGAACCGGGGCATCATCCGTTCCAGATCGGCCGTTGCCTTGCGGATCTCGCGCGCGGCACGACCCGCCTGCGCATTGGCCATGCGTGCCTCGGACACGGCAAGGGGTGCGGTGGCGCGGTAGGATTGCTGCAAGGCCGCCTCAAGGCTGGCGATATTGGCCCGCGCCGCCGTGACATGGGCGTTGAAGGCCGCGAATTTGCGCAGTTCCAGATCGGCCTTGATCCGCGCGACCTTTTCAAGTTGCTGCAACTGCTTGATTTTCTTTACCATCCCGCACGGCTCCTTGCGCGCATCTTTTCGGCAAAGCGGATTGCGGCGGCGACGGGGCCGAAGTGATCGCGGCGGATTTCCTCGCCGACCTTGACGGTGGCGTGGATGGCGCGGGCGCAGGGCGGATCGGACCAGATCGGCACGCTGTTTTCCTTGGCTTTTTCGCGGATTTTCGCGGCGATTTCATCGACGCCCTTGGCGATGCAGACCGGCGCAAGGCCGGAACCGCGCTTCCATTCCAGGGCGACGGCGTAATGGGTCGGGTTGACGATCACCACGTCGGCCCGAGCCACATCCGAGATCATCTGAGACATGGCAATGTCCACGGCCTTTTGCCGCCGCGCGCCCTTCATGTGCGGGTCGCCTTCGGAATGCTTGTGTTCGTCCTCCATTTCCTTGCGGGTCATGCGCAGTTTTTGCAGATGCTCGTGCCGCTTCCACAGGTAATCGACCCCCGCAAAGGCCACCGAGATCATCAGCGCCAAGGCCAGCACCCGTCCGATCAGCATTCCCAGACCCGTGACCCAGCGCCCCTCGCCCATGAAGGCGGTGTTCAACATCAGATCAATCAGCGAATCGAACAGATACCAGCCGCCGGCACAGACCAGCCCCGCCTTGGCCAGAGAGATCGCAAACTGCACCAGACCGGACCTGCCGAATTTCTGCTTGGCGTTGGCGAAGGGGTTGATCTTCTTGATGTCGGGCATCACCTTCTTGCCGGCGAAAACGATGCCGCGCTGCGCCGCCAGCCCGGCGATGATCGTCACACCCGGAACCAGAATCAGTGCCAGAACCGCGATCGCCGCGAATTGCCACAGGTTGCCTGCCAACGCATAGACCGATCCCAGCGGCCAGCCATCGGCCCCCATCGCCCTTGTCGCCATGGACAGCCAGGTTTTCACCGCATAGCCGGCCATCATCGCAAAGGCGACCCAGGCGCCCAGATACATCAGCGCCGCGTTCACCTCGGTCGAGCGGACGATATCGCCCTTTTCCCGCGCATCGCGGATCTTCTGTTCCGAGGCGTCGAATTGCTTGTCGTCCTTGTCTTCCTCGCTCATGTGCCCCCCGGCAAGGCGACCGCCAGCACAGCATCGGCCCACAGACCGACCAGCAACGGCGCGGCTACGGCCAGCGCGATCAGCGCCATCAGGATCGAGCCGGGCGCACCGATGAACAGCACCGGCAATTGCGGCATGACCTTGTTGATGACCCCCGACAGCGCCTGATACAGAAAGCCGCCCAGAATGAACGGCGCGGCCAAAGTCATGGCCAGCGCAAAGCTGCGTGCGGTAAAGCCGATGATTTCAGGCACAAGGCCGTTGATGTCGGGCAATGCGCCGATGGGCCACAGCGCGAAACTGTCGGCCATCAACTGCACGAGCATGACGGGCAGCCCCAATGCGAACAGGATCGCGGTGCCACCCAGATGCAGCATGTTCCCGATCGGATGCGGCGACGCCTCGTTCGCGCCGCCCACGATCTGCGCCAGCGACGTGCTGGAGGCCATCGCACTGGCACCCACGTCAAGGGCCAGCGCCATCAGCCGCACCATCGTGCCCGCCGCAAGCCCGATGGCCATTTCCGTCACCGCCGGAAACATCAGCGCCGCCGGATCCGTCAACGGCGGCCCTTCGCCGCCGATTCCCGCCATCAGCGGGGCCAGCGACATGGCGATGGCAACCTTGACCCGCACCGGCACCGCGCGTTCGCCGATTCCGGGCAGGATCATCAGAAACGCCTGCAACCGGACATAGGCCAGCACCAGCCCGCTGTCGAACCCCGGAACGCTGGCCAGCGCGTTCAGCATCACGCGGCCTCGATCGTGCCGACCAGCCGAAGTTCGGCGGCGGGGTCGATTTCTTCCAGCCCGATCACCGGCACCGCCAGCCCGTTCGAAGCCAGAAGCGATTTTACCATCCGCCGCCGGTGGTCCGGCGCGGCGATGACCGGCGCCCCGGCCGGTTCCGACACGGCCATGGCCTTGCGCGTCTGATCCAGCAGCTTGCGCGACAGGGCAGGCGTCATCGCCCCCGCGCCGCTGCGGCCGGTTTCATTGTCAGAACGGACGAATTCGGCTTCCCAGGCGGGGTGAAGCTGGATCACGCTGATGCGGCCATCGGCATCGGCCAATTGCTGCGTGATCTGCCCACGCAGGCGCTTGCGGACCAGTTCATAGACCGTTTCGACCGAATCGATGCCGCGGAATTCCGAAATCGCATCGACGATCAACGGCAGGTTGCGGATCGAGACCCGCTCCTCCAGCAGGCCGCGCAGCACTGCCAGCAGCATTTCCGGCGTGACCTTTTCGGGAATCATGCTGTCGAAATACTTGCGATAACGCTCGGCCCGTGCGGGGTCGGACAGGTTCTTGAGTTCATCCAGCTGCCGCTGCATGGCGGATTGCGTCAGCAGGGATGGAAGGTGCGACTTTACCACCTCCATCAGATGGGTGGACAACACCTCCATCGGCGTTACCACGGTCGCGCCCATAACCGCCGCCTCGTCCTGCGCATCGCGAGACAGCCAGCGCGCCGGGCTGCCATAAACCGGTTCGCGCACCGCGACGCCGCCCAGCGATTTCACGACATCTTCGGGACCAAGAGCCAGCACCTCATGCGCGCGCAACGTCCCGCGACCGCGCACCACGCCCTGAATGCGGATCTGGTAATCCGTCACCGGCAGATCGTCGGTATCGGTGATCCGCACATCCGGCAGGATCAGGCCAAAGCCGCGTGCAATATGAATACGCAGGTTGTTGATCCGCGTCCCCAGCCCGCGCGCCTGATCCAGCGCGATGACGACAAGTTCGGACCCGATCTCGACGCTGATCTCATCCGTATCCAGAACATCGCCGATCCGGCTGACCGGGATCGCTTCCTCGTGGGCGGGAAGATCGGGCAGCGCCTCTTGTTCCGGCTTGCGCTGCGACACGCGCCAGGCGACCACGCCCATCACCGCCGCGATCCCCAGGAACAGCAGCGTCGGCATGCCCGGCACAAGGGACATCACGACCATCGTGCCCGCCACCACCGCCGGACCCTGCCAGCCTTGCAAAAGCTGTTTCGACAAAAGCTGGCTGGTGGTGTCGGTCGCCCCGCCCCGCGACAGCAACAGCGCCGCCGCCATCGAGGTAATCAGGGCCGGCACCTGCGTTACCAACCCGTCGCCGATGGTCAGCCGCGAATAGGTTGCCACGGCATCGCCCACTGCCATGCCATGCATCAGGATGCCCACGGTCAGGCCGACCAGCAGGTTGATCATGGTGATGATAAGACCCGCGATGGCATCGCCCTTGACGAATTTCGAGGCCCCGTCGAGCGAGCCGAAAAAGCTGATTTCGCGCTGTTCCTGAATCCGGCGGCGCTTGGCTTCGGCATGGTCGATCGCGCCAGAGGACAGATCGCTGTCGATGGCCAACTGCTTGCCTGGCAACGAATCCAGCGCGAAACGGGCCGATACCTCGGCCATCCGCCCCGAGCCCTTGGTGATGACCATGAAGTTCACCACCGAAATGACGCCGAACACCGTGAGCCCCACCAGAATCGAGCCGCCCGCGACGAACTGCGCAAAGCCCGCGATCACCTGCCCCGCCGCCTGTTCGCCTGTATGCCCCTGCGTCAGGATCAGCCGGGTCGATGACACGTTCAACGACAACCGGATCACCAGCGTCACCAGCAACATGACCGGAAACGCCTGGAAATCCGTCGGCTTGTCCACCAGCGAGGCCATCACCAACAGCAGCGTCGCGGTCGCGATGGAAATCGCGATTCCGAAATCCAAGACCCCGGCCGGCAGCGGGATCACCAGAGAGATCACGATCAGCACCAGACCCGCCGTCACCGGCAGACCGTTGCTTCCCTTGAAAAATCGGCCGCTCATTCGTCCTCGCCCCCCGCGCTGATCGCAGGACGCAGCAGATCCTCGACCGACCAGACCGCACCCGTCAAAAGCCCGGCGCGGCGCAGAAAGATGATCGCCTGCAAGCGATCCTCGGGCTGCATGCGCAACAGCCGCAAGCGCGTGTCAGGCGGCAGGGGCCGGGCATGCAGCAGCCAGGTTTCCGCTTCGGCAATGAACAGGCCCAGCGGCGTTGCCGGCACAGCAGCATCGGACGCGGCCAGTCCCGCGGCCATGACAAGGGTGGCGATCAGCATCAGGCAGCCTTTTTCAGCTCACGCAGGGCATCTTCCAGCGTGTTGAAATCGGGGCGGACATGCTCGGGCACGGCCTGACGCCCCACCTCGACACAGAGATTGGTGGCGTGGTTGTGCAGCCCGGCGATCAGCACCGATTTGATGACATCGTAAAATGTCTGATCCTGCTTGGTGACCGAGGCAAGCCGCTGTGCCAGCGGGGCAACGAACCCATAGGCCAGAAACACGCCCAGAAATGTCCCCACCAACGCGCCGCCGATCATCTTGCCCAAGACGGCGGGCGGCTGGTCGATGGACCCCATCGTCTTGATGACCCCCAGAACGGCCGCGACGATCCCCAGCGCGGGCAGCGCATCCGCCGTGCTTTGCAGCGCATGGGAGACATGCAGTTCCTCTTCGCACAGGCTGCCGATGCGGCGCGACAGCATTTCCTCGACCTGATAGGGGTCGTCATAGTTCAGGCTGATCGAGCGCAACGTGTCGGTAATCAGCGATACAACATGGTGATCGGCCATAAGCTTCGGATAGGCGGTAAAGATCGACGAGGCTTCGGGATTTTCGATATGTTCTTCCAGCGCGACGGGATTTTCGCGCGCGATCCGCAGCAGTTGATACATCAGGCACAGCACGTCCTGATTATCCTGCGCGGTCCATTTCGGCCCCTTGAAAGCCTTGGCGATTCCGCCGACCGTCTGTTTCAGGACCGACGTATCGTTCGACAGGATATAGGCGCCGACAGCGGCGCCGCCGATCATCATCATCTCGTAGGGCAGCGAATACAGGATCACGCCCATATGCCCGCCCGCCAGAAGATAGCCGCCAAACACCATCGCCACGGTCAGGACGATGCCAACGATACCGAACATGCGCGGCTCCTTACGGCTTGCGGGCGCTGCGGGCGCCCATGTGGGTGGTCAGGATGGCGGCCTGCCGCGGCTCAACCGCGGCAATGATGCGGGCGCCGTTTTCGGGCGTCAGGCGCATCAGGATCTCGGCCGCGAAATCGGGTGGCAGGCTGGTCAGAACCTGCGCGGCATCGGTGGGCTTCATCACGTCATAGACCGCGACCAGCCGGTTGATATCCTCCTGCACGGCCGAAGACGCCTGAGTGCGACGGTTCTGCGTGCTGTTCTGAACCGCACGCAATTCGGACAGCCGCGCGCGCAATGTCTGTTCGGCGACAGCAAGTTCGGCCTTTTTCGCCTCAAGCGCCTGGGTATAGGTCTCGATCCGCAAGGCGCGGTCGCGCAGTTCCGACGCCATCGCCACGGCTTCGGGCACATCCATGCAACCCTCCATCAGCGTGGCGGGGGCAGCGGCAAAGGCAAACAGCGACCGCGGCAGATCGACGTGCCGCACGGCGGCAACCCCGACCGGAAGCGCGAGAATCAGGCCCAGAACGGGCAAGAACCGCTTACGCATCAGCGACCTCCGCGCGTTTGCGCAGGCGGCGCGAGCCGGCAGGCGATGTTGGCGGCGCGGCCGCATCGACGATCTTGCGGCGCAGATCCCAATGCGCGCGTTCGTTGCGCGACCGGGCGACCTCGGCGGCAAGGGCTTCGCTGGCGGATTTGGCCTCGTCACGGGCGGCGATGATGGCCTTTTCCAGCCGGTCCACCTCGGCTGCCATAACCGCGATTGCCCCGCCCAACCCGGTTTCCAGATCGTTCAGACGCCGCAGACGGCGAGCCAGAACGATGCAGAAAACCGCCAGACCGACGGATGCGACGGCCAGGGTCGCCTGAAGAATTGCCTCGATGGTCATTGCAGCATGAACTCCGTAATCAGCACGTCCTTCACCGCCGTATCGCCCAGCACATAACGGCTGCGCGTCATCAGCTCGGCCCGGACTATTTCCAGAACGCCGCGTTTGTTGAACGCCTTGGGGTCGATGTCGGACAGGAAGGTGTTGAAGGCATCCGACACGCGCGGCATCAGATGTTCGATCTGGGCACGGTCGGCCGGCGCTGCTTCGATCTTGGCGGCAAGGGTCAGCACCCGCGGCGGTTCGGCCGCAAGCGAAAGCCGGATGCGCGGCACGTCGATGAAGACGAGCTGTGGCGCGGCCTCGGTCTGTGGCTTTTCCTCGCCCGGCGCGAACAGCGCCGATGGCGACCAGACGCCCAGAAAGGTCGAGGCAAAGCCGCCCACGCCCAGCACCGCCACCAGCACAAGCGGCAGCAGCATTCCCTTTTTCTTTGCCGGCGTTTCAGACGTCTCGGCGGTTGCGTCGGTCATGGTGATTCTCCGTCCGTTCCCGACGGATTTAGCACCCTGGCACTAACCAATTCTTAACGTCAGCCGTGCCAGAAAGAGCCTGTAAAAATATTGCCGATTCGAGGGGGCCGGGTTTTGCAGAAGTTGCAGGACTATTGGAGCGACAGAAGCTCGCAACAGAAAATCACGCTGGTGGCTGCGTTCGTGGCCACGTTCCTGGCCATTACCGCCTTTGCCATGTTCGCCAGCAGGCCCAGCATGGCCTTGCTGTATGCGGGGCTTGATCCGCAGCAGGCAGGCGAAGTCGTGGCGGGGGTCGAACGGTCGGGCATCCCCTACGAGGTGCGGGGCGATTCGATCTATGTCGATGCCAGTCAGCGCGACAAGCTGCGGATGGATCTGGCGGGTCAGGGTCTGCCCGCCAGCGGCGCCGCAGGCTATGAAATCCTGGACGGCATGTCCGGTTTCGGCACCACCTCGCAGATGTTCGATGCTGCCTACTGGCGCGCGAAAGAGGGCGAACTTGCGCGCACCATCCTGGCGCTGCCCAATATCAAGACCGCCCGCGTGCATCTGGCCGTCGCCAATCAGCGCGGACTGCGACGCGAATCGGCGGCCAGCGCATCCGTCACGCTGACCACGAATGGCACCGCTATCACCCGACAGCAGGCGGCGGCGCTGAAGTATCTGGTATCTTCGGGCGTTCCCGGCATGGACCCGGAAAAGGTCGCGGTAATCGACAGCGAGCGCGGCATGGTTGCCACCACTGACGATATGGCCGGCGCCGATCGCGCCGCCGACATGAAACGGAACGTGGAACGCATTCTGGAACCGCATGTCGGCATCGGCAATGCCATCGTCGAGTTGAACCTCGATCTGGTCACGGAACGCGAACAGATGACCGAACAGCGGTTCGATCCGACCCAGCGGGCGATGATCTCGCAGGTGACCGAGGAAACCTCGGATCAAAGCAACTCGCAGGGCGCGGGGGCGGTGACGGCGGCCTCGAACCTGCCCGAAGGCCAGCAGGGTGCAGGCGATTCGACCCAGTCGAACCGGTCCGAGAACCGCCAGCAGGCCAATTTCGAAGTCAGCAGCGTCACACGGGAAATCGTGCGCCAGCCCGGATCGGTCCGCCGCCTGACGGTTGCGGTGCTGGTCAACGGCACTGCGCAGGAAAATGGCCAGATCGTACCCCGCCCCGAGGCACAACTGGAATCCATCCGTGAACTGGTGGCCTCGGCAGTCGGCTTGGATGCCGAACGCGGCGATCAGATCACGGTCAAGTCGCTGCCCTTTGCGGCGCTCGGGCAGGACGGCACGCTGGCCTCGCCCATGGGGATGATGGATCGGCTGGACCCGAACGGGCTGGCGCGGCTGGCCATCATCGGGCTGT
>JAUNUO010000015.1:27154-31156 GCA_030538135.1 Paracoccus sp. (in: a-proteobacteria)
ATGATGGATCGGCTGGACCCGAACGGGCTGGCGCGGCTGGCCATCATCGGGCTGTTCGCCCTGGCTGTCGCCTTCGTGGTGCTGCGCCCGATCCTGCGCGGCCGCCGTTCGGCCGGCAATGGTTTGCCCACGCCGGGTTCCGTCGCGCTGGACACCAGCGGTCAGGGCGTAGCGGGCGGAGTTCTTGCCTCGGCCATGCAGCAATCCGCGCCCGGCATCATCGAGCCGCCGCAATCTCTGGCCGGGCTGGATGCCACGCTGATCGGCCAGACCCCGGCCCCGGCGCAGCAATTGTCGCTGCCGCCCGCAGACCCGGTCGCCCGGCTGCGTGGCATGATGAAGGACCGGCAGGATGAAAGCATGAAGATCCTGTCCAACTGGATCGACAAAAAGGAAGGTGCCGCATGAGCCAGCCCGTCATAAAACTTGAATCCTTTTCTCCTGCCGCCAATATGGCCCGTGTCGCGGCTTCTGCCGCCCGCGCGGCGCTGGATGATGCCTATGCCCGCGGGATGGCCGATGGCCGCGCTGCCCGGCAGGAAAGCGAAACCGTAGCGCTGACCGCCGCCCTGCGCGAATTGTCGCAGCAGATCACGGGTGACGAGGTACGGCGCACGGCTTTGCGACACGAGGCGGTGGCTGCGCTCTCGCCGATCCTGACGGCCATGCTGGACGCAGTCGCGCCCCTGGGCACGGCGCAACGTCTGGAACAGGATCTGGTCACCGAACTGTCACGGCTGGCCCAGCAGGTCTCGCCGATGATCTGCCACATCACCTGCGCGCCAGCCCTGCGCGCGCTGGTCGAACGCTGCGCGTCCGAGGCCGGGCTGACCGGTATCGAGATCACCGAACAGCCGCTGGGCAGGAGCGTCAAGCTGAACATCACTGGCGGACATATCGAATTTTCCCACGATCAGGTCGTGCAATCCGTGCGCCGCCTGATCGCCGAAATCCAGGAGGATTGATTCATGGACGACCTGCAACGGCTGATCCAGACCGACGATATTCAGGTCGAGGTGACTATCCGCCTCGGCCGCACACGCCAGACCGTCGCGCAACTTTCCTCGCTGCGGACGGATGACATCCTGACGCTGGATCAGGCCATATCCGACGGCGTGGAAATCTGCATCGGCGACCGGGTGATCGCACGCGGGGAACTGACCGGCGACGGTTCGCCCGAGGATCGGCTTTGTGTGCGCATCATTGGCGCTGCGGAACCGGCCTGATGCGCCTGATCGGGGTGACGCGGACGGTTGTTTTCGGCGCGCTTCTGCTTGCCGCGCTGCCCGGCGCGGCGGCGGCACAGCAGTTCGGCAATCTCGGCGCGGCGGCGGACGGTCTTGGTCAGAACGCCGTTCTGATCGTTCTCGCGATGACGGCACTGTCGCTAGCACCTGGGATCGCCATCATGGTGACCTGTTTTCCGTTCATCGTGACGGTACTGTCGATCCTGCGCCAGTCAATCGGCCTGCAACAATCGCCACCGAACATGCTGATCGTCAGCCTGTCGATCTTTCTGACCTGGTTCGTGATGGACCCGGTCCTGCGCGAGGCATGGCAGGTCGCGGGCGCACCGCTGCGCGACGGAACCATCACCCTGGGCCAGGCATTCGAGCGCGGCATCGTGCCGTTTTCCGGCTTCATGCAGGCGCGCACCAACCCCTCGACCATGGCGGCGCTGGCCGAAATCGCCCCTGCGGGGCCGGGCGGCGATGACCGGCTGGCGGTGCTGATCCCGTCCTTCATGCTGTCCGAGATCCAGCGCGCCTTCGAGATCGGCTTTCTGATCGCACTGCCGTTTCTCATCATCGACCTTGTGGTCTCGGCGGTGCTGATGTCGATGGGAATGATGATGGTGCCGCCTGTGGTGGTGTCACTGCCGTTCAAGCTGGCGTTCTTCGTCATCGTCGACGGCTGGACCCTGATCGCCGAGGCGCTTGTGCGCAGCTATGCCTGACCGGTCGGTGCGGCCTGGGCCCCGCTGGATCGGTGAAAATTCACAGGCCGCCTCATCTGCGACCCGCACTGCCAATCGCGCAAGGCGCTTCCGTCAGGAACAGCCGCATCTTCGGTCCGACAAATATCCTCGGGGGTCCGGGGGCAGACAGCCCCGGCTTGCACCGGAGGCCACCGCAACTAAAAGCACAGAATTTCCGCCTCGGCCTCGGCCCGGCGCAGTTCGGCGACCATGGCTTCCATCTGCGACATGCCACGGAACATGGCAGCGTTCGGGCCGGTGGTCTGCTGCATCCGCAGCACCGTCTCGGCCCGGACAAAATCGTCATAGCTCAGCACCTGAGAAATCTGATCTATGGCACAGGAACAGCGGTCCAGAGTGGATCGGTTCTGACCATTGACCGCCATACAGGTGAACACATATTCCGCCCGCGCATTGGTCGGATAATCGTTGGTCAGCGGTGCCTGCGCCGCCGCCGGGCCGGCCATGGCCAGTATCAGAACCGCCGTCCTCATTGCAGCACCAGATCGGCGCGATAGGGTGCGCCGCTTTCCAAAGGCCCGGTTTCGGCGGTCATGCGCCGGATCGGGTCGTTGTCACCCGTCAGCACAAAGGTCAGCGTCAGCGTCTGAAACCCGTGCATCCGCGCCGCATTCGGATCATCGGCAAAGGGGCTGAACACCGCGATGCGCCGATCGCCGTCGCGGTCGATCCGGCCACCATTGAACAGCGCCTCCTTGATCCGGTTCTGGATATAGAACGGGCTGCCGCCGGTCAGGCTCGACATGTCGCGCACGGTCTGTTCCAGAAAATAGATCAGCGCCGGGTCGCCCGTCGATAACGGGAAGGGGCCGATCTTGCGATCCGGCCCGTCCGGCCCGGCCTGAACCGTCAGTTGCAGCATTCGCCCGCCGCCCGAAGGATCGGCGATCTCGGCCATGCGAACCGCACCGTCGCTGACCGACGCAAAGCCCTGCGCCTCGGGTCCGTCCACGGTCATCTGCCAGTTCAGCACCCGGTCCCCCAAAGCCCAGGGACCCCGTTCCGCAAAGACGGCGTCGCCCGCCTCGCCCGCAAGGGCCGCTCCGCCGAAACACAGCGCCAGAGCCAGCGCCACGGATTTCAACATCGTCATTCCTTCCCCGTTCCTTGCACCGGCAGAATCGTCCGCCGGCCCGCGCCCCGCAAGCCCCGGCCGGCGCGGGCCAGCCCTTGGTCGCACCCCGTCATGCCAGCACCTGCTCCAGAACCTGTTGCAGATCGCCGGTCCGCACCGGCTTTTCGATGACCGGCACCCCCATCGCGGCGCAGGCGCGGGCGATGTCGGGATCGCGCCTTGCGGTGATGACCACCGCGGGAATCGGCAGCCCCGCCTGTTCGCGCAAGGCGGCAATCGCCTTGATGCCGGTATCGTCGCCGTCCAGATTGTAATCGGCCACGATCACATCCACGGGTTCCTCGCCCATGGTGGCCAGGGCCTCGGCGGTGCCGCCGGCCAGGCGCGGGATCATGCCCAGACGTTCCGCCAGGATCAGCTCGTAGCCGCGCAACATGCCGCTGTCATTTTCAACCACCAGAACCACCCGCCCGCGCAGGCTGTCAGGGGCGCTGGCCTCGGGGGCGGGAACGGGCTGGCCCGCGTGATCGACCAGACGCAGGCCGACGCGGAACACTGTGCCGCGCCCCGGTTCGGATTGCAGCCGGATCGGATGGCCCAGTTTCGCGCAGGCGCGGCGGACGATGGACAAGCCAAGCCCCATGCCGGTGGCGCCGTTATCATTCCCAAGTCGCTGAAATTCGTCAAAGATTCGGTTGCGGTCCACCGCCGGAATACCGGGGCCGGTATCGTGAACCTCAAGCCAGGCAGTCGCCCCCTTGCGCCGCACCCCCACCACAACGCCGCCGGTGACGGTGTATTTGATCGCATTCGACACCAGATTCTGCGCGATCCGGCGCAGGAAAACCGGGTCGCTGTCCACCACCACCGAGGTCGGCGCGAATTGCAGCGACAGGCCCTTTTGTTCGGCCAGCGGCGCATATTCGAT
>JAUNUO010000015.1:31256-36172 GCA_030538135.1 Paracoccus sp. (in: a-proteobacteria)
CGGGTGCGGGCCGTGACCTCTTGTTCCAGAACCATCGCGGCCTGAAACATCGACCAGGCGGAACCGCGCGATTCCTCCAGCCGGTCGATGCGCCCGATCAGCACCTCGGCGATGCGGCTCAGCTTGGCTTCGCGCCGTTCGGGGCTGTCCTCGTCACGCAGCAACATCGGCGCCCCCCGATTCGGGCGGCATGAAGGCCAGCCCGACGAAGGTCTGGTTCACATGCATGCCGCTGTGCTGTTCTCCATAGGTCGAAAACCCGGCGATGCGATACCGGGCGAACATGTCCGACATGGTTGCGCTCAGTCCCGCGCGTTCGATAGCCAGCCGCCGCAGGATGCAGTCAAAGCCCAGCACCATCAGCGGCGGGCGCGGCAGGGCCTCGATCGCGCCGACAAAGCCGTGGATCAGATCCTCGGCCCGGCCAAGGCGCAGCACGGTGCCGGTGTCGATGGCCGACAAAAGCGAAAGCCCGCCTTCCTCGGTGATGCCGCGAATGGCGCGGACGTGGTGGCGCTTGCCCATTTTCAGCAACAGCGGATGACGAGCGAATTCAGTAGGCGTCAGCCGGTCCTGCGGGATGCCGGTCAACCGGGCATATTCCGCCGCCGCCGGTTCGGCATTCAGTTCAAGGATCAGCCGCCGTTCGGGGATCGCATCGGTTACCACTGCCAGCGTGTCCGACAGGCTGAAATGGGCGAATGTCACCTCGGCCACGGACAGATCGGTCTCGACCATCAGGAATACCGCGACATCGGTCGTCACCTCGCCATCCGCGATCAGCGTGGTGCGGCGAAAATCCAGGCCGTCGCCCGCCGATCCGCCCAGCACCGGCAACGCGGGCAAGGCGGCTTCGATGGTGGCGACCAGCACGTCCTCTTGCCCGGCCAGCCCGTCGGCCAGAAGGATGCCAAAGGTCTTGCGGCGCGGATCGGGACGGAACGCTGCCTGCATCCGGCGCAGGTCCGCCATCCAGTCCGACACCGGCAGAAACGGCAGATCACGCAGCACCATCGCCTGCCCGCGGAATGTGGCCGAGGGAAATGCCACCGCCACCACCGAGCCGCTGGCATAGCCGCACGGCCCGATTTCCCCGGCCGAGGAACAGCCTGCAATCGTGCAGTTCGCGGGCAGCCGGGCGCGCAGGCCACGTGCCACGGCCTCGAACGCGGTGCCTTGCGGACCGAAGATCAGCACGATCGCCGGATCGCAGGGGGCGACCAGCGCGACGATCCGGGCGGCGGCATCAGGCGCATCGGCCCGCACCTCGACCGTCAGCGGGCCGGGCGGGGCATCGTCACGCATCAGGTCGCCTCGAACAGCCGCACCGAATTGGCCAGCAGCACGGCCTGCGTGCGTCGGCGGGCGTTGATTTTCGACATGATCGCGGTGATATGGGTTTTCACCGTCGCCTCGGCGATGGACAGTTCATAGCTGATTTCCTTGTTCGCCTTGCCCTGACAGATCAGCCGCAGGATTTTCATCTGCTGCGGGGTCAGGGTCGCGAAACGGCGGGCCAGTTCGGCCTTGGCCTCGTCCTCGGCGTCGGTCTTGTCGGGTTCATAGCCGTCAGGCGTGATCCGTTCGCCGTCCCACATCCGCCGCAGCGAATCGACCAGGGCTTCGCGCCCCAGGGATTTGCTGATGTAACCCTGCGCCCCGGCGGCCATGGCGGCGGAAATCATCGCCGATTCCAGATCGGCGGAAATCATCGTGATCGGCACATCCGGCAATTGACGGCGCAGCGTCACGATGCCTTCGGACCCGCGCGCATCGGGCAGGTTCAGATCAAGGATCACCGCATCCGGCGCGCCCTGCGTGCGGATCTGTTCGACGGCGGCGGCAAGACTGCGGGCGGTGCGGACGTTCTTCAGACCGAGACTGATCTTCAGCGTCAGCGCCAGCGCATCGCACATCAGCGGGTGGTCATCGACGATCAGGATTTCGCGCACCTGATCGGCCGTCGCCGTCCCCGATGGTATCCGTTGATGCGACGTGGCGGCGGTCATGGACATCTCCTCAATTTGCTCCCTTGTTGTATGGGGGATGTTTGCCATCCTCTTGCACGCAATTTTATTACTTGAGGGCAATAGCGCAAGATCGGAAATCGTCGCGGTATACAACTATCGTTGTATTGGACCGGCGCGCACCACATGTGAAGTTTACGCCACCGGAACGGAGAAAGATATGAATTTTCGGCGCAGCATGATCCTTTTCGCCGCGATCATCGCCGGGGCGGCGGTGCAGGCCGATGAACCCGTCATCACTGTCGGAACCCTTGAAAACGGCACCGTCAACTGGGAATTGACCACGATCATCGACCGCGGTCTGGACCACGACAACGGGTTCGAACTGCGGCTGATGCCCTTTGCCGGCAACCCCGCCACTCAGGTCGCCATGCAGGGCGGGCAGGTCGATGCCATCGTCTCGGACTGGTTGTGGGTGGCGCAACAGCGGGCGAATGGCGCGGATTTCACCTTTCTGCCCTATTCCACCGCAGTCGGCGGGCTGGTCGTGCGGGACGACAGCGCGGTTCAGTCGCTGGCCGATCTGCGCGGTGAAAAAATCGGTATCGCAGGCGGGCCGGTCGATAAAAGCTGGCTGATCCTGCGCGCCTATGCCCGGCAGGAACTGGGCGAGGATCTGGCCGCGATCACCACACAGGTCTTTGGTGCACCGCCGATGATCCAGAACGCGGCGGAAACCGGCGAGGTGGCGGGCGCCGTGAATTTCTGGCATTTTCTGGCCAAGATGAAGGCGGGCGGCATGCGCGAGGTCATCAACGTCAGCGATGCGGCCAGCGCCCTGGGGCTGGACCCTTCAACGCCGCTTCTGGGTTATGTGCTGAACGATTCCTGGGTCGCCGACCACCCCGATCTGGCGCAGGGCTTTGCCCGCGCCTCGCGGCAGGCCAAACGGATTCTGGCAACCGACGATGCCGCATGGGATCATCTGCGCCCGCGCATGAATGCCGACACCGACGCCGAATTCGCCGCGCTGCGCGCCGGCTGGGTGGCCGGCATCCCGCCCGAGGGGCCGGTGGACGCCGCCGATGCCCAGGAGATGTTCGAGATCATGGCTGATCTTGGTGGCGAGGAGTTGACCGGCGGTCTGACCACCCTGCCCGAAGGGCTGTTCTGGTCACCGGGTGAGTAAGCGCGGCCGGTCCCTGTGGTCCCGCCCCGGCGTGGCGCCGGGGTTGGTGTCGGTCGTGCTGATGCTGGCGGCGTGGTGGATCGCGGCGGAACTGGTCGGCAACCCCCGTCGCCTGCCCTCGCCCGCCGCCGTCTGGGTCAAGCTGGCCAGCATCGCGGCCAGTGGCGAATTGTGGTTCCACGCCGGCGCGACCCTGCTGCGCGTGCTGGCCAGTTTTGTCATCGCGATGATGGTCGGGCTGATCGCCGGCCTGTGGATGGGGCGGTCGCGACACGCCGATCACTGGCTGAACGCGGCGCTGGTCATCGCGCTGAACGTGCCCGCGCTGGTGGTGATCGTGCTGGCCTATATCTGGATCGGCCTGAACGAGGTCGCCGCCGTCACCGCCGTTGCCCTGAACAAGATTCCGCTGGTCACGGTGATGATGCGCGAAGGCGCGCGCGCCCTGCGCCCCGATCTGGACGAGATGGCACGGGCGTTTCGCATGTCGCCCGTGGCGCGGCTGCGTCATGTGGTGCTGCCCCAGCTTGCCCCACATATCGCCGCCACCGCACGATCCGGCATCGCGCTGATCTGGAAGATCGTGCTGGTGGTCGAGTTTCTGGGCCGGTCCAACGGCGTCGGCTTCAAGATTCACCTGCTGTTCAGCAATTTCGACGTCGCCGGGGTGATGGCCTGGGCGCTGGCCTTTGTCATCGTGATGCTGGCCATCGACATGCTGATCCTGCGTCCGTGGGAGGCCGGCGCGAACCGCTGGCGTCATGATGAGACTTGATCTGCGCGGAAAATCCTTTGCCGGACGGCCCGTTCTGGGGCCGCTATCAGTGCAGGTGGGGCGCGGGGAACGGCTGGCTATCCTGGGGCCATCGGGGATCGGAAAATCGACGCTGCTGCGGATCATCGCCGGTCTGGACCGCCGCTTTGACGGCGCGCTGTCCGGGGGCGATCGCCTTGCGCTGGTGTTTCAGGAACCGACACTGCTCCCATGGCGGCGGGCGGCGGACAACATCACCCTGACGACCGGATGCGACACCGAAACGGCGCTGCGTCTGATGGCCGAGGTCGGCCTTGCCGGTCAAGAAGCGCAGTTCCCCCGGCAAATGTCGCTGGGTCAGCAACGGCGGCTGTCGCTGGCCCGCGCCTTTGCCGCGCAGCCGGATATCCTGCTGATGGACGAACCCTTTGCCAGCCTCGATGCCGATACCGCCGCCCGGATGATCGACCTGACTACGCGGCTGCTGGATCGCAGCGGGGCCGGATTGGTTCTGGTCACCCATGACCCGACCGAAGCGGAGCGGCTGTCTGCCGCGCCGCGCCATCTGACGGGCGATCCGGCGGTGCTGACGGGCTGATGCCGGGTCAGTGGGGTGCGCCCTGCCCCGCAGGGTCGGTCGAGACGAAAGCGCTGGCGGCACAGGCCGCCCGGCCTTCCTGCGCGAACCAGCGACAATCCCCCCCGGATATGACAGGGCGGCAGCGCGTAGGACGGATCAGCCCGTTCCGCCGCCACCCGCCGCGCGATTAAGCAGCCGCCCGCTGCCACTGATGGCAGCCCGGTTCCGCGCAGGTGCCGACAAAGCGCATCCGCCGTTCCGGTGCGCCCGTCTGTGCGGCGGCATCGGCAAAGGCAGCGTCGATCCGCGGCGGCGGCAGGATGCGGGCCAGCCCGCCCCCCCGCCACCTGCACCCCCAACAGCAGGCTGCCCGGCTGGCAGGTCGCGCTTGGGCACAGCTTGGCCGCGCGATCCATCACCGCCCCA
>JAUNUO010000194.1 GCA_030538135.1 Paracoccus sp. (in: a-proteobacteria)
ACATCGCGCAGCGCCGTCCCCGGCGCGATGCGCAGGGGCGGCAGGCCGATGGCCGCGCGCGGCAGATCGGTCGCCATGGCAATCGCCCGGTCCAGCGGCACATCCGCCTGACGATGCAGGTTCGCCATGCTGGTCAGCATGTCGATATGCGCCCCGGCCAAGGCCCCGGCGGCATTCACCAACCGCCCCTCGCGGAGATGGATTTCCTGCCCATACAGGGTGAAATGATCCGGCCCGCCCACCGTCGCCATCGCATCCGACACCAGAAAACAGCGGTCGGGGCGCGGCCGCGCGGCGATGGCGATGCGCAGCATGTCCCAGCTGACATGGATGCCGTCCGCGATCATCCCGCACCACGCATCCGACAGGATCGCCGCCGCGATGATCCCCGGCTGCCGCGATGCCATCTGCGGCATGGCGTTGAACAGATGGGTGAACATGCTGACCCCCGCCGCCAGCCCGTCGCGCGCCTGATCGACGGTGGCATCCGAATGCCCGGCCGACACCACCACCCCCATCGCCGCCGCCTGCGCGATCAGTGCCGGGTCGTTCAGTTCCGGTGCCAGCGTCAGGATGACCGGCACCCCTGCGCCGCGCAGCCGCGCAAGCGCGGTCATGGTGCGGCCGTCCAGCGGTCGGAACAGGCTGGCATCATGGGTGCCCTGCCGCGCCGGATTCAGATGCGGCCCCTCGATATGCAGCCCCAGCAGCGCCGGCTCGCCTTGAACGGCGATGGCGGCCTCGGCTGCGGCATCCACCGCATCGGGCGTGTCCGAGATCAGCACAGGCATCACCGCGCCGGTTCCCAGCCGGGCATGGGCATCGCGGATCGCCCGCATCGCATCTGCGGACGGATCGTCGTTCAGCATCACCCCGCCGCCGCCGTTCACCTGAAGATCGACGCAGGCGGGCATCAGCAGATGCACCCGTGCGTCGGGCGTGTCGGTGGCGCCATCGCGCAGACCTGTGATCCGCGCGCCGTCGGTTTCCACCGCCATCCCCCGCCGCAACGCACCACCTTGCCAGATCAGATCCGCCGCGATCAGCATCCGCCCATCCCAATCCGCAACCCGGCGCCAGACAAGACCGCCCGCCACCATCAGCGCCCAAACCTGTCGTAACATTCCCGCCGAGGCAAGGCCCGCAACGGCAAACGCCCCGCCGGGCGGGCGGGGCGTCGGTTCGGGTCCAGTCGGATCAGACCCGTTCGATATAGACCTCGGTCTTGCCGGGCGGGATGGTCACATCCAGGCTTCCAGCGCCCCAGCCATCGGGCATATCCTCGGACAGGATGGTGACGCTGGCTGCCGTTTCGGCCGTGATATTGCTGGTCATCATATCGCCCGTCATGTGATGCCGCGTCCATCCACCCTTGTGCCCGGCCAACCGCACCCGCACCTCATGCTGTTTGAGCGGATCGACGTTCACGATCGCAAAGGCGCGCGTGCCGTCCTTCCGTTGGACCAGATAGACGCGCACCGCATCGCCCTGCGCCTTGCCGTCGCCATCGTTCAGCACCTGCACCAGATGCGGCTGCAACAGGCTGATCCGCCCGCCCAGATACTGGTTGGCAAAACAGAACCACTGATAGGCCGGGTTGAACGCCCCGCCATGTTCCCATTTCGCCCGCGCCTTCCAGTAATCGCCTTCCTCCAGCGTGAAAAAGTTGGTGCTGACCACCCCGACCGAGGAATTATACAGGAACGCATCCAGCGTCGCGGTGCCGCCCGCAACCGATTTCAGCAGCCGCTCCTGGCTGGCGATCTGTTCAGGGGTTGCGCTGGCACCGTTCAGCCCGTCCATCACATAGCCCGGCCCGGCCTCGTAATGCATCGCGCGGATCGGCTTGGCCCGCCCCTGCGACATCTCGTGGCACAGATTGACCAGGCGCGGCATACGTGTCAGCCGCGGCTGGCGGTTTCGCATCGGAATGGTCGTGTTTGCCAGCGTCGCCTGCACCGCTGCCGGATCGTCGGCGGACAGGGCGGCGGACAGGCCGCTGTCCCAACCGCCGTTGTAATCGGCATAGCCCACGAAATCCGCGTGCCGCGATGCCGCGATGCTGGTGCGGTTCCAGCCCTCGTTGACGGCCCAACCGCCCAGATAATAGCTGAACTTGTCGGCCTGATAACCGGGCGCGGCCATGATCGCGCCGGCCGTGCGATCCAGCAGCAGGCCGTTCCATGCACCGCCCGGCGTACCGGGGGTCGAGGGCAGCAGGAAAAAGCCCGCCAGCGGGTTCCAGTTCTCGTTGCCGATCTCGATGCGGAGGCTGTCGAACTCGTCCTGCCACGGCCGGACCTGCCCCTGCGACACGCGCCGCGCGGCGCCGCGCTTCGTCGGACTGTCGGCTGCGTCGGGATCATAGGGGGTGCACAGAAATCCGCCCAGCATCGCCAGTTCGTCATCCGTCATGAAGGCTTCGAACTGAAGCCACGGGTTCAGGATCGGATGACCGGCGCGCGTGGCCAGTTCGCGCCCTTCGGGACTGTCGCGCAGGTCTTTCAGGATGCGCAGATGCTGCGGCAGCGAACAGCCCTGCGTCGCCGGCACGCCGACATCGCTCAGCAGATCGTCCATCGTATAGCTCCACGGGCTGGTCTTGCAGAACGTGTGGAACCGGATGTGGCCCGCGGCACTGTTCAGCAGCGTTTCCTTTTCCGCGGGGGTCGCGGCGAAAGGGGCGGTTCCAGCCAGCCCGACGGTGAACTGACGAACGTCCAGTTGCGCCGGTCCCTTGACCAGAATCTGGCTGTATTGCGGTGTGGAGTTGGTGCGCAGGCTGGCCGGGGTGAACTCTGCATCATGCGCCGTCCATTCGGTCGTCACGGCACGGGTCATGTCGGCGACGCCGACGCCATTGACACGCAATGTCAGGTCCAGGTGCGCAGAGGCCCGCAGAACCGTGTGAATGTTATACGTCCTGCCGGGATCGAGAACCGCATACCAGCCTTGCTCCGTGCCGGCATGGGTCGCGCTCTGGATGGGATGCGTGTGCCCGGAAGCGACCTTCAGGCGAATAAACGGCCCGTCCTCGTCCGACATGAACTCATAGCTGACACCCTCGGGCAGCCGGTCGGCAAACCCGCCCAGTCCCGGCATGCCAAAGCGCGAGATGATCGCGCTGACGTCCCAGACCCGGTCCACCAACAGATTCTCAGCGCGATGGGTATGATCGAACCGCTTGCGGAAGGTGAACAGGTCAGATTCCCGCATGAATGAGCTGTCCTCGACGGTCAGCGTCTCGATCTGGCGGAACTCGGGCGTATAGGACCGCGCGACGACATGGCGCAAACCCGGAACCGGGGTCCATGTCACCTGCACCGTGCGGTCGTCGTTCAGGCTGATTGCCTGAACGTTCGACGGCGCCGGAATATCGTCGGTTCTGTCCTGATGGACCAGATCGGGGACAGCCACCAGCAGGGCCGGATCGGTATTGTCCTGAACCGCCGCCGCCGCGCCCACGGTATAGGACACCGGCATGCTCCACGGTCCGCAGCGGCCATCGGCATCCAGTGCCGCAACGGCGATCCACATCACCGCACCGCGCCGATACCAGCCGGGCGGCGACCAGCGGAATTCCGTTGCACCGGCGGGCATCGCCCGCTCGGACGAATGCAGCGGCAGGATCTGGCTGATCTCGGAAGCGGTGACCCTGGTCTGACCGACCTGCACCGCCTGCCCGTCGTCATTGCGGAACACGATGACATCCGCCCCGTCCAGCCAGCCACTGCGCCAGACATCATAATCCCCGATGGTCCGGGGGGGGAAGGTCAGGGTCCGCGACGCATGGTCGATGGCCTGCGGCTGAAAGGTGCGCAACTGCATGGGCGGAACCAGCCGCCCCTTTACCACCGCGTTGTTGACCGTAAAGGCATTGCCCAGACGTCCGGTCGTGGCCGTATGGGTCTCGGGAAGGGCAGGGTTCAGCGCCTTAGCGAAAATCAGATTGGGGGCGGTCTCAACGCCCAGAGACGAGACATGATAGGTCATTGCGCATCCTTTGGGGCATGTCGCTGATGGTTGGTCAGGCACGCCGGTATGGTCCGCATATCACCGCCCGCATCATCCGGTGCGGGCGAGTTACGCGGGTTATGGTCCGGGATTGGCGGGTAGGCCCGACCGGTCAGGTCAGGTCCGTCACCACGTCGGGCAGGCCAAGCGATCCGCCGTTGTTCACACCGTCATAAACGTCGATCAGCGGTTGCCCCAGACGTTCGTGCGACAGCGCCGCCACCTTCAACTGACCATCCGCGCGGAAGAAGATCGCCTTCGCCTCGTCCAGAGAAACCGAACG
>JAUNUO010000195.1 GCA_030538135.1 Paracoccus sp. (in: a-proteobacteria)
CATGCGGGCGGGGCGGCGGCGGTCGATGCGCTGCTGGCCGATCTGCGCGGGCGCGAAAACGTCACGCTGCGGCGCAACACGATGGCGACGGGGCTTTACGACCACGGCTATCTGATCGCGCGGGAATCGCTGGCCGATCACGACCCCAACGCGGGCATCCCGCGTCAGCGGCTGTGGCGTATCCGCGCGGGCCATGTGGTGACGGCGACCGGCGCGCTGGAACGGCCCTTGTCCTTCGCCTGCAACGATGTGCCGGGCGTCATGCTGGCATCGGCGGTGCGCGATTATATCGACCTTTACGGCGTCGCGCCGGGCCGCCGCATCGTGGTGGTGACCAACAACGACGACGCCTATCGCACCGCGATCACCGCCGTCGATGCCGGGCTGACGGTGCCGGCGATCATCGACGCGCGGGCGCAACCTGCGGGCGCGCTGATCGACGCGGCCAAGGCACGCGGCATCCGCATCCTGCCCGCCAGCGGCATCGCCAAGGTCAAGGGCACCCGCGCCGTCACCGGCGTCGATCTGTGCGAGTTCGTCGGTCAGGGCGCGGTGCGCGAAACCATCGCGTGCGATTGCGTCGCCATGTCGGGCGGCTGGTCGCCGGTCGTGCACCTGTGGTCCCATTGCGGTGGCAAGCTGAAATGGGACGACCGCCGCGGCCTGTTCCACCCCGACCCCGCGCGCCCGCCCCTTGGCGCGGACGGGCAGGGCAATGTCACCGTCGCGGGCGCCGCCAATGGCGATCTGGCCTGTGCCGGGGATCTGGAACTGGCCGAAGGCGCGATGCAGCCGGTCTGGGTGATGCCATCCGCCGCCTCGCGCAAGGCGCGGTTCAAGATGTGGCTGGATTTCCAGAACGACGTGAAGGTCAGCGACGTGGAACTGGCCGCGCAGGAAGGCTATGAATCGGTCGAACATACCAAACGCTATACCACCCTTGGCATGGCCACCGATCAGGGCAAGGTCAGCAATATCAACGGTCTGGCGATCCTGTCCAAGGCGCTGAACCAGCCGATCCCGCAGACCGGCACCACCACCTTTCGCCCGCCCTATACGCCGCTGACCCTTGCCACCATCGCCGCCGAGGCGCGGGGCGAGGCGTTCCTGCCGCTGCGCCGCACCGCGATGCATGACTGGCATCAGTCGCATGGGGTGCATTGGGAACCCGTCGGCCACTGGCGCCGCCCCTATTGCTATCCCCGCGCGGGCGAAACGCCCCATGCCGCCGTTGACCGCGAGATTCTGGCGGTGCGGGGCGGCGTCGGCACGCTGGACGCATCCACCCTTGGCAAGATCATCGTCAAGGGGCCGGATGCGGGGCGGTTCCTTGACATGATGTATACCAACATGATGTCCACCCTGCCGGTCGGCAAATGCCGTTACGGGCTGATGTGCAGCGAAAACGGCTTCCTGTCCGATGACGGCGTGGTCGTGCGGCTGTCCGACGACACCTGGCTGTGCCACACCACATCCGGCGGGGCAGACCGCATCCATGCGCATATGGAGGACTGGCTGCAATGCGAATGGTGGGACTGGAAGGTCTGGACCGCCAACCTGACCGAGCAATATGCGCAGATCGCCGTGGTCGGCCCCAAGGCCCGGACCCTGCTGGAACGGCTGGGCGGGATGGACCTGTCGCCCGAAACCCTGCCTTTCATGGGCTGGGCGGATGGCGAACTGGCCGGTATCCCGGTGCGGGTCTATCGCATCAGCTTTTCGGGCGAGCTGTCCTTTGAAATCGCCACCCCCGCCAACCGGGGGCTGGAACTCTGGCAGGCGCTGCATGCCGCCGGGGCCGATCTGGGCGTGACCCCTTACGGCACCGAGGCGATGCACGTCATGCGCGCCGAAAAGGGCTTCATCATGATCGGCGATGAGACCGACGGCACGGTGATCCCGCAGGATCTGGGCCTGAACTGGGCGATTAGCAAGAAGAAGGCCGACTATATCGGTAAGCGCGCGCAGATGCGCAGCCATATGACCGATCCGGACCGCTGGCAACTTGTTGGCCTTGAAAGCCTTGACGGGCGGATGATCCCCGATGGCGCCTATGCCGTGGCCGATGGCGTGAACGGCAATGGTCAGCGCAACGTGCAGGGGCGCGTGACCTCGACCTATCAATCGCCGACGCTGGGGCGGCCGATTGCGATGGGGCTGGTCCGGCAGGGGCCGTCCCGCATGGGCGAGGTGCTGGAATTTCCGGTGCCGGGCGGCGAAACGGTCAGGGCGCGCATCGTCGATCCCGTGTTCTACGACAAGGAAGGGGTCAAGGCGAATGGCTGAGGCATTGGCAAGAATCGCTCAGGTCGAGGGCTTGGGCATGGTGATGATCCGCGCCGATCTGGCCCGCGCCGGTGACGCCATCGCGGATGCCGCGGGGCTGGCGATCCCCGACCCGACCCGGTTCACCGCCGCTGGCAGCCGCTGGCTTGGCTGGATGTCGCCCGATGAACTGCTGCTGATCGTGCCGGGCGCGGAACGGGCCGAGGCCGTTGCTGCGCTGGAACAGGCGCTGATGGGCGAACATGGGCTGGTGGCCGATGTGTCGGACATGCGCGTGGTGTTCGACCTGACCGGGCGCAAGCCCGAACAGGCGCTGGCGAAACTGTCGCCGGTCGATTTCGCCGCGCTGCCCGCCGACGGGCTGCGCCGCACCCGCGCCGCGCAGGTGGCGGCGGCGATGTGGCGGCAGGGCGATGGCTGGCGGCTGATCGGGATGCGGTCGGTCGCGGGCTACCTGGCCGAAATCCTGCAAAACGCTGCCACGCCGGGCAGCGATCTGGACCCGCGCTGACCCGGTTTTTTCGGCGAATAACCGCTCTCGGACCGGCGTTTTTGCCACGGTGAAAACGCTGGCATTCCGGGGCGCTGTCGGCGACAACGGGCGCATGACCGCCCCTGCGCCGCAGCCCCAGACCCTGACCGTCGAGAACGGCCCCGACGGGGTGCGCCTGTCGGGGCGTCTGACGGTGCGTGATCTGCCGCGCCTGCCCGACCCGGCGCCGCCCGCGCTGGATGTCTCGGGCCTTGCCCGCATCGACAGCGCCGGCGCATGGTATCTGGCCCGTGCGCGCAACGCCGGCGCGCAGCTCAGCGGCCTGACCGGCCAGCCCGCCGCCTTTCTGGATCGCATCGCCGCAGCGATCCCGACCGCCGATCCGCCCCCGCCCGCCGTTCCCGGCTGGCGTCGGATGCTGGAAAACACCGGCCGCGCGGCGGTGGGCGCGCGCGTCTATCTGACCGAACTGGCCGAATATCTGGGCCGCTTTGTCGCCGCCCTTGCGCGGGCGATCCGCCACCCGTCGCAGTTCCGGCTGACCTCGCTGGTTCATCACTGTCAGGAAACCGGGATACGGGCGATCCCCATCGTCGCGCTGATGGCCTTTCTGATCGGCGTCGTTCTGGCCTTTCAAGGTGCCACGCAACTGCGCCAGTTCGGGGCCGAAGTGTTCGTCGTCGATCTGATCGCCATTTCCATCCTGCGCGAACTGGGCATCCTGCTGACCGCGATCATCGTCGCCGGTCGCACGGCATCTGCGCTGACCGCATCCATCGGCGCGATGAAGATGCGCGAAGAAATCGACGCCATGCGCACCCTCGGCATGGACCCCGATCAGGTGCTGATCGTGCCGCGCGTGCTGGCACTGATCCTGACCCTGCCGATTCTGGGGTTGATCGCGAATCTCACCGGGCTTGCGGGTGGCGCGATCATGTCATGGGTGGAACTGGGCGTCTCGCCGCCGATGTTCCGGGCGCGGCTGCTTGAAAACACCGATGTCAGCCATGTGATCGTCGGTCTGGTCAAGGCGCCGGTCTTTGCGCTGATTATCGGCATCATCGGCTGTCACGCCGGGATGAAGGTGGGCAACGACACCGAGTCGCTGGGCCGGATGACCTCGTCATCCGTGGTGGCGGCGATCTTTGCGGTGATCGTCGCCGACGCGCTGTTTTCGATCTTTTTCGCGCAGGTGGGGCTGTGACCGAAAACGTCATCCAAGTCCGTGGCTTGCGCACCCAGTTCGGGCGCAACGTGATCCATGAAAACCTCGATCTGGACCTGCGCCGGGGCGAGATCCTTGGCGTGGTCGGCGGATCTGGCACCGGCAAATCGGTGCTGCTGCGCACCATCGTCGGCCTGAAACGACCCGAGGGCGGCACCATCCGCGTCCTTGGCATCGACCCGCACAACGCCCCCGATGCCGACCGCCGCGCCCTTGGCCAGCGCTGGGGCGTGATGTTTCAGGACGGCGCGCTGTTTTCCGCCCTGAC
>JAUNUO010000196.1 GCA_030538135.1 Paracoccus sp. (in: a-proteobacteria)
GGCCAGCGCCGGGACGTGGCGATAGGTCAGGTTCACCATCGCCACCACGCCCGCGTGCGCCGCCGCATCGGCCATCGCCTGCGCGTCGGCGGCGTTGGTGGCCAAGGGTTTTTCGCACAGCACATGCTTTCCAGCCGCCAGCAGGGGCAGGGTGGTCGGGTAATGCGCGGCGTCCGGCGTCACGTTGGTCACGGCGTCGAACTGGCCCCAGTCCAGCGCCTCATCCACCGAGGCAAAGCCGTGCGGAATGTCGTGTCTGGCGCAAAAGGTGGCAAGCTGTTCGGGCCGCGTGTCCACGCCCGCCACGATGCTCACGCTGGAAATTTTGGCGAAGGCCGCGACATGGCTGGCCGCCATGCCGCCGGTGCCGAGGATCAGCAGGCGCACCGGCTGCATCAGCGATACCCCGCCTCGCCCGCCTTGTGCAGCGTTGCGCCGCGCGTCTCGATCTTTTCGGGCGCGCGATCCACCGGCACGTTGGGGGCGTCATTGGGATTGGCGATCCGCGCTGCCGGATTGTGCGCCCACCGCACGGCATTGGCGATCACGCGCTGCACATGGGCGTTGTGATAGGTGGGATAGGTTTCATGGCCGGGGCGGAAATAGAACACATTGCCCGCCCCGCGCCGATAGGTCAGGCCCGAGCGGAACACCTCGCCGCCCTGAAACCAGCTGATGAACACGGTTTCCAACGGTTCCGGCACGCCGAAGGGTTCGCCATACATCTCCTCGTGTTCCAGTTCGAAGAAATCGGGCAGACCGGCGGCGATGGGATGGTTGCGGCTGGTGACCCAGATGCGTTCGCGTTCCCCTGCCTCGCGCCATGTCAGGTTGCAGGGCGCACCCATCAGCCGCTTGAACGGCTTGGCGAAATGGGCCGAGTGCAGAAAGATCATGCCCATGCCGCCCCAGACTGCATCGCAGACGCGGTCCACGATCTCGTCGCGGACATCGCCATGCGCGGTATGGCCCCACCAGATCAGCACATCGGTTTCGGCCAGTCGCTCTGGGGTCAGCCCATGGTCGGGGTCTTGCAGCGTGACCGTGCCGGCGCTGATACCCCCTGCGCGGTTCAGCGCATCGGCGATGGTGACATGCATCGTGTCGGGATAAACCCCGGCCACCACGGCGTTTTCATGTTCGTGGACGTTTTCGCCCCAGACGGTGACGCGGATCGTCATGGTTTCTCCTTATCGGATCGGGCGGTCGTCGGCGCCAAAGCGGTGCAGGTTTTCCGGCTGCGGCGCTAGACGGATGCGGGTGCCCTGCGGGATGCGTTGCTTGCCGGGCTGGCGCACGATCAGCGGCTCATCCGCGCCGATATTGACGAACAGATAGTTGTCGGACCCCAGATCCTCGGCATGGACCACCTCGCCTTCCCAGCGACCGCTGTCATCCACCTCGATATGTTCGGACCGGATGCCAAGGGTCACCGCGCCCTCGGATTGCGCAAAGCTGCCTTTCAGGAAGTTCATCTTGGGACTGCCGATGAAGCCGGCGACAAAGACCGAATTGGGGTTGTCATACAGATCCTGCGGGGTGCCGACCTGTTCCAGACGGCCATCGCGCAGTACCGCGATCCGGTCGGCGAGCGTCATCGCCTCGACCTGATCGTGGGTGACATAGATCATCGTCACATCGTTCATGTCGTGATGCAGCCTGGCGATTTCCAACCGGGTCTGCACCCGCAGCGCGGCGTCGAGGTTGGACAGCGGTTCGTCGAACAGGAACACGCGCGGATCGCGCACGATGGCCCGGCCGATGGCGACCCGCTGACGCTGACCGCCCGAAAGCTGGCGCGGCAGACGATCCAGCAGATGGTCGATCTGCAACATCTTCGCCGCCTTTTCGACGCGGGCGCGGATCTGGTCGGGGCTGGATTTCGCCAGTTTCATCCCGAAGGCCATGTTGTCATAGACCTTCATATGCGGATACAGCGCATAGGACTGAAACACCATGGCGATGCCGCGCTGCGACGGCACCACGTCGTTCACCCGCTGCCCGTCGAACAGCATGTCGCCGGTGGTGATTTCCTCAAGCCCGGAAATCAGCCGCAGCAGCGTGGATTTGCCGCAGCCGGATGGGCCGACGAACACCATGAACTCGCCCTTTTCGATGGTCAGGTCGATGCCCTTGATGACATTCACGGCGCCATAGGATTTGGTGACGTTCTTCAGTTCGATCTTGGCCATGAAATCAACCTTTCACGCCGCCTGCGGTCAGACCCGCGACGATCTTGCGTTGGAAGATGAGAACAAGGACGATCAGCGGCACGGTCACGATGACGGATGCGGCCATGATCGGCCCCCACGGAATTTCCTGCTGGCTGGCGCCCGACAGCATGGCGATGGCAACCGGCACCGTCCGCTGCACCTCGGACGAGGTGAAGGTCAGCGCGAACAGGAATTCGTTCCACGCCCCGATAAAGGCCAGCAACCCGGTCGTGACCAGCGCCGGCCACAGCAGCGGCAGGAAAACCCTTGTAATGATGACCCAAGGCGATGCGCCATCGACGATGGCGGCTTCCTCGATCTCGATCGGCAGATCGCGCATGAAGGTGGTCAGCACCCAGACCGTGAACGGCAGTGTAAAGATCACATAGGACAGGATCATCGCCCAGGGGGTGTTGAAGATGCCCAGGAAACGGATCAGTTCGAACAGGCCCGCCAGAACGGCGATCTGCGGGAACATCGACACCGCAAGAATGGTCATCAGCAGAAGACCCCGCCCCCGGAACCGCACCCGCGCCAGCGCATAGGACGCCGTGACCGCCAGAAGCAGCGAAAATCCCACCGTCACGGTCGCAATAAAGACCGAATTCACCAGCGACCGGACGAACACCGCATTATTCGTCACCGCTTGATAGTTGGCCCAGGAAAACACCTTGGGCCAGTAATTGACCTGAAAGATCGCCGTGCCGGTGGTGAAACTGGTGACGATGGCGTAATAGAACGGGAACACCGCGAACAGCACAATCACAAGGACCAGCAGGTAAAAGCCGATCCGGTTCAACAGACTGCGTTGCATCAGCTTTTCTCCCCCGACAGATCGACGCGACCCAGCCAGATATAGGCGGCCACGAATACCGCGATGATGGCAAACAACAGCGATGACTGTGCCGCGCCATAGGCGAACTTGTCGAAGTCGATCATGTTTTCGCGGCTGATGATCGACATGGTTTTGGTGGCCGAACTGTTGGGTGTCAGCACATAGACCAGATCGAAAATCCGCAGCGCGTCCAGCATCCGGAAGATGACGGCCACCATCAGCGCCGGCCGGATCAGCGGCAGCGTGACCTTGAAGAACACCTTGACCGGGTGGATGCCGTCTATCCGCGCCGCTTCATACATGTCGCGCGGGACCATTTGCAGGCCGGCGAGGATCAGCAGCGCCATGAAGGGCGTGGTTTTCCAGATGTCCACGATCAGCACCGCGATCATGGCCGTGTCGGCGCTGGCGGTCCATGCGATCTTTTCGCTGATGAGGCCGAGGCTCAGCAGCATGTCGTTGATGATGCCGAACTGATCGTTCAGCATCCAGCCCCACATCTTTGCGGAAACGATGGTCGGGATCGCCCAGGGGATCAGGATGGCGGCGCGCACGAAGGCGCGGCCCTTGAATTCGGCGTTCAGCACCAGCGCGACGATCAGCCCCAGCACGGTTTCGCAAAACACCGAGATGACGGAAAACCGCACCGTGTTCCACACCGCGTTCCACCATGCCGGATCGACCAGAGTGCCGCGATAGATGGTACGCCCCGATTCCAGCGTGCGGATTTGCAGATAGTTGTCAAAGCCGATGAACCGCGCGTCATAGAGGTTCGACAAGGTGGCGTCGGTCAGCGAAAAGTAGATGGTGCGCAGCAATGGCCAGGCCGCCACGAAAAACAGCGCCAGCAGCATCGGCGCAAGAAACCAGAAGGCGGCGCGGCGGCGTTGTGCCAGAAGGCTGCTGCCGGTCGCTTTATGGCGCTGCGGTTCCGGTCCGGGCGGACGGGCACCGGGCGCGCCGGATTCATCCGCGACGGCGGCCATGCTGGCCGCATCCGTGTTGGTGGACATTGAGCCTCCCCCCAAGCTCGGGCGGCGGGACCGAACGGAGGGTCACGCCGTCTGTCAGAAAGGGCCGCCCGCCAGGACGGACGGCCCGCATGCGCGGCTTACCAGCCGCCACCTTTCATGTCGGTCAGATCCAGTTCCAGCACCTCGAGGTTTTCGGCGGCGCTGCCACGACCCGACAGGGTATCATGGACGGCGGACCAGAATTTCG
>JAUNUO010000197.1 GCA_030538135.1 Paracoccus sp. (in: a-proteobacteria)
TTTACGAACGCTAGGGCCGCGACCGTGCCGGGCTGACCGCTACGGTGATCCATTTCCGGTCCCGCGCCGCCATTCGTGAGGTGGGCAAGGTCATGGGCCTGTCTCAGGACATTCTGGCCCGCGTCACCGGTCAGTTGTGGGGCTCGTCATCGGACGCGCCGACCGCCGACCGCCTGCGCGCCGCCGGGCTGAACCCCGAAGACCGCCGCACCCTGCTGACCCTGCGCCTGATCGGCGAGATCATCGGCTTTCCCCGTCATCTGTCGCAGCATGTCGGCGGGTTTGTGATTACCGAAGGCCGTCTGGACGATCTCTGCCCCATCGAGAATGCCGCGATGGAGGGCCGCACGGTGATCGAGTGGGACAAGGACGATATCGACGCGCTTGGCCTGCTCAAGGTCGATGTGCTGGCTTTGGGCATGCTGACCGCGATCCGCAAGGCTTTCGGGTTGCTGGCCGATCATCGCGGGCTGGATTTGCGGCTGGATAACGTCCCGCGCGAGGACGACCGCGTCTATGACATGCTGTGCCGTGCCGATGCGATCGGCGTGTTTCAGGTCGAAAGCCGGGCGCAGATGAATTTTCTGCCCCGGATGCGGCCGCGCAATCTTTATGATCTGGTCTGTCAGGTCGCCATCGTCCGCCCCGGCCCTATTCAGGGCGGCATGGTGCACCCGTTTCTGAACCGCCGCCGGGGGCTTGAGGCGGTCCAAGACCTTGGTCCCGCCGTGAACGAGGTGCTGGCCCGCACCTATGGCGTGCCACTGTTTCAGGAACAGGCGATGCAGATCGCCGTGGTCGCCGCCGGGTTTTCGCCCGCCGAGGCCGACCAGCTGCGGCGGTCCCTGGCGACGTTCAAACGGATGGGCACGATCGGCGGGTTCCGCGACCGCTTTGTCTCGGGGATGCTTGAGCGCGGCCATGACCCGGATTTCGCCGCCCGCTGTTTCGCGCAGATCGAGGGCTTCGGCAGTTACGGTTTCCCCGAAAGCCATTCGGCCAGCTTCGCGCGGCTGGTCTATATTTCCGCATGGCTGAAATGCCATCATCAGGCGGCGTTCACCTGTGCGCTGCTGAACAGTCAGCCGATGGGCTTCTATGCGCCCGCGCAACTGGTCCGCGATGCCCGTGATTGTGGGGTCGAGGTGCGGCCCGTGTCGGTGAATCATTCCACATGGGATTGCACGCTGGAGCCGCGCTCCGATGGCGCGCTGGCGCTGCGGCTCGGGTTTTGCCAGATCAAGAGGATGCGAGAGGAAGACGCGGATTGGATCGTGGCCGCGCGCGGGAATGGTTATGCGGATGTCGAAAGCCTGTGGCGGCGGGCCGGGGTGGGGCCGGATGGTCTGGCAAGGCTGGCCGAGGGTGATGCCTTTGCCGGCGCTGGTCTGACCCGGCGACAGGCGCTGTGGGATGCACAGGCGCTGAAAGCGCCCGCGCCGCTGCCGCTGTTCGGTGCCGAAGGGGAGGGCGGCGATGAACCTGCCGTGACGCTGCCCCACATGACGCTTGGGCAGGAGGTGATCGAGGATTACCTGTCCCTGCGCCTGTCTCTGCGCGCCCATCCTTTGGCGCTGTTGCGGCCCGACCTGCCTGAAAGCCTGCCCCATGCCCGACTGACCGAGGCGAAAACCCGCGCCAGCATCACCGGTCTTGTCATCACCCGCCAACGCCCCGGCACCGCATCCGGCGTGATCTTTCTGACGCTTGAGGATGAAACCGGCGCGGCCAATGTCGTCGTGTGGAACCAGGTCTATGCCAATTTCCGCAAGGCCGTTCTGACCGGTCGCCTGCTGCGCGTGACCGGCCGGGTGCAACGCGAGGGCGAGGTGGTTCACCTGATCGCGGAACGGATCGAGGACCTCTCAGACCGCCTGATCGCCTTGGGTCGGGGCGATGCCCAACCCCCGCGCCGCACCACCGCCCACAGCTATCGCCAATCCGCCCGGCACCCGCGCGAACAGGCAAAGCAACTGTTCCCCAGCCGGGATTTTCATTGAAAGGGGTAGGTGGGGTGAAAAGCGGTCGTTTGCCTGATCTATCATCCGTTACGCAGCATGTGTCACCGCGCAATGCAGCAATATCTATCTCAGGGACGAGATGACGCAATCTGATCTACCGCGCCTCGGTAACAACCGGCCAAAAATACAGGCTCAAGCGTAGCGTCACACGGAGGCAGCCGACCGTGAAGATTTGGCCGATACGGTAATCAGCGGCCTCATCGCAAGGCAAAAAGGAACCCAAACGTTGGCGAACCTACAGACTCGGTCCGCTAAAATCCGACGACAACATTCAGAAATGAAAGGAAAATTGATGTTCAGTGGTGAGCCCGACAGGATTCGAACCTGTGACCCACTGATTAAAAGTCAACGCAGAAATTAATGTTTACAGCAGCTTAGGTGTTTTATCCATGACATGCACCGCAATTGAATTCAATGGCTTATCTTAAGCCGTACGAGCATCCGGCGTCGATCTGATCGATCAGTGCCATCCCCGCGCGCCGCGATGCAGGGCCGCCATCGTCCACCAGCGCGGCCGCAAGCGCCGTCCTCGATGCGCGCGTGCCATCACAGATCGCGGTCTGCTTGACCGGCGCGCCTGCGCAGGCGGTCAAGCACAGCATCATCGTCCAGATCAGGATTTGTCGCATTGTCGATCCTTTCGCGCGTTTTGCGATATGCCTCGCCGTCGTCGGCACGGCGCTTGGCGTTACTGGCCCGCCGTCCCGCTAGATAGCTGACAGCCATGCCGGCGACGGCTGTCAGCAAACCTGTCACAAGGGCAGCCAGCCAACTCATGTCTGCCACCCGAAACGCCGGGCCAGCGCATAGGCGCCCTCGACAATGGCCGCCAAGGCTGCGCCGATCAGCAAGATCAGGTCGGGGTCACCGGCGATGGCGTGGGCATCCTCGATGCCGACCAGTCCATAGGCCACCAGTGCACCCGCAAAATAGCGCAGCGCGATCCGTGCAATCACTCCGGTCATGTCATCCCTCCGTGGTCACCGCGGCATAGGCGGCCGCGCGGTTGCGATCATGGCGGCTGCGCGCGATCAGGACGGCCGCAGCTGCCAGCAGCAGCCCGACCAGCAGCCACTGGATCAAATCATACGGCATGGTCAGATCAGTGATGGCCGTGCCTGCGCCCACTGCACCACTGCCCGCGCCGGCAGTCTCTTCACGCTGCGCCGCTGCGGCCGCCTGCGCCTGTTCCTGGCGAATGTTGCCGCCAGCCATCTGAACGCCGCGCGCCTCGATCGAGGCGACCCGCCGCGACCAGCCACGGCCAAATGTTGTCCATGTGCCCAAGCCGCGCAGAAACCCCATTCGGGTCGCGCAGATCGCCTTGATGACGCTGACGCTATCGCGCGATCGAACGGCTGACAGCGTCTTTGACCCGATCATGCCGTCCACGTCGGCGCCGGCCATGCCGACCGCCCGCTGCAGCCAGCGCGCACCGCGCCCCACGCCGCTGTTCACGGCTGGGTCGAATGTCGCCAGATCGACGCCGGCCGGCAGATCGTTTCCGCGGATCGGGGTCCAGTATCTGGCGTGATAGATGTCGGCCGCCTCTGTCCGGCTCATTTGCCGCACGTCGGCCTTGGTGACCGGCCGGCCGCGCCACTGGGCCAGCGTCTGATGCGTGATGCCCATGTTTGTGGCCCCGCCGGGATCTTTCGGATGGTCGATATAGCCGCCTTCATGCGCCAGAATTTCGGCCAGACAGGCCGTGAAGTTCGATCTCATGTTCCGTTCCTGTTCATTTGCGGCCGCGCCAGATATCCCAGAGGGCTTTCAGTTGCGCGGGGTTGTCGGATAGGTCGAGGATGCGGCGAACGATGTTTTCGCCCGTCAATGCCAGCAGGGCTGCGGACAGCGTCCGCATCTGCTCGCCCTCCCAGCCCAGCAGATGGCACAGCGGATCGGTGCCGACCCACGCCGCCAGCATCGCGGCCGATGCGGTTCCCAAGGCGCGCCGCGGCGACAGGGTCGGTGACAGCAGCAGCTTGACCAGCACGGCAAGCGTTGCGGCAAGGCCGGCACCGGCGGTCTGGCCGATTTCCCGCAGCAAATGCAGCCAGGTGTGGGGGTTTTCAGGCATGGTGGGCCTCGCCTGCGGCAGGCCAAGCCATCTTGTATCCGACGCCCCAGACGGTGATGATTTTTGGTGCGCCCTCGACCTTTGCCAGCCGCCCGCGCAACTTGCAGATCACCACCTTCATGTTGTTCTGGCTCATGTCTTCCTGCGCCCCGCCTATTTCCATGGCG
>JAUNUO010000016.1:0-9367 GCA_030538135.1 Paracoccus sp. (in: a-proteobacteria)
CTGGCGCCGCGACGTGCGGCACTTTCGCTGCGATCCGGTGCCCGATGACGTGCTGGATCGGCTGCACAGGGCGATGGACATGGCCCCCTCGGTCGGCAATTCGCGCCCCTGGCGGGTGATGCGGGTGCGGTCGGCGGCCCTGCGCGCGCAGGTGGTGGACGAGTTCACCCGCTGCAACGATCTGGCCGCGGCGGGTTACGACGACGACACCCGCTCCGAATACCTGCGCCTGAAACTGGCCGGGCTGCGCGAGGCGCCGGAGCATCTGGCCGTGTTCACCGATCCGGCGCCGACGGCCGGGCGCGGGCTTGGCCGCCAGACCATGCCGGAAACGCTGGCCTATTCGACGGTCATGGCGATCCATACGCTGTGGCTGGCCGCGCGGTCGGAAAATATCGGGCTGGGCTGGGTGTCGATCCTTGACCCCGACCGGGTCGGCACGATCCTGAACGCGCCGAAGGGCTGGCACTTCACGGCCTATCTTTGCGTGGGATACGCCGAGGACGCGGACGCCACGCCGCTGCTGCACCGGGTTGGGTGGCAGGGGAATGCGGCGACGGTCTGGGATGAGGTTTAGGGAAAGCCGCGGTGGCAACCTTTCCATAGTAACGGAATGTTAACTTTTGACCGATATCTAAGCTCGGGGCATGGTGAAAAGAGGAAGCATGTTTGAGGCTGTAAAATATCGGAAAGCTCGACTCAGCGTTTTGATCGACGATCTCGGCAAGCAACCGCGTGAGGACCTGATTACCTCGTCCATCTTTGGCAAGCTGCCTCTGCTGACTCCTACCGCACAGTTGCACGCGCTGCGATTTCTGACGGGTGCCGATCTGACCGGAGAAATCGAGGTAATGCTATGGCCGCGCTTTGGCTGGCCGCCAACAGAATCAGACGTTCTGCTGAAAATAACCAATGCCGGCGTGACCTCATATTGGATTATCGAGGCGAAATGGGGTGCAAATTTGCATCCGAACCAGATCGCCAACGAAATCGCGGCTGTTCGGACGCGGACATTCTGGCCGCGATCTCATACGGGACCACGTCTGATCCCGCTGCCCCTCAATGGGCGACGCATCGCGGGCTATACCCTGCTTGGGGCGGAAGCTAAGCACGACCTGCAATTCGATAAAGCGAGGCGCGATTACGATAACGTCTGTTTCCACCGTCGAACATGGCCTGAGATCGCCCAAGGTTTGCGGAACATGTTCATTACAGACCCCGGTGACCCCTTCTTGTCTGCATGGGCTAAAATGTTCGCTGACTTTCTTGCCGAAACGTCTAAAGGGCAGGTTCTTGGACATTGGCGGAAACTTCCGATGCCCGAACAAGAACCTTACTTCTTTGGGGGCAGCCGCCTTGATTGGAAAGCGCACCCCGTTCCGACGCAGTCTTATATCTTCAACTAAAAGGTCAAATATGCCAAGCAGAGCGATATGGCAATCTGTCCGGAATCTTCTTGATTCCACGAACAACCTCGAACAACTTTGGGAAGAGTTCGACAGGATCGAATGTGATGACGATGATCTGCGGATCGATTTTGACAGTGAAAGTATCGATAAAAATACTTGGGTCACGTTAGCCCGTGAAGCATATTACGCGGTAAGAACGCGGCCCAGCCGAAATATGCGTCACACAGGTTGGATCACACTTGCGATCCAGTTGGCATCGGAAGAGGACGAAACGTCACGCTGGTCACATCACAAGCAAAGCAAGGTTCTTGTCGGATATTCCGTCTATCCAGAACCCGGCGGAGCATGGCAGTTCGACAGTACCAGCCCAGACGCCAATGGCTATTGCGACGAATGCATAACCGATAAATACCGCTGGCACCACGAAGATAAAAGCTGGTTCTACGCCGTGCCGCTGGACATGCTGGACAGCAGAGATGCAGTTCTGAATTACATCGTCGGACCAACACACGCATTGATTCGGGACGAAGATGCCGAAACTGTGTTGGGGCCGATCCGCGACAATTTGTGCCTGCCGCCACAGACAAGCCAAGTCTGACGAAAAAAGAAAACGGCGGCCCTTTCGGACCGCCGTTTCACCAATTCATTCAGTTTATGCCGCGCGGTGCAACCGGTCCACGAACAGGCCCGAGTCCTTGTGGCGGTGCAGGGTCTTGGCGATGGCCAGCGCGGCCAGATCGGCCAGTGGTTCGATTGCGATAACCAGCATATAGGCGGCGCCGAAGGACAGCACGTCCGACATCACGCCCGCGCCCTGACCATACAATGCCCAGAAGGCGACCCAAGCGACGATCCCGCCCTGATAGGCGGCGGACAGCTTCAGCACTTCGGCATAGCTGAGGTCCACATAAGCCTTGGTGGCGGGGATGATCCGGCGGGCGATCATGTGGATCGCGAACAGCGGGAACAGCAGCGTGGTGACGTTGACGAAATACATCGGCAGATCGGTCGGCGCAAAGAACAGCCCCTGCACCAGCAGACCGGCCGCCAGACCGACGGCCGCCGGACCCGCGCCCAGAATCAGCAGCAGCGTGGTGCCAAGGATGATATGCACCTCGGAAATGCCGACGGCGACATGCGGCAGCACCTCGAAACAGATGAAGGTGCCGATCATCGCCAGAACGCTGCGTGCGGCAAAGGACGGCAGGCTGTGGGTTTTCAGATCATCCGCGATCAGTTTCAGCGACACGCCAGCCGCAGCCGCAGCCGTTCCCCACGCAAGGGCCATTTTCGCGCCATCGACGACGCCGGGTTCGATATGCATTCCGCTCTCCTTAGCCGTCCCACCGACGGCGGTTGTTGTTTCGCTGTCGGGCCGGTCTCCTGGCTTGCGGCTCAGCGCGGGGTGCCGCCTTCCCACCCGTAAGGCAGTGGCACGATGGCAACCCGCTTGCCGCTTACAGTCGCGGGGGCGGCTGAGGCTTCGGCTGATGCCTTGACCCCATTCCCGTTTCGCCCTTGCGGGCAACCTGACCGGCCAATCATCGCAGAAATGCGGTCGCGGTTCAAGCCGCCGTGATCGGCGCGATCAGGTGGAAAAACGTGCCGGTGACATGGCCGCGATACGATCCGGTTTCCGCCACCGGGTTCCCCTCGGCATCGGTGACGCGGGCCAGAGGCGGGTCGGGCTGGTCGATGATGGTGCTGTAATGGAACTCGTGCCCGGCCAGTTGCGCGCCCGTCACCTGTCCCGGCATCGGCGCGATCAGGCCGGCACGGCGATAGCCAAGGTGCATCCGGCGTTTCTCGTAACAGGTGACAAGTCCCAGCAGCCCGGCCATCCGGTGCCGGGTGCCGGATGCGTCGATCAGCCCCTGCCCAAGCGCCATATATCCGCCACATTCGCCGTGAACGGGGCGGGATTGCGCATGAAAGGCCAACCCGGCGCGGAACCGATCCGCCGCCGCCAGCTTGCCCGCGTGCAGTTCGGGATAGCCGCCGGGCAGCCAGACCAGATCGGCATCCGGCGGCGGCTCATCGGCCAGCGGCGAGAACGGGATGATCTCGGCGCCCGCCGCGCGCCATCCGGTCAGAACATGCGGGTAGGCAAAGGAAAACGCGGCGTCCTGCGCCATGGCGATGCGTTGCGCGGGCGGGTGCGGCAGGGAACCGGCGGCTGGCGGGGCGACGGCGCGCGCCGCATCGCGGATTGTCGCCAGATCGACATGTTCGCGCAGGAATGCCGCGTAACCTGTGATCGCGGCATCCAGATCGGGATGTTCGACCGCCTGCACCAGCCCCAGATGACGTTCCGGCAAGGTCAGGTCTCCGCGCCGGGGCAGCGCGCCAAGGACCGGAAGGCCCGCCACCTCCATCCCCAGTCGCGTCAACCTTTCATGCCGGGGGCTGGCGACGCGGTTCAGGATCACGCCGGCAAAGGGCAGGCCGCGCCCATAGGCGGCAAAGCCCATCGCTGTCGCTGCCGCCGATTGCGCTTGCCCCGACACGTCGATGACCAGCACCACCGGCCAGCCCATCAGGGCGGCCAGTTCCGCGCTGGACCCCCTACCCGCCTGCCCGGCCCGCGCCACGCCGTCATAAAGCCCCATCGACCCCTCGGCGATGATGACATCGGCCCCCGCCGCCTGCGCCGCGATGGCCCCCAACAGCGGGCCGTCCATCGCCCATGTGTCCAGATTGAACGAATCCCGCCCGCAGGCGGCGCGGTGAAAGGCGGGGTCGATGTAATCCGGCCCGCTCTTGAACGGCTGCACCGTCAGCCCGTCATCGGCCAGAGCGCGCAGAAGGCCCAGCATGACAGTGGTTTTCCCGGTGCCGGATGCGGGGGCGGAAATCATCAGGCCGGGGATCATTCGCGGCTGTCCTTATAGATGGAATCGGCGGTCTGGGGCCGGAACCGTCGATCGTAATCGGGGGCATAGAGGCTGCTTTCGGCAAAGCCCTCGGCGGCCAGCGCCGGGCCAATCAGGATCAGGGCGGTGCGCTCCATGCTGCCCGCGACTGCCGCCTCGATCCCGGACAGAGTGCTGCGGATGATGCGCTGGTCGGGCCAGCTTGCACGCCAGACAACGGCGACGGGGCAATCGGCACCGTAATGCGGGGCCAGATCGGCCACCACCCCGGCAAGGTTCTGGATCGACAGATGCACGGCCAGCGTCGCGCCGGTCGCGCCGAATGCGGTCAGGGTTTCGCGATCCGGCATGGCGCTGGCGCGGCCCGGCGTGCGGGTCAGCACCACGGATTGCGCGACGCCGGGCAGGGTCAGTTCGGCCCCCAAAGCCGCCGCCGCCGCCGCGAAGGACGGCACGCCCGGCGTGACGGTATAGGCGATTCCCAGATCGCGCAGGCGGCGCAACTGTTCCCCCATCGCCGACCAGACCGACAGGTCGCCCGAGTGCAGCCGCGCCACATCCTGCCCGGCCTCATCGGCAGCGGTGATTTCCGCCATGATCTGATCCAGCGACAAGGGCGCGGTATTCACGATCCGCGCGCCGGGGGGGCAATGGGCCAGCACCGCATCCGGCACCAACGATCCGGCATAAAGACACACCGGGCAGGCCGCGATCAGATCGCGCCCGCGCAGGGTCAGAAGATCGGGCGCGCCGGGACCGGCGCCGATGAAATGAACGGTCATGGGCAGTCCCTGATGGCGATGGCGCAGGTGGCGCGCCGGTCGGACGAGATGACACGCGGTGCCGCCAGCCGCGCGCCGGGACCAGCAGCGGCAAGGGCTGCGGCCTCGGCCACGGAACCTGTGACCCGCGCGGCAAGGCTGGCGGGGGATTGCGTCGGCGTGTCGGCGGGCAGGTTGGTGACGGCGATCACCGGCAGGTTCAGCACGCCCAAGGCAGCGGCCTTGTCGGCGGCGGTGGCGGCATGGGTCGGGGTCAGGCCGGTGGCGGCGATGGCCGCATCCAGCGCGGCGCGCAGGCTGTCGGCGGTTGCCGTCGAGGTAAAACCGAAGCCCGCCACGATCACAGCACCACCGACCATTGCACGATGGGCCGCGCCGGTTGCCAGCCGCGCAACCGGCCCAAGGGCGCGGCCTCGGCGAGGTCGATGCGCAACAGGCTGCCGCCATGCGCCGCCTGCGCCCCGGCCAATAACGTTTCCGATTCCAGCGTCACCGCATTGGCTACGATCCGCGTGCCGGGAAGCAGAGCGGTCAACCGGTCCAGCAAACCCGCCGACAGCCCGCCGCCGATGAACACAGCATCGGGGTTAGGCGCACCGTCCAGAACCTCAGGAGCGCGGCCCTCGCGGATCTCCAGCCGGTCCACGCCCAGGGCCGCCGCATTGGCGCGGGCGCGGGCGGCGCGGGAATGGTCGGCCTCGAACCCGATGGCGCGGTTGGCGGAATGGGACAGCAGCCATTCGATACCGACCGAGCCAGACCCCGCCCCGATATCCCACAGCAGTTCGCCGGGCCGGGGGGCCAGCGCGGCAAGGGTCAACGCGCGCACCGGGCGTTTGGTGATCTGCCCGTCATGGTCGAAGAAATCATCCGGCAGGCCCGGCGCGCGCGGGATCACCGCGCCCTTGCCCGCGACCTGAATCGCCACGGCAACCGGATGCGCCGCGTCCAGCGCATAGGCCGATGCCGTTACCCGCCGCGCTCTCTGACGCGGACCACCAAGACTTTCCAGCACCGTCAGCGCGCTGCCCCCGAACCCCCAGCCGGTCAGCAGCGCGGCCAGTTCCGCCACCGCAGCCCCGTCGCGCAGCAGCACGATCAGCCTTGCGCCGGGGGCCAGATGCGGGCGCAGCCGGGTCAGCGGCGCGGCGTGCAACCCAAGGCAGGTGACGCATTCCAGTGGCCAGCCCATGACCCCCGCCGCCCGCGAAAAGGTCGAGGGCGCGGGCAGCACCTGCCATTCCCCCGCATCCAGATGCCGCGCCAGAACCGCGCCCGCGCCGAACCAGAACGGATCGCCGGATGCCAGCATCACCACCCGCCGCCCGCGATGCGCCAGCAACTTCGGCACGCCGTCAGCGAAAGGCACCGGCCAGACCAGCCGTTCGCCCGCGCCGATCCCCTCGATCAGTGACAGATGGCGGGACGCTCCGGCGATAAGATCGGCGGATTCAAGGGCGGCACGGCTTGCGGGGGGCAGGCCCTCCGGTCCATCTTCGTCGATGCCGATGATCGTCAGCCAGGGGGTATCAGACATGGCGCGCATCCTGATTCTGGGCGGCACGACCGAGGCCAGCGCGCTGGCCGATGCGCTGGCCCGCACGGGGGCCGATGCCGTGCTGTCCTATGCCGGGCGCGTGGCCCGCCCGCGCGCGCAGCCGGTGCCCGTGCGGATCGGGGGCTTTGGCGGGGCGGACGGGCTGGCCGATTACCTGCGCACCGAAAAGATCACGCATCTGGTGGATGCGACCCACCCCTTTGCCGCAACGATCAGCAGCAATGCGGTTGCCGCCGCGCGGGCAACCGATACCCCGCTGATCGCCCTGACCCGCCCGCCGTGGCAGCCGGGACCGGGTGATGACTGGCGGTTCGTGCCCGATATTCCCGCCGCCCTTACCGCGCTGAACGGACCCGCGCGGCGCGTCATGCTGGCGCTTGGGCGGATGCATCTGGCCCAGTTCGCGGCCTGCCCGCAGCATCATTACCTGCTGCGGCTGGTCGATCCGCCCGATGCGCCGCCGCCCCTGCCCCGCCATAGCATCACCCTTGATCGCGGCCCGTTCACCGCCGAAGGCGACATCGCCCTGATGCGCGATCACAGCATCCAGATCATCGTCGCCAAGAACGCCGGCGGCAGCGGCGCGGATGCGAAACTGGCCGCCGCGCGGATGCTGCGCCTGCCGGTGATCCTGATCGACCGCCCCGCCCTGCCCGCGCGCCGCGAAGCGACCAGCGTGGCCGAGGTGCTGCGCTGGCTGGATCATCCCGCCGACCTTGGGGTGTAAAGCCAAGGTCCGACCACCCGCGTCTGCGACGATCCGACGATGACCATGGTGCGCATGTCGGCCATCTCGGGCCGGGCCTCGGTCAGGGGGACGATGCGCAGGTTTTCATCGGGCGTCGTCACCGCGCGGGCGAACAGCACCGGACGGGCATCGGCGCATTCGTGACGCAGAATGTCCAGCGCGCGGGCAAAGCCGTCGGGGCGCGATTTCGAGCGCGGGTTATAAAACGCCATCGCGAAATCGGCCTGCGCGGCGAGGCGCAACCGGCGCTCGATCAGTTCCCACGGTTTGAGGTTATCCGACAGGTTGATGGCGCAGAAATCATGGCCCAGAGGCGCACCGGCCCGCGCCGCCGCCGCCAGCATCGCCGTAATGCCGGGCAGCACCCGCACATCAAGGTTACGCCATTCGGGCGGTCCGGATTCGATCGCCTCGAACACGGCCGAGGCCATGGCGAACACCCCCGGATCACCGGATGACACCACCACCACCCGCGCCCCCGCCTGCGCCAGCCGCAGGGCATGGCCGGCGCGGTCCAGTTCCACCCGGTTATCCGAGGGGTGCAGGGTCAGCCCGTCGCGCGGCGCGATCCGCGCGACATAAGGGATATAGCCGATCACATCGGTGGCCCGCGCCAGAGCATCGGAAACCTGCGGCGTCACCAGCCTGTCATCCCCCGGACCAAGCCCGGCAATGGCGACCCAACCGTTCATGGTCGCCGCCCCTGCCCGTGGATCAGCAGGATCGAGAAATAGGGCGCGACCGCATCGGCCTGTGCCAGCGGCCGCACCTGCTGGCCGGGCATCTGGGCGTATTCGACCAGCCAGGCCTGATCGGTGCGCCCCGCCGCCGCCACGGCGCGGCGCAGTTTTGGCAGGTTGCGGCCGATCTTCATCACCACCAGCGCGTCGGTGTCGCGGATGCGGCGGGTCAGTTCGTCCTCGGGCATGGTACCCATGGCGATGGTCAGAACGTCATCGCCCCATGTGATCGGCTGGCCGGTCGCCGTCCATGCGCCCGACATGCCGGTGATCCCCGGCACGACCTGGACCGGCACGCCGCCGTTCAGCCGCGTGTAAAGATGCATGAACGATCCGTAAAAGAACGGATCGCCTTCGCACAGCACCACCACATCATGCCCCGCCTGCGCCAGCGCCGTCAGACGCGCCGCGCAATCGGCATAGAACGCGGCAAGGGCGGCGTTATAGCGCGGATCGCTGAGCGGAATTTCGGTGGTGACGGGGTATTCCATCGGATGTTCGGTGGCATCACCGGCCAGCATCCCGTCCACGATGCGCCGCGCCTGACCCTGCGCGCCCGCCTTGCGGAAATAGGCCACATGCCGCGCACCCCGGATCAGCCGGTCGGCGCGCACGCTCATCAGATCGGCGGCGCCGGGGCCAAGGCCAACGCCGTGGATGGTGCCCAGGATCACCCCCTGCGCGGTCATTCGGCGCGGCTCGCAAGGGCGTTGACGGCGGCGACGGTGATCGCGCTGCCGCCCAGACGGCCGCGCACGATGCAGCAGGGCACCGGCTGTTCCGCCCACAGCGCATCCTTGGATTCCGCCGCGCCGACAAAGCCCACAGGACAGCCGATGATGGCGGCGGGGCGCGGGCAGGCGGGATCCTCCAGCATGTTCAGCAGGTGAAAAAGCGCGGTCGGCGCATTGCCGATGGCGACCAGCGCCCCCGCCAGATGCGGCCGCCACAGTTCCAGCGCCGCCGCCGACCGGGTATTGCCCATCTTCGCCGCCAGTTCCGGCACGCCCGCATCCTGAAGGGTGCAGATTACCGGGTTGTCGGCGGGCAGGCGCGGGCGAGTCACGCCCTCGGAGACCATGCGCGCATCGCACAGGATCGGCGCCCCCGCATTCAGCGCCCCGCGCGCCGCCGCCACGAAACCGGGCGACATGAACACGTCATGTTCCAGCCCGACCAGCCCGGCGGCATGGATCATCCGTACCACCACCTGTTCCTGATCGGCGTCAAAGCGGGTCAGATCGGCTTCGGCCCGGA
>JAUNUO010000016.1:9467-15777 GCA_030538135.1 Paracoccus sp. (in: a-proteobacteria)
ACCACCACCTGTTCCTGATCGGCGTCAAAGCGGGTCAGATCGGCTTCGGCCCGGATGGTGGCGAAGGACTGGCGATAGATGGCGGCGCCGTCGGTTTCATAGACATGGGGCATCAGACGGCTCCGAAATGGGCAAGGACTTCGGCGGGCGACAGGCCCGCGTGGACAGGCGGATCGCACGGGCGCGCGTCGAATGCCAGATCGAACGCGCCGCTTCTGCCCGTCAGAACGACATCGGCGGGACGCGCGCGGGCGCAACCCTTGGCGCAGCCCGACACATGCAGCCGCCCCTGAACATGCGGGGCCAGTGCAAGGGCCAGTCCGCGCGTCCCGACGCTGGCATGAGGGCAGAAAGGCGCGCCGGCGCAGGCATCGGCGCGCATCGCGGGCGCGCCGGGCGTATCGAACAGTCCCGGCGGCATCGGCCCGGCACCGGCCGCGCCATCCAGAACCACGATGCGCCACGGCGTGATCCGCAGCGCCTGACAGCGGCTGACCTCGATCAGCCGGGCCAGCGCCCCGGCCTCGATCTGGCCGAAAGCCGCGCCGATGGCCAGCCCGGCCGGGGTCATACCCGGTTGAATCGCGGCGCGCGGCGGGGCCGGGCGCGCCCCGGTATCGGCCCAGTCGGGCAGCGACGCGCTGTGCCGCGCCATGCGCCGGGCCTGAACGCCGCCACTGTCCACGAACCACCGGGCCAGCGCGATCAGGGCATCAACCTCGGCCCCATGGATCAGGGTGCAGCCGGTCGCCCGCCCCTCGGCCCGCAGGATCAGCGCGCCGTCCGTGCCGCGTTCGATGCGGAAATCGGCGGAATCCTGCGTCAGCACCGGGGCCGGCCCGGCATCGACGGCAAATCCCATCTTGGCCGGCAAGGGCGGCAATTCGGCCAGCCGCAACGTCAGGTCCAGCGCGATCCGCGCGCTGTCATCGCCCGGCTGCCAATCGGGCGCGATCAGGATGTTGCGGCGCGATTCCGTGTCGGGGTCGGCATCCAGCAGGCCCAGACGGTCCAGCCTCTGTTGAAGCGGGGCCAGATCAGCGGGCTGCACGCCACGGATTTGCAGATTTGCGCGGCTGGTCAGGTCGATCACCCCCGCGCCATGCGCCTGCGCCGCCTCGGCCAGCCCAAGCGCCTGCACCCGCGACAGCCGCGCCAGACGCGGGCGCACCCGCACCACCAGCCCGTCGCCCGATTCCATCGGCCGCAGCGCGCCGGGGCACCAGCCCTTGACGACCCCGCTCATCCCACCAGCCCCGCCACGATCGAGTTACGGCGGCTGACCCACAGCCCGGCGTCATACAGCGCCGCGAAACGCGCCCGCATCGCAGCCAGAGCCTGCGGATTGGCATGTTCCAGAAAGGCCAGAATATCCGGGTCGCCCAAGGTGGCCTCGTGATACAGGTCGAACAGATGCGGCGGCACCGCGCCCGCCAGATGCGCAAAAGCCGCCAGATGTTCAAGCGTCGCCGCGATTTCAGCAGCACCCCGGAACCCGTGCGGAATCATGCTGCGCAGCCATGCCGGATTGGCGGCGCGGGCGCGGGTGACGCGGGCGATTTCTTCGGTCAAGGTGCGGGCGCGGGGTTGGGTCGGATCGCGTGTATCCAGATGATACAGCGCCGCCTGCCCGCCCGCGACGGATTGCGCGGCGGCAAAGCCCGCCTCGTGACCGGCGTAATCGGCGGCCAGCAGCAGGTCGGTTTCGGGCAGATCCTGAACGTGAACGAATGCCTGCGCCGCCGCCACGCGGTCACGGATGCCTTGCGGGTCGGGGGCGGGCGCATCGACGGGCCAGCTGCTTGCCGCCAGCCATGCCGCGCCTGCCGCCGCGCGACCCGCGTCGGTATAATCCTCGGCCGCCGCGCCAAGGCCCAGCCCGTATTCGCCGGGCGCGGGCCCATAGACGCGGGGACCGGGGATGTTTCGGTAAGGGTTCCAGTCGGGCGATTCGTCGCGCGCGGCAAGCGCCGCGACCGCCTGCCCGAACAGCGCCGCCAGTTGCGGGAACACGTCACGGAACAGGCCCGATACGCGCAACGTCACGTCCAGCCGGGGCCGGTCGAGTTCCGCGATCGGCAGGATTTCCACGCCCGACACCCGTTCCGACCCCGCATCCCAGACCGGGCGCGCGCCGATCAGATGCAGGGCCATGGCGAATTCCTCGCCCGCGGTGCGCATGGTCGCGCTGCCCCAGAGATCGACGATCAGACTGCGCGGCCAGTCGCCGTGATCCTGCAAGTGCCGCCGCACCAGTTCATCCGCCAGCCGCACCCCCTGCGCATGGGCCGATCGGCTGGGCACCCCGCGCGGATCGACCGAAAACAGGTTGCGCCCGGTCGGCACCACATCGGTGCGCCCGCGATGCGGCGATCCCGAAGGGCCGGGCGCGACAAACCGCCCCGCCAGAGCCGCGCGCAGGCCCGCGCGTTCCGCCGCCCCGCAATCCCCGGTGCCATAGACATGCAGGCCCTGCCCGAACTGGCTGTCCTTCACATCGCAGACGAAACGGTCGATCCGGGTGATCGCGTCCGCCAGATCGGCGGCCTGATCCAGCCCCAGATCGGCGGCAAGGCCGACCGCATCCGCCTCGGCCCGGATATCGGCTTGCAGGCGGTCGCGGCGGGCCGGATCCAGCCCGTCGGCATTGGAAAATTCATCCAGCAGCGATTCCAGCCGCCACAGCCCCGCGCCCTGCCCCGCCGTCGCCAGAGTAGGCGGCAGATGGCCCAACGTCACCGCGCCGATGCGGCGCTTGGCCTGCGCGGCCTCGCCGGGGTCGTTGACGATGAAGGGATAGATCACCGGCAGGGGGCCGGTCAGTGCCTCGGGCCAGCAGGCGTCCGACAGCGCCACCGATTTCCCCGGTAGCCATTCCAGCGTGCCATGCGCGCCGATATGGATGATGGCGTCATGCCCCTGCGCGCGCAGCCACAGGTAAAAGGCGACATAGGCATGGCGCGGCGCGCGGGTCAGGTCGTGATAATCGGCATCGCGCCCCTCGGGGCGGCCGCGTTCGGGTTGCAGGGCGACAATGGCCCGGCCGGCGGGAACGGCCGCGAAATGGAAATGATGTCCATCGCAATCCGCGTCATCCTCGGGCGCGCCCCATACGGTGGCCAGATCGTCACGCAGCGCGGCGGGCAGACGGGTCAGGGCGGCGCGGTATTCCTCCAACGGCCAGCGAATGCACGCCGTCGCCAGCGCCGTCAGATCGCCGGGATCGGTGACGGCATAACCCGCCGTCGCCAGATCGCGCAGGATCGCACGGGCCGATTCCGGTGCATCGAGGCCGACCGCATGGGCCATGTTCCAGCCTTTGCCGGGATAGGTGGACAGGATCAGCGCCGGTCTGCGCGTCGCGGGCGGTTCGGCCAGCCGCAGCCAGCCCTGAGCGCGGTCGGCAATCGCCGCGATCCGCCCCGGATCGGCGCGATGTTCCGCCCGCGCGAATTGCAGCGCCGCATCACGCGGGGCCGGATCCTTGAAGCTGGCGACCCCGGCAAAGATGCGCCCGTCCACCTCGGGCAGGACGACATGCATCGCCAGATCGGCGGGCGACAGCCCGCGCGCGGCACCGGCCCAGCGCGCCCGGTCATTGGTGGCCAGCGCGATCTGGAAAACCGGCACCCCCGCCCCGTCCAGCGGGCTGTCCCCGGCATCGCCGCGCGCGGAAAAGGCGGTGGCATTCACGATCGCGGCCGGTGCCAGAGCCTGCACCCAATGCGCCAGCCAGTCCCGCGCCTGCGGCTGTTTCAGCGATGGCGCAAACAGCCCCAGCACGGCCAGACCACGCGATTCCAGTTCCTCGGTCAGCGCGCGGAACGGGTCCATGTCGGCGGCGGCCAGATAGGCGCGGTAAAACACCAGCAGGATCAGCGGGCGGTCGGGCGGCGTAGCATCGGCCGGGTCCAGAACCCCCCGTGCCGGATGCCACATGCCGACCTGCGGTAACGCGGTTGCCTGCGCCACTTCGGGCGCATCCAGCCCCGCCGCTCGTGCCATCAGGGTCAGCGCGGCGCGTACCGCATCGGCTCCGCCCGCCTCGCACAGCCGCGCCAGTTCGCGCAGCAGCGGCACCGGCAGGGTGGACACCGCGTCAAGCTGTGGATCGGGGCGGCCATCGGCGGGCAGCACGGCCAGCGCGATCCCGTGCCGGGCCGCCAGCGCCTGCACAGATTGCAGCCCATAAGACCAATAGGATTGCCCGCCGATCAGCCGGATCAGGATACCCCGCGCATGGCTCAGCACCTCGTCCGCATAGATATCGACCGACAGCGGATGCGCCAGAACCGACAGGTTCAGCAGCCGCGTGGCAGGCAGACCGCCACCCTGCCAGCCCGCCGCGAAAGCCCCAAGATCGCTGTCGGAAAAGGACAGCACGACCAGATCGGCGGGGGTCTGCCCCGGATCGGTCGGCACCGCCGTTTCCTCAAGCCCGTGGCTTTCGCGGAAGACAACATGCACGGCGCGTCAGCCCCCCAGACCGGCGCGGATCGCGGCCTCGTCCACGCGGTCATGTTCGGCGATGACCACCAGCCGGGTCACGCGCGGCTGATCGCCCCAGGGACGGTCGAACTGATAGCGGATGCGCGACCCGACCGCCTGCACCAGCAGCCGCATCGGCTTGCCCTTGACGGCGGCGTAACCCTTGATCCGCAGGATGTCGCGGGCGCGGGCCAGATCCTCGATCCGGCGGGTCAGATCGGCGGGATCGTCGATCTCGCCCAGTTCGACCACCACAGTGTCGAAATCATCGTGTTCGTGATCGTCGAACCCGTCGTGATGGCTGGGGCGGGCGTCCAGATCATCCTCGGCCGCGGCACCAAGGCCCAGCAGGACGCGCGGATCGACGGCGCCTTCGGCCACCTCGATCACCGGTACCGGGCGGGGCATTTCCGCCGCGATCACCGCGCGCGCCGCCGCCACGCCTTCGGGGCCGGCCAGATCGGGTTTCGTCAGCAGGATCAGGTCGGCGCAGGCGATCTGATCCTCGAACACCTCGGACAGAGGGGTTTCGTGGTCGATGCTGTCATCGGCGGCGCGCTGCGCATCGACTGCCGCCACGTCGGGCGCGAAACGGCCCGCCGCCACCGCCTCGGCATCGGCAAGGGCCACGACGCCATCGACGGTAATGCGCGACCGGATCGCCGGCCAGTCGAAGGCGCGCAGCAATGGCTTGGGCAGTGCCAGCCCGGATGTTTCGATCAGGATATGGTCGGGACGCGGGTCAAGCGCCAGCAGAGCCTCGACCGTGGGGACGAAATCATCGGCCACGGTGCAGCAGATGCAGCCATTCGCCAGTTCGACGATGTTTTCTGCCGGGCAATCGGGGATGGCGCAGCTTTTCAGGATCTCGCCGTCCACGCCGACGCTGCCGAATTCGTTGACCACGACGGCCAGCCGCCGCCCGCCCGCATTGCGGATCAGATGGCTGATAAGCGTCGTCTTCCCCGAGCCGAGAAAGCCGGTGACGACAGTGACGGGAACCTTGGACAGATCGGACATTCAAACCTCCGGGGGGATGCGGGCGATGCAGTGTTTGCGGAAATGGACGGGGCGCGCGCGCCAAGGCACCAGCCCGTCCGGGGTATCGGCATAGGCGGCGACCCCGGCCAGAACATCGGGCAGATCGGCAGCGGGGTCGATGTCGCCATAGATATAGGTCCAGCGGCCCGGCCCGCGCAGGGCGATGGTGCAGCCGCGATTGCAGTTGGACAGGCATTCGACAGCGGTCACGCGCAGCCCGGCGGGCGCGGCAACGGTCAGCGCGCGCCACAGATCGGCGCCGGGCGGCGCATCACCCGCGAAACCGGGCGTCTTGCAGGTCGCGCAGACCAGAATCTCAACGCCGCTCATCCGGCCCTCGGGGTCAGGGGACAAGGGGCCATGATGGCGGGGCGCCGCAAACGGATCGACCCGTCACCGGCACACCCCGTCCGGTTTGCGTCTTGCGCTGGCAGGTTTCCCGGCTTGCGGATTTCGGGGCGGATGCCCCGGCGGTCCTTCGCCTTCCCAGCCGGTTGGCCAGTGGCCTGAAGACCCTTTCCGGTCACGGTCGCGGGGGCGGCCCGGCTTTGGAACGGATGTCCCTTGCCTGTTCCCTTTCCACCTGTCTGCGACAGGTCATGCGCCCAAGATTACTGCGCCGCACCGCCAGCCGTGTCAAGCACCGACAGGCGCCGCCGCAGCGGGCAGGCGGCGGAAACCGGCGCGATCGGGGCGGATGCCCCGCGTCGTTCTGATCGGCATGCGGGACGCCATTGCCCCGGCGCCCCGCATGGTGATCCGCGTCCGCGCCCCGGCGATG
>JAUNUO010000016.1:15877-21784 GCA_030538135.1 Paracoccus sp. (in: a-proteobacteria)
GGACGCCATTGCCCCGGCGCCCCGCATGGTGATCCGCGTCCGCGCCCCGGCGATGACAGGCATCGTATCAGGATCGCCGCTCTGCCGGCGATGCTCGGCGCGGGCAAGGTCATCTGACAATCAGGGCTGGCGTCCCGCCCGGCGACATGCGGCGGATACCGCACGACTGCTGCGCGCATCCGCCCTTGCCGAACCGGATTCGACGCGCCGGGGTATCTGCGGCATCGCGGTCAGAACCGTCAGGCGACGCCGGTTCGGCCCGGTTCCGCGCCGACCGCATGGGCCAGATCGCGCATGAAAATCTGCTTCGAGGTAGAATAGCAGGCCACGAATTCTTCCAGGTTCAGATCGCCAGACCGGTTGCGGATGGCCAGCGTTTCGCCCTGCTGACACAGCGCGCCGAATTCGGAAAAGCCCAGGTTCCACGCACTGCCCTTGAGGAAATGCATGTCCCGCGCCAGCCGCCCCGCGTCGCTGATGTCAAGACGCATGACGATTTCCTCGACCTCGTCGATAAACAGTTCCAGCACCGGTTCGAATTCCTCCGGCCCTACTTCGTTGCGCAATTCGATCACGCGGTTCCAGTCGATCATGTCACCCCCATCCCGAGAATCCCGTTTCGCGGCACGATAACACAGGCCTCTTTCCGAAACCTTAAACCGTAAAGATTTGCGCTATTTACCGGATGTTCACCTGAGCCGGGCTAAGCACGCCCCATGAAGGACGCGAATCGAACCACCTCGGCCACGCCGCACGGCAGCCCGACCCCGGTCGGGCGGCTGGTGCTGTTGGTGGATGACAGTCGGGCACAGCGGCGCACTCTGGCGATCCAGTTGCGGCGCGCGGGCTATGAGGTCGTCGAAGCCGGGTCGGGGCGCGAGGCGCTGGCGATCTGTTCGATGCGGCAACCCGACATGATCCTGTCCGACTGGGTGATGCCGGAAATGTCGGGCCCCGAATTCTGTCAGGCCTTCAGATGGATGAAGCGCGAAGGATACGGCTATTTCATCCTGCTGACCTCCAAGACCGACAAGGCCGACATTGCCTATGGCCTTGCGGCGGGGGCTGACGACTTCATGACCAAACCCGTTTCGGGGTCGGAACTGCTGGCCCGGCTGGCTGCGGCCGAACGCATCCTGCGGTTCGAGGAACAGCTTCGGGCCACCAACGCCCAGTTGCGCAGCGCCCTGAACAAGCTGAACGCCGCGCAAGATGCGATGGATCGCGATCTGGTCGAGGCGCGCAAGCTGCAACAGGGGCTTGTCCGCGACCGCAGCGGTCGGTTCGGCACCGTTGACCTGTCGCTGATGCTGCGCCCGGCGGGTCATATCGGTGGCGATCTGGTCGGTTTTTTTCCTATTGGCGCGGATCGCATCGGCATCTTTGCCATCGACGTGTCCGGCCACGGCGTCGCCGCCGCCCTTCTGACGGCGCGGCTGGCCACGCATCTGTCGGGTGCGGCCGGGCAGAACATCGCCCTGCGCGCCACGACGGACGGGGTCGAGGCCGTTCCGCCACGGGTTCTGGCGCATATCTTCAACACGATGATGCTGGACGAGATGCAGACCGACACCTATTTCACCATGATCTATGCCGAGATGAATCACCGCACCGGCAGGATGACCCTGGTGCAGGCCGGCCATCCGCATCCGGTGTTGCAGCGCCGCTCGGGCGAGATGATCTGGCTGGGGGCCGGTGGGATGCCGATCGGTCTGTTCACCCAGCCCGAATTCGATGAAATCTCGGTTCAGCTTGCCCCCGGCGACCGGCTGTTGATTACCTCGGACGGGATCACCGAGGCCGAGGGGCCGGGCGGGCAGCTATTGGGCGAAAGCGGCCTGTCAGCGATGCTGCGCACCAATTCCACGCTGCGGGGGCATAACCTTCTGGAATCCATGTCCTGGTCGATCTCGGAATATACCCGAGGCGAACGCAACGACGACATTTCGGCGGTTCTGATCGAATACGGCGACGACGGCTGACGCCGCGCTGCCATTCAGGAAAGGCGGCCGACCGGCCGGATACCTTCCCATTTGACCGGACCCGGACGGGCCATCCGCCGCGTGAAACGCGCGGCACGGGGGAACAGGCCCGATGCCTGTTCCCCCGTCATGTCACGGGCGCGATGCGAGTGTGATCCGGTTGCCCCAGGGATCGGCGAAGCTGGTCGCGCCCAATCGTTCAAGGCTTTCCGCATCGGCGCTCAGCACCACTTCGGCCAGCCCAGCGGTTCCGGGCGCGCGCTGCCCAGCACCGCGGCTGTTCCAGGTATTCGTCGCCAGATGGTGATGATAACCGCCGGTGGCGTAAAAGCTGGCGCCGGGACGACGCGAGGTCAGATCAAAACCCAACTGCCCGGCATAGAACGATTCGGCCTGCGGGATATCCCCGACTTGCAAATGGACATGACCGATCACCGTGCCGGGGGGGGCCGCCGTCCAGTCGCCCGGCGCACGCAGCAGATCCGGCACGTCCAGCGCGACCGTATCCATCTGCACCTGCACGCCATCGGTCTGCCAATGCGACCGGGGGCGGTCGGCATAGATCTCGATCCCGTTGCCCTCGGGGTCGCGCAGATAGACGGCCTCGCTGACCAGATGATCCGACGCGCCGTCCAGATGCAGGTCCAGCGCGACGGCATGGCGCAGCCAGCGGCCCAGATCGGCACGGTCCGGCAACAGGAAGGCGGTGTGGAACAGCCCCGCGCCGCGCGGATCGGGCCGCGCCGCCGGATCATGGCGGAGGTCCAGCAGGGGCACATTGCCCTGTCCCAGCGTCACGGATTCGCCATCCGCCGCCAGATCGTTCAGGCCCAGCACACGGCGGTAGAAATCGCCGGTGCGGTCCAGGTCGCGAACGGTCAGCGCGACACGGCTGACCGAAACGGGGGCATCACTCGTGGCCATAGAAACCTCCTGTCAATTACGGCTCAGCGCAAACGCGCCGCCGCCCAGCATCGCCTGCACCACAAGCGCCACGGTCCAGAACGCCGGATATTCCCAGCCGCCACCCGCATTGCTGAACCAGAACCCGTTGGAACCATGCCCCAGAACGGCGGCACCCAGCAACACCGGGATCAGGGCAAGGGCGACAAGGCTGGTCTGAAACCCGGCGATCAGCGCCAGCCCGCCCAGCAGTTCGGCCGCGATGGTCAGATATGCCACCACCGCAGGCAGGCCCAGCGACGCAAAATAATCCACCGTGCCTGCGGGGGTAAATACGAAGATCTTCAGCCCGGCATGGGCCACGAACAGCGCGCCAAGACTGACGCGCAGGATCAACGCGGCCCGGTCTGCCGCATGGGGGCCGCCAAGGCCAAGGGAAGAAATCATGGTGTTCATCGGTTCTGTCCTGTCTTTGCGCCGGATGCGGCGCCTGTTGTCTGATGACGGACAGATAGGCGTGTTCCTTTGCCGCGATAACGGATAATATCGGCGCAACACTATCGCCAGAATGAGGACAATATGGATTTCATCGACGGCGTGCGATCTTTTGTCGCCGTGGCGGATGCCGGGTCGTTCACGGCGGCGGCGCAACGGCTGGGCATTTCGAACAAGCTGGCGGGCAAGCATGTCGCGGCGCTGGAATCGCGGCTGGGGCAGGTTCTGTTCTATCGCACCACGCGGGCGCTGTCGCTGACGGCGGCGGGGGAACGCTGGATGCCCCATGCGCGCGAGGTTTTGGCCGCGGTCGAAGCCGCCACCGCCGCGTTGCTGGACGATGGCGCTTTGGCCGGGCGCATTCGCATCTCCTGCGGCGTCACCATGGGCGAGCTGATCGTGGCCGATGCCGTGCGCGACTTTGCCGCCCGCCATCCCGCCGTGCAGCTTGACCTGATCCTGAACGACGGCACGGCCGATCTGACCGCCGGCGGCTTTGATCTGGCGGTGCGGATCGGGGTGCCGCGCGATTCCAGCCTGCGGATGCGGCGGTTATGCCCGACCCGGCTGCGCATCGCCGCCAGCCCGGCCTATCTGTCCCGCGCCGGAACGCCGCGCCACCTCGCCGATCTGGCGGCGCACCGGGCCATCCTTGATCTGAACGAGGATGCGCCGGGACGCTGGCCCTTTCGCGTGGACGGGCAGGACGTGATCGCCAGCCCGCAGGCGAATATCGCCGTCAACAGCGCATCAATCACGATCCGCGCCGCGCTGGACGGCGCGGGTCTGGTGCGGGCGCCCGATATTTTCCTGGCGCCGCATCTGGCCAGTGGCGCGCTTGTGCCGGTGCTGGACAATTACGGCAACGGCGAACGCGATGTCTATCTGCTGACGCACCCGACCAGTTTCCGCCAGCCCCGGATCGCGGCCTTTGCCGGGATGCTGCGGGAAACCTTTGCCGCCATGACCGCGGACCGGCAAGACCCCGCCCCCGGCCTCACATCAGAAAGACCCCGCCGATGATGACGCCGGAAATCAGCAGCACGATCACGCAATAACCCATGATGTCACGCGGCTTCAGCCCCGCGATGCCCAGCATCGGCAGCGCCCAGAACGGTTGCAACAGATTCGTCCAGGCATCGCCCCAGGCCACGCCCATGACCACCTTGGCCATATCCGCGCCCAGTTCCTGCGCCGCGGGCAGCATGATCGGCGCCTGCACCGCCCACTGTCCCCCGCCCGAGGGGATAAAGATGTTCACGATCCCGGCGGAAATAAAGCTCCAGAATGGCAGGGTGCGGTCGGTGGAAATGGCGACGAACCATTCCGACATGGTGGCCGCCAGCCCGGTTCCGGTCATGATCGCCATGATCCCGGCATAGAAGGGGAACTGGATCACGATCCCCGCCCCACCCTTGACCGCATCGTCCAGCGACGCCAGCAGGCTGCGCGCGGTGCCGTGCAGCACCAGCCCCAGAAACAGGAAACCGAAGTTCACCACGTTCAGGTTGATGCCGCCGCCGCCCGCCGCATACATCGCCAGCCAGATCAGCCCCGGCAACCCGATGGCCCACATCAGCAGGCGCGAATTTTCCAGCCGCTGCGCCGGGGTGGCGTCCGCCGGCAGCGGCGCCGGAGTCGTGTCGCGGCCCAGCTTGGCCGGATCGACCACCACGGTTTCGTCGTCGCGCGGCATCATCATCAGGTTGGCGATGGGGATCGCCACGAACAGCGCCGCGCAGATCAGCAGGTTCCACCACGAAAAGATCGTCTCGCCGGTGGGGATGATGCCGATGATGTCGGCGGTGAAATGTTCGGGCGTGGCCACGGTCAGCGGGATCGACCCCGACAGCCCGCCGTGCCAGATCACGAAACCCGAATAGGCCGAAGCGACCAGCAGGCGGTAATCCACCCGCACCTGCCGCGCCAGTTCCCGCGCAAAGATCGCGCCGACCACCAGACCGAAACCCCAGTTGATCCAGCTTGCCGCCAGCGACACCAGCGTGACCATCACGATGGCCGCGCCCGCCGACCGTGCCCGCGTTGCCAGCGCGGTCAACAGCCGTTTGACCGGCGGTGACGACGCCAGGATATAGCCCGTCACCAGCACCAGCAGCATCTGCATGGAAAAAGGCAACAGCCCCCACATTCCATCGCCCCAGATGCGGATCAGTTCCAGCGGATTGGTGCGTTGGATGCCAAGCGCCGCCAGCATCGCGACCAGCGTCAGCACGATCACAAAGATGAAGGCGTCGGGCAGCCAGCGTTCCATCATCCGGGTGGCGGGGCGCGACAGGATACGCAGCATGGTTTTCCTCCTCAGGTTTCGGCCAGACTGCGACAGCCTGATTAAAGGGGCAAGGTTTGGGCAGCATTATCAGAAACCCTGATGCTTATGGTCAGAATAATATAATTTCCTTTATCGCGCCCGACTGTTAATTTCACGCCGCAAACAACCGGACGATGAAGTCATGGCAGGCAAAACCCTCGCCACGATCAACAGGAGGATCATCATGGACGGAAACGA
>JAUNUO010000016.1:21884-25505 GCA_030538135.1 Paracoccus sp. (in: a-proteobacteria)
TGGCAGGCAAAACCCTCGCCACGATCAACAGGAGGATCATCATGGACGGAAACGATCTGCCCGCCGGCAAGTGCCCGGTGCTGCATGGCGCAAACACGGAAAACAATGAAACGGTGACGCGCTGGTGGCCGAAAACACTCAAGCTGGAAATTCTGGCGCAGAACGACACCAAGACGAACCCGCTGACCGGCTTTGACTATCGTGAAGCGGTCAAGGCGCTGGATTTCGAAGGAGTCAAGCGCGATCTCATCGCGCTGATGACCGACAGTCAGGACTGGTGGCCCGCCGATTACGGCAACTATGCCGGCAGCATGGTGCGCATGGCATGGCACGCCGCCGGCAGCTATCGGCTTGAGGACGGGCGTGGCGGTGGCGGCACCGGCAACCAGCGCTTTGCGCCCCTGAACAGTTGGCCCGACAACAGCGGCACCGACAAGATGCGTCGCCTGCTGTGGCCGATCAAAAAGAAATACGGCAACAGGCTGTCCTGGGCCGACCTGATGATCCTGGCCGGGACCGTCGCCTATGAATCGGTCGGGTTGAAGACCTATGGCTTTGCCTTCGGCCGCGAGGACATCTGGGGACCGGAAATCGACACCTATTGGGGTGACGAAATGGAATGGCTGGCCCCCAGCGATGAACGCTATGGCAATGTCGATCAGCCCGAGACGATGGAAAACCCGCTGGCCGCCGTGCAGATGGGCCTGATCTATGTGAACCCCGAGGGCGTGAACGGCGTTCCCGACCCGCAAAAGACCGCCGATCAGATCCGCGAGACCTTCAAGCGGATGGCGATGAACGACGAAGAAACCGCCGCCCTGACCGCGGGCGGCCATACCATCGGCAAGTGCCACGGCAACGGAAGCGCCGCTCTGCTTGGTCCCGAACCCGAGGGTGCGCCGATCCAGGATCAGGGTCTGGGCTGGGTGAACCGGGGCAATGCGGGCATCGTCGTTGGCGGCCCCGAGGGCGCATGGACGACCGATCCGACCACCTTCGACGACGGCTTTTTCAGGATGCTGCTGGATCACGAATGGCGGCTGACCACCTCGCCCGCAGGGGCGAAACAATACGAGCCGGTCAGCATCGCCCCCGAAGATATGCCGCGCGATGCGCATGACCCAGCGATCCGGCGGATGCCGATGATGACCGACGCCGACATCGCCATGAAGGTCGATCCCATCTATCGCAGCTATATGGAGAAATTCCGGGCCGATCCCGAATATTTCCGCGATACTTTCGCCCGCGTCTGGTTCAAGCTGACCCATCGCGACATGGGGCCGAAGGACCGCTATATCGGGCCGTGGGCGCCGACCGAGGATCTGATCTGGCAAGATCCGATCCCCGCCGGCCCGACCGGCTGGGACGTGGCCGCAGTCAAGGCCCGCATCGCAGACAGTGGGCTGAGCCAGGCCGAGCTGATCAACACCGCATGGGACAGCGCCCGCACCTTCCGCGGATCCGACATGCGTGGCGGCGCGAATGGCGCGCGCATCCGTCTGGCGCCGCAAAAGGACTGGGCGGGCAACGAACCCGACCGTCTGGCCCGCGTGCTGTCGGTTCTGGAACCCATCGCGCGCGACGCCGGTGCCAGCATCGCCGATGTGATCGTGCTGGCCGGCAATATCGGCGTAGAACGGGGCCTGCGCGCCGCAGGATTCGATATCGAGGTGCCGTTCCACCCCGGACGCGGTGACGCGACGGACGAACAGACCGACGCCGAATCCTTCGACTCGATGGAGCCGCTGGCCGACGGTTTCCGCAACTGGCTGAAAAAGGACTATGTCCCCCAGCCCGAGGAAATGCTGCTGGACCGCGCGCAGCTGATGCGGCTGACGGCACCGGAAATGACCGTCCTGCTTGGCGGAATGCGGGTTCTCGGCACCAACCACGGCGGCACGTCGCATGGCGTGTTCACCGATCGCGTCGGCGCCCTGACGAACGACTTTTTCGTCAACCTGACCGACATGGATAACGCGTGGGAACCGGTGGACGGCGGGCTGTATGAAATCCGCGACCGCAAGACCGGCGCGGTGAAATGGACCGCAACGCGGGTCGATCTGGTGTTCGGCTCGAACTCGATCCTGCGCGCCTATGCGGAACATTACGCACAGGACGACAACGCGGAAACCTTTGCCCGCCAATTCGTCGCGGCATGGACCAAGGTGATGGAATCGGATCGTTTCGATCTGAAAGGCTGATCGCGGATTTTCGCGACCGGCGATGCGATACGCGGCGCGGCGGGGCAACCTGCCGCGCCGTCTGCTTTGGCGTTGACAGCATCATCCGCCTGTGACCCCATCGCCGCGCATTGGCAAGAGGGCGTCCATGACCGGGATCACCGATCTGTTCATCATCGGCGGCGGCATCAACGGCTGCGGCATCGCGCGGGATGCGGCGGGGCGCGGGCTGTCGGTGCGGCTGGCCGAACAGGGCGATCTGGCGCAGGCGACCTCCTCGGCCTCGACCAAGCTGTTTCACGGCGGGCTGCGCTATCTGGAATATCTGGAATTCCGTCTTGTGCGCGAGGCTTTGGCCGAACGCGAGGTGCTGCTGCGCGCCATGCCGCATATCGCCCGGCCGATGCGCTTTGTCCTGCCGCTGGACCCGGCGATGCGGTTCGACAGCGACACCCCGGTGTCGCGGATGCTGGGCCGGGTGATGCCCTGGGCGCGCGGGCGTCGGCCTGCCACGCTGATCCGGGCGGGGCTGGCGCTTTATGACAGCCTTGGCGCGCGCAGGATCCTGCGCGGCACCACCGCGCTGAACCTGCGCCGCGCACCCGAGGGCGCGCCGCTGCAAGACCGGCTGACGCGAGCCTATGAATACAGCGATGTCTGGGTCGATGACGCGCGACTGGTGGTGCTGAACGCCCGCGATGCGGCGGCGCGCGGGGCCGATATCCTGACGCGGGCGCAAGTCACCGAGGCACGGCGTCAGGACGGGCTGTGGCGGATCACGCTGGCCGATGGCCGCGACTATGCCGCCCGCGCGCTGGTGAATGCGGGCGGGCCGTGGGTCGGCCATGTGATCCTCGACGTGGCGCATCTGACCAGCCGCGAGACCGTGCGTCTGGTGCGCGGCAGCCATATCGTGACCCGCCGCCTGTTCGGCCATGACAAGGCGTATTTCTTTCAGGGCGCCGACGGGCGGATTATCTTTGCCATCCCCTATGAGGGCGATTTCACCCTGATCGGCACCACCGATTGCGACCATCACGGCCCGCCGGGTGATGCCATCTGCACGCCCGAGGAACAGGATTACCTGTGCCGCTTTGCGTCGAACTATTTCCGGGTGCCGGTGACGCGCGATCAGATCGTCTGGACCTATTCCGGCGTCCGCCCGCTGTATGATGACGGCGCGAAATCGGCCACGGCGGCGACGCGTGATTATGTGCTGTCGATGGACAGGGACGGCCCGCCCTGTCTCAACGTCTTTGGCGGCAAGATCACCACCTATCGCCGTCTGGCGGAATCTGCCCTGGCGCGCCTCGCGCCGCATTTCCCCGGCGCGGGTCGCGACTGGACAGCGGGCGCCGCCCTGCCCGGCGGCGATTTCCCGGTGGACGGGGTGGCGGATCTGGTGGACGGGCTGCGCCGCGCGCATCCGGCGATGGACGGG
>JAUNUO010000016.1:25605-27498 GCA_030538135.1 Paracoccus sp. (in: a-proteobacteria)
CGCTCGGGCTAGTGTTGCGGAACTTACTCGTTGGGGTGCCCTGTAAATCCGGGGCTGAGAGGCGATCGCCAACCCATCGAACCTGATCCGGTTCATACCGGCGGAGGGAACGGGTAGCGCATCACGCAGGCCAGAAATGTGCCGTGCAAAAGCCCCCCACATCCGTCTGCCGGTCGCATTTTGGGGGCGACGTGACAGCCATCGCATTGACCATCGCGGGGTCCGACAGCGGCGGGGGGGCCGGCATTCAGGCCGACCTGAAGACCTTTTCGGCGCTTGGCACCTATGGCGCCAGCGTGCTGACGGCGGTCACCGCGCAGAACACCCGTGCCGTGACGGCGGCCCACATGCTGCCCCCGGAACTGGTCGCGGCGCAGATGCGCGCCGTGTTCGACGATCTGGACGTGCGCGCCGTCAAGATCGGGATGCTTGGCACGCCCGAGGTGATCCGCGCCGTGGCCGATGGCCTGCGCGGACGCGACCTGCCGGTGGTGCTGGACCCGGTGATGGTGGCGAAATCCGGTGACCGGCTTCTGGCGGCGGATGCGGTGGCGGCGATCCGGTCGGACCTGATCCCGTTGGCCAGCGTGCTGACCCCGAACCTGCCCGAGGCCGCGGCGCTGTTGGACAGCGATCCCGCGCCCGATCTGGAAACGCGGCGCGAACAGGGCCGGGCGCTGCTGGCGCTGGGGCCGCGCTGGGTGCTGATGAAGGGGGGCCATGCCGATGGGCCGGTCTGCACCGACCTGCTGATCGGCCCGCAGGAACGGGAACTGACCGCCCCCCGCATCATGACCCGCAACACCCATGGCACAGGCTGCACCCTGTCAGCCGCCATCGCCGCCGGGCTGGCGCAGGGGCAGGACATGCCGCAGGCCGTCGGCCGCGCGCACGACTATCTGCACCGCGCCATCGTGGCGGCGGACCGGCTGCGCGTCGGATCGGGCCACGGGCCGGTGCATCATTTCCATGCATGGTGGGACGCGCCATGACCACGGTTCACATCCTTGGCGCCGGAGTCATGGGGCTGGTCATGGCGACCGAACTGACCGCGCGCGGGTATCAGGTGCACCTGACCGATCCGCAGGGCGGCCCCGGCCCGCACGGCTGTTCGTGGTGGGCGGGCGGAATGCTGGCCCCATATTGCGAAGGGGAATCCGCCGAACCGCCGGTGGAACGCCACGGGTTTGACGCGATCAGCTGGTGGGACCGTCACGGCGGGCTGGTGCAGCGTCAGGGCACACTGGTTCTGGCGCAGAACCGTGACCGGGGCGAACTGGCCCGTTTTGCCCGTCGCAGCCGGGGGCACCGGATGCTGGATGGCGCGGGGGTCGCGGCGCTGGAACCCGATCTTGCCGGACGCTTTGACGCGGGGCTGTTCTATGCCGACGAGGCGCATCTTGACCCCCGCGCCGCGCTGACCGAACTGCACCGGCGGCTGGACGCTCAGGGCGTTGCCATTCACCGCGACCCGCCCACCTCGCAGCCGGACCTGCGCATCGACGCGCGCGGTCTGGCCGCCCGCGACCTGCTGCCCGATCTGCGCGGCGTCCGGGGGGAAATGCTGGTGCTGCGCTGTCCCGACATCACCCTGTCGCGCCCGGTGCGGCTGCTGCATCCGCGTATTCCGCTGTATATCGTGCCGCGCGGCGACGGTGTGTTCATGTTGGGCGCAACGATGATCGAAAGCGACCGGCGCGGCGTGGTCACCGCGCGGTCGCTGTTGGAACTGCTGTCGGCGGCCTATGCGCTGCACCCCGGTTTTGGCGAGGCCGAGGTGCTGGAAGCCGGCGCCGATGCCCGCCCCGCCTTTCCCGACAACCTGCCCCGACTGCGCCGCCGCGGTGATCTGCTGTTGGCCAACGGCTTGTATCGGCACGGCTTTCTGCTGTC
>JAUNUO010000016.1:27598-36088 GCA_030538135.1 Paracoccus sp. (in: a-proteobacteria)
GCCGCGGTGATCTGCTGTTGGCCAACGGCTTGTATCGGCACGGCTTTCTGCTGTCACCAGCCGTGGCGCAGATGGCAGGCGATCATCTGGACAGCGGCGCAATCCCCGAATTCATGGATGAGGCTTTGACATGAACATCACCCTAAACGGCGCGGCGCAGCAGACCGGTGCCGCTACCCTTGCCGATCTGCTGACCGAACAGGGTTTCGGCCCCAAGGTCGCCACCGCCCGCAATGGCGATTTCGTCCCAGCCGCCCTGCGCGATGCCACCCCCATCGCCGAGGGCGACCGGATCGAGGTCGTCGCGCCCATGCAGGGTGGCTGACCGATGCCGGTCTTTTACGGAACCCAAATCAACAGCGCGCTGATGCTGGGGACGGCGCAGTATCCTTCGCCCGCGATTCTGGCTGAAGCGTTCCGCGTCTCGGGTGCGGGGATCGCGACCGTCAGCCTGCGTCGCGAACAGGGTGGCGGGCAGGATTTCTGGGCGCTGATCCGCGATCTTGGCGTCGCCATCCTGCCCAATACCGCCGGCTGTCACAGCGCGAAAGAGGCCGTGACCACCGCCCATATGGCGCGCGAGCTGTTCGACACCACCTGGATCAAGCTTGAGGTGATCGGCCACAGCGACACCTTGCAGCCCGATGTTTTCGCCCTGGCCGAGGCCGCGCGCATTCTGACAGACGACGGGTTTCAGGTGTTCCCCTATTGCACCGAGGATCTGTCGGTCTGCGGTCGTCTGCTGGATGCGGGCTGTCAGGTGCTGATGCCATGGGGCGCGCCCATCGGGTCGGGGCTGGGGATCAACAATCCCTATGGTCTGCGCAGCCTGCGGGCGCATTTCCCCGATGTGCCGCTGGTCGTCGATGCGGGGATCGGCCTGCCCTCGCACGCGGCGCAGGCGATGGAGATGGGCTATGACGCCGTGCTGCTGAACACCGCCGTCGCCCGCGCGGGCGATCCGGTGGCGATGGCGCGGGCGATGGCGCTGGCCGTGCAGGCGGGTGCCGCCGCTCATGCCGCCGACCCCATCGGCCCGCGCGACATGGCCGCGCCGTCCACCCCGGTCATTGGAAAGGCGTTCCTGACGTGAACCTGCCACGCTTCTACCCGATCTTCGATAGTGCCGACTGGCTCGACCGGATGCTGCCCTTGGGCGTGAAACTGGTGCAGTTGCGCGTCAAGGACCGCAGCCCTGCCGACACCCGCGGCGAAATCCGCCGCGCCCGCGATCTGTGCCGGGCGACCGGGGCGATCCTTGTGGTCAACGATCACTGGCGCATCGCACTGGATGAGGGCTGCGACTGGCTCCATCTGGGGCAAGAGGATCTGGACAGCGCCGATCTGTCCGCGATCCGGGCTGGCGGACTGCGGCTGGGGGTTTCGACGCATGATGACGCGGAATTGGCCCGCGCTTTGACCTTGCGGCCGGATTACATCGCGCTTGGTCCTGTCTGGCCGACGATCCTGAAAAAGATGAAATGGCATCAGCAGGGCCTGGACAAGCTGACCGAATGGAAGGCGCGGATCGGGCACATTCCGTTGGTGGCGATCGGCGGGCTGAACCCTGACCGCGCGCCGCTGGCCTTGGCCGCCGGGGCGGATGTCGTGTCGGTCGTGACCGACATCACCCTGAACCCCGACCCTGAATCGCGGGTGCGCGAATGGCTGCGGGTGACGGCATGAGCCGTTATGCCCGGCAGACGATCCTGCCCGAAATCGGCGCCGATGGTCAGGCGCGGATCGGGGCAGCGCATGTGCTGGTCGTCGGTGCGGGCGGGCTTGGCGTGCCGGTGCTGCAATATCTGGCTGGCGCGGGCGTTGGGCAGATCACGCTGGTCGATCCCGACCGGGCCGAGGAAACAAACCTGCACCGCCAGCCGATCTATGGCCCCCATATCGGTCAGCCCAAGGCGACGGCGGCGGCGGCAGTTCTGCATGCGCTGAACCCGCAGGTTCAGGTGGTGCCGCTGGTCGAATGGCTGACTCCCGCCAATGCTCCTGCGCTGGTGGCGGCGGCCGATCTGGTGCTGGATTGCGGCGACAGTTTCGCCGTCAGCTATACCCTGTCGGACGTCTGCCTTGCCGCAGGCAAACCGTTGATATCGGCATCCGTTCTGGGGCTTGCGGGCTATGTCGGCGGGTTCTGTGGCACCGCGCCGTCGCTGCGGGCGCTGTTTCCCGATCTGCCGGATTCGGTTGCGACCTGCGCCACCGCCGGCGTGCTTGGCCCGGTGGTCGGCATGTTCGGTCTGGTGCAGGCGCAGATGGCGCTGGCGGTGCTGACCGGCATGACGCCTTCGCCGCTGGGTCAATTGGTCCGCTGGAACATGCGCGGCTTTCGCACCACAAGCTTTCGCTTTGACGCGGCACCGGAACCGGCACAGGCGCATCGTTTTGTCGCCCGCGCCGATCTGCGTCCCGATGATGTCATCGTCGATCTGCGTGACGAGGCCGAGGCCCCGCAGACCATCCCCCATGCCATCCGCCGGCCGGTTCAGGCCATCGGCCCCGATTTTCCGCGCCCCGCCGCCGATCAGCGCGCCGTGTTCGCCTGCCGTTCGGGCCTGCGCGCATGGCGCGCGGCGGACCGGCTGCGCCCCCACTGGCCCGGCGAAATCGCCCTTTTGGCCGACACCACGATCACCAAAGGAGGAAATCCGTGACATCCATCCGTTTCGCCGCCGCCCTTGCGGCCAGTCTCGCCCTGCCAGCAGCCGCCGCCGCACAAGACAAGATGACGCTGATCCTTGACTGGTTCGTCAATCCCGACCACGCCCCGATCATTCTGGCGCAGGAAAAGGGGTTCTTCGCCGATCAGGGGTTGACGGTCGAAATCATCGCCCCTGCCGACCCGACCGAGCCGCCGAAACTGGTTGCCGCGGGCCGCGCCGATCTGGCCGTCAGCTATCAGCCGCAGGTTCACCTTCAGGTCCACGAAGGGCTGCCGCTGCTGCGCGTCGGCACGCTGATCGCTACGCCGCTGAACTGCCTGATGGTCGATGCCGATGGCCCGATCCAGACCCTTGCCGATCTGAAAGGCCGCAAGATCGGCTATTCCGTGTCCGGCGTCGAAGAGGCGATGATGGCCGCCATGCTGCAATCGGTCGAACTGACCCTTGATGACGTGGAAATGGTCAACGTCAACTGGTCGCTGACACCCTCGGTCCTGACCGGGCAGGTCGATGCGGTCATGGGGGCATTTCGCAATTTCGAATTGACGCAGATGCGGATGGCGGGGGCCAACGGCCGCTGTTACTTCCCCGAGGAAGAAGGGATGCCAAGCTATGACGAACTGGTTTTTGTCGCCAATTCCGAACGCCTTGACCGCGACCGCATCGGCCGTTTTCTGACCGCGGTCGAGCGCGGAACGGAATACATGCTGAACCATCCCGACGATGCCTTCGCCGTCTTTTCCGCCTATGAACCCGATCTGTCGGATGAGTTGAACACCCGCGCATGGGCCGACACCATGCCGCGTTTCGCCCACAGCCCGGCAGCACTGGATCATGGCCGCTATGCCCGGTTCGAAGCCTTCCTGCACGATGCGGGCCTGATCGACGGCATTCTGCCTGTTTCGGCACTGGCGATTGATGTGGGTGCCACCGACAAGGAGACCAAGCAATGACCGCCCCCGATTATGGCCGCAGCTTTGCCCTGTGGCGCGATGCCTGCCCCGGCCCGTGGCAGGCCTATACCCGCCATGCCTTCGTACAGGGTCTGGGCGACGGCAGCCTGCCCCGCGCGGCTTTCCTGAACTATCTGCAACAGGATTACGTGTTCCTGATCCATTTTTCGCGCGCGTGGTCGCTGGCGGTGGTCAAGGCCGGCAATCTGGCGGAAATGCAGGCCGCCAGCGCCACCGTCCATGCGCTGCTGCATCTGGAAATGCCGCTGCATGTCGGTATCTGCGAAGGCGAAGGAATCACCCGCGAGGCGCTGGAGGCGACCGAAGAAGCGCCCGAAAACCTCGCATATACCCGCTATGTGCTGGAATCGGGCTATTCGGGCGATTTCCTTGACCTGCTGGCGGCGGTGGCGCCCTGCGTTCTGGGTTATGGTGAAATCGGTGCGCGACTGCTGGCCGAGGGGGGCGAAACCCCTTATCGCAACTGGATCGAAACCTATGGCGGACCCGAGTTTCAGCAATTGTGCCGCGATACCGGCGCGCTGATCGACAGGGCCATCGCGGATCGCCTTGGCCCCGCGCCCGAAACGCTGCCGCGCTGGCAGGCGCTGGCCGGGCGCTTTGCCACCGCGACCCGGCTTGAGGCGGCGTTCTGGGGTCTTGGCCGGGCATGATGCCGGTGGTCCTGTCCGGGCAGGTGCGGTTCGGGGGGCAGGTTCTGTTCCCCCCGATCCGGCTGGTGGTGGAACCGGGACGCTGGACCGCGCTGCTTGGTCCTTCGGGCGTGGGCAAATCGACGCTGCTGCGGTTGATCGCCGGCCTGCCGGTCGGCGGCTGTTTCGATGGCCGGGTCGAAAACCGCCAAGCGGTCGCGCTGATGGCGCAGGATGCCGGGCTGCTGCCCTGGCTGAACGTGCGGCAGAACGCGGCGCTTGGGGCACGGTTGCGCGGCCAGCGCGCGGATACCGCCCGGCTGGACGCGATCCTTGAGCGCACCGGCCTTGTCGATCACGCCGCGAAATACCCCGCCGCCCTGTCGGGCGGTCAGCGTCAGCGGGTCGCGCTGGCCCGCACGCTGATGGAGGATCGCCCGCTGGTCCTGCTGGACGAACCGTTCTCGGCGCTGGATGCGCGGATGCGGCTGGCGATGCAGGATCTGGCGGCCGAACTGCTGTCGGGGCGCAGCGTGCTGATGGTGACCCATGATCCGGCCGAGGCCGCGCGGCTGGCGGACCGCATCCTTGTGCTGACCGAGGCCGGGCTGTCGTCGCAGCCCGCGCCCTCCACGCCTGCGCCGCGCGCCCCTTCGGACCCTGATGTCCTGACCTGTCAGGCCGCGTTGCTGGACCGGCTGGTCGCCGACATCCCGGCATGAAAGCGCGGCACATCCTGACCCCTTTGGCCATTGCGGCCGGGTTCCTGCTGGCATGGCAGGGGCTGATCCTTGCCACCGGCCTGCCGCCCTTTCTGCTGCCCGGCCCGGCCCGCGTGGCCGGAGCGCTGCTGACTCATCATCAGGTGCTGACCCGCGCCGCCCTGCATACCGCAACCGAAATTCTGGCCGGTTTCGCCCTTGGCGCGGGGGCCGGCGCGATGCTGGCCGTGGCGATGGCGGCCTTTCCCCGGCTGGCGGCGGCGCTGCGCCCGGTCCTGCTGCTGTCGCAGGTCATTCCGATCTTTGCGCTGGCTCCGATCCTAACGCTGTGGCTTGGCTATGGGATGGCGCCCAAGATCGTGGTGACGGCGCTGATCTGTTTCTTTCCCGTCGCCTCGGCCTTTCTGGACGGGCTGGTGCGGACCTCGCCCGCCTGTCTGGATCTGGCGCGGACCATGGGCGCGAACCGCTGGCGCGAGATGGTTCACATCCGCATCCCCATGGCCCTGCCGATGTTGGGCAGCGGGCTGAAGCTGGCCGCCGTCTATGCTCCCATCGGCGCTGTCATCGGCGAATGGGTCGGCGGTTCCGAAGGTCTGGGCGCGGTGATGATCCATGCCAACGGCCGGATGCGCATCGACCTGAGCTTTGCCAGCCTGACCCTTGTGACGCTGATCGCGCTGACCTTTCACGCGCTGGTCAGCCGGTTGGTGCGGCGGGTACTGATGCGGTTTGGATAGGGTCATCCGCCCAATGGCCCGCCCCGCACGGGCCGATGATGCTCAGGCGCGCACGACCCTTTGCGTCTGTTCACCCAGACCCTGGATTCCCAGACGCATCACCTCGCCGCCCTTCAGATAGACGGGCGGTTTCTGGCCCAGTCCCACGCCGGGGGGCGTGCCGGTGGAAATCACGTCGCCCGGTTGCAGCGACAGGAAGCGCGACAAATAGGCGATGATCTCGGCCACGCCAAAGATCATCGTGGCGGTCGATCCGTCCTGATAACGTCGCCCGTCCACATCCAGCCACATGTGCAGATTGCCCACGTCGCCCGCTTCGTCCGGTGTGACCAGCCACGGGCCGATGGGGCCGAAGGTGTCGCAGCCCTTGCCCTTGTCCCAGGTGCCGCCACGTTCCATCTGCCATTCGCGTTCGGAAATATCGTTGACGACACAGTAGCCTGCGACATGGGACAGCGCATCGGCCGGTTCGATATAGCGGCCCGGCTTGCCGATGACGACGCCCAACTCGACCTCCCAATCGGTCTTGGTGGACCCGCGCGGGATTTCGATATCGTCGTCAGGGCCGCAGATCGCGCTGGTCCATTTGCCAAAAACGATGGGTTCTGCGGGAATATCCGCGCCGGTCTCGGCCGCATGGTCGGCATAGTTCAGCCCGATGCAGATGAACTTGCCCACCCGGCCCACGCAGGGGCCGATGCGCTGGCCGGTGACGATGGGCAGTGTCGCCGGGTCCAGCGCGGCCAGACGGGCCAGACCGCCGGGTGTCAGCACCTCGCCCGCAATGTCATCGACATGTGCCGACAGATCGCGGATGGAGCCGTCCGCGTACAGCATTCCGGGTTTTTCCTGTCCCTTGGGGCCATAGCGCAACAGTTTCATCGCATCCTCGTGCAGATTGGGGCCGGATCGGCGGATGGGGTGCCTTCTGATATGATCCCCCGCGCGTTGCGGCATGTCATGGGGATGCTAGGGCCGGATGCGACCGGCCGCCAGCCGCAAGAACGCGCCACCGGGGACGTGCCGCCCTACCCGCCCATCACTGCGCGGATCACCAGATAGATAACCGATGGTCCCAAAAGGCAGCCAAGCCCGGTGTAGAACGTGGCCGTCATCGCGCCATAGGGCACCAGCCGCTTGTCGGTGGCGGCCAGACCGCCCGCCACGCCGCTGGTCGTGCCCATCAGCCCGCCATAGGCCATCGCCGCCTTGGGGTTGTTCAGTCCGATCAGCGGGGCGATGAAGGGCGTTCCGACCATGACCAGCACCGCCTTGAGCAGACCGGCGGCGACCGACAGGGCGATGATCTCGCTCGATGCGCCAAGGGCGGTGCCGGTGACGGGGCCGACGATATAGGTGGCGGCGCCCGCACCCAGCGTCGTCATGCTGATGGCATCGGTATAGCCGAACATCAGCGCCACCACGGCGCCGACCAGAAAGGACAGGCCGATCCCCGCCATCAGCGAAATCACCCCGACCAGCCCCGATTTGCGGATCTCGCGCAGATCGACGCCGAAAGCGGTGGACACGATGGCCAGATCGCGCAGCATCGCGCCGCCCATGACCGCCAGTCCCGAAAAGACCGGGATATCGGCCAGCCCCTTGGACCCGCCGGTAAAGATGCCACCGAAATAGGCCAGCACCAGACCGACGATGATCGCCACCGCCGAGCCATGCAACCGGCCCGAGGTCAGGTGATGCGACAGGTAATAGCTGAGCCACATGACTGCGCCGACGATCACAAAGGCGAAAACAAGACCGTTCTTGACCAGAACTTCGGAAATCAGCTCCATCGGATCAGACCTCCGATTCTTCGGCGACGGGGGGCAAAGGCGGTTCCGCGCCGCCCAGACGCGCAAGGGCCGGCACCAGCGCCCAGCAGACGATGGTGGCGCCCAGACCTGCCAGAATGGCGATCGGGCCGCCGCCGACGGCGGACACGACGTTCTGGGTCGTCGCCATGGCGACCACGATGGGAATATACATCGCGCTCCAGAACAGGACGCCTTCGGCGGAATGGGGCGGGAATTTGCCCAGACGGCGCATCCAGTCGGTCAGCACGATCAGCAGCAGCATGGCAAAGCCCACGCCGCCGATGTTCGACTGCACCCCCAGCACCACCCCAAGCGCATCGCCCAGAATCATGCCCACGATCAGACAGGCCGCCAGCACGGCGACTCCATAGATAATCATTGATCCACTCCTCTCTGGATCGACGGCTGCCCGGCTCCTCCTGCCGGGGCAGCGCGCCTGAAATTGTCACTGATAGAGATCGGCGTAGCTTTTGCGCAGTTCAGCCTTCTGGACCTTGCCCATCACGTTGCGCGGCAACTCGGACAGGAACAGAACCTTTCTCGGCTGCTTGTAACGCGCCAGCTTGCCATCCAGCGCGGCAGTGATGGTGGCCTCGGCCAGATCGGCGCCGGGCTGGGGGATGACGATGGCCGTCACGCCCTCGCCCAGATCGGGGTGGGGCACGCCGATGACGGCGCTTTCCAGAACGCCCGGAATGTCGTCGATCAGACTTTCCAGTTCCTTGGGATAGACGTTATAGCCGCCCGAAATTACCAGATCCTTGTCGCGTCCGACGATCCGCAGATAGCCATCCTCGCCGATCTGACCCAGATCGCCGGTAATGAAGAACCCGTCGGCGCGGAATTCCGAGGCGGTCTTTTCCGGCATCTGCCAATAGCCCTCGAACACATTGGGGCCGCGCACCTCGATGGCCCCGATTTCCCCCTCGGGCA
>JAUNUO010000198.1 GCA_030538135.1 Paracoccus sp. (in: a-proteobacteria)
GCGAATAGGCGGGATTGCGTCCCGCGATGGCCGGGGGCCGCCCCCCGGACCCCCGGCGTATTCAGGCAAACAGGAAGATCAGGCCCGACGGCGCCATATTGCAGTGACAAGGATCAGCGCAAGGAAAGCCAGCGCGGGCCTGTCGCCCCAGCGCCACCATGGCGTTGCGGGCAGGGCAGCGGGCAGGGCGGCGTCGATCTTGCCCATGGTGTTCAGGGGCAGGCTGGTGCGGATGCGGCCGTGCGCGTCGATGACGGCTGACACGCCGGTGTTCGCCGACCGGATCAGCGGCAGGCCGCTTTGGATCGCGCGCAGTTGCGCTTGGGCAAGGTGTTGATAAGGGCCGGAGAATTTGCCGAACCATGCATCATTGGTGATTTGCAGCAGCCAGCCGGGGCGCGGGCCGGTGCGCAACAGATGTTGAGGAAAGATCGCCTCGTAACAGATCAGCGGCTGAAAGCCGGGCAGGCCGGGCAGGGTCAGGATGTCCGGGCCGGAACCGGGTGAATATCCGTGACCCTGCTGCGCAGCAAAGGCGGTGATCCCGATACGCGCCATCGCATCGCCCCAGGGGATATATTCGCCAAAGGGCACCAGATGGAACTTGTCATAGGTCGCGCTCACCGTTCCATCCGGTTGCGCCACCGCGAGGCTGTTGAAATAGCGGGGATATTCCGCCCTTTGAATGCCAAAGATCAGGGTCGCGCCGCCGGTCGACCCCGCCATCTGCGGCAACACCGGCCCGGCGTCGTTCAGCAGGAAATTCACCGCCGTTTCCGGCCAGATGACCACATCCGCATCGCCGGGTCGCGCCGAAAGGTCCAGTAGGCGGTGATAGAATTCCAGCGACCATTCGGGGTCCCATTTCAACGCCTGCTGCGCGTCGGGTTGCACCACGCGCAACATGACGGGCGTGTCGGGCGGCAGCGGCGTGGCAAGGCGGGACAGGCCAGCGGCCCATAGCGCGCCGGTCAGCGCGACGAGCAGCGCGGCGCCGGGCAGGGCGCGGACGGCGGGCGTCGGATGTGTGCGGCGCAGCAGACCGGGCAGGGCGGCCAGCATCAGGGTCAGCGCCGAAAGGCCGGTGGCGCCGATGACCGCGGCCGATTGCGCGACCGGGGTGCCGATCCAGACATGGCCCGTCAGCGCCCAGGGAAAGCCGGTGAAGATCCAGCCGCGCAGCCAGTCGGACAGGGCCAGCGCGGCGGCGATGGCGGCAATGCGCGAGGCATGGCGCGGCGTGGCGATCCGCCAGGCCAGCGCGGCGGGGATCGCCCAGAACAGGCCGCCGCCCAGTGCCATCAGCACAAGCGCAAAGGGCGCCATCCAGCCGTAAATCTCGGGCTGAACCATGAACGGCTCGACGATCCAGACCAGTGCCAGCGCGAACCAACCGACGCCGGCGGCCAGCATCTGCCACAGGACGGTGCGGGCGGTCGCCGCGCGGGCCACGCGCCACAGAATCAGCGCCAGCGCGGGCAGGGCGAGGAACCAAAGGTTCAGCGGGGCCAGCCCGGTTGCCGCGATTGCGCCCAGACCGGCCTCGGCCGCCAGACGCCGCAAGGGCGGTCGGTGACGGCGCCGAACCCGGGGCGGTGTCAGGTGATCGCGCATTGCTGCGCGTCAGGATTCGGGTGGGGTCGTGTCGGGGGCGCTGTCGGCCGGCACTTGCGGCTCTGCGGCTGCGGCGGATGTGCGGCGGCGGCGCGGTTTCGCGGCAGGGGCGGCGGCCTTGGCTGCTTCGGCTGCGGCCTTGGCCTCGGCCTTGGCGGCATTGTCGGCGTCGATTTCGGCGCGGGTGCGGCGGCGACGCCGCTTTGGCGGCTCTGCCGGGGTTTCGGGCGCGGGTTCGACAGGTGCCTGAGCTTCGGTGGGCGCGGGGGCTTCGACGGCTGGCGGCCCCTCGGGCATGGTAGGCTCGACCGTCTGTTCCGGCGCCGGTTCGACGGGTCTGGGCTTGCGCTCGGGCTGGCGACGGCGAGGCTTGCGTTCCTCTGCCCCCGTTTCGGGCGTGTCTGCCGGGGTGGGAACCGGGGCAGGCGCAGGAGCAGGCGGCGGCGTTTCCGCCTCGGCTTCGGGCCTTTCGATATAGCCGGGGCGGAACACGTTGGTCAGGAATTCGGGCACATGATCGCCAAGACCGACGATCACCGGATCGCGGCGGTTATCGCGATCACGGCGGTCGCGGCGCTCGCCACGATCACGACGATCATCCGGGCGATCCTCGCGCCGGTCGTCGAGGCGGTCTTCCCGACGATCTTCTCTGCGGCGGTCCTCGCGCTTTTCCTCATGCACGGGCGCGGCTGCGATGGGGGTTGAGGGGGCTTCGTCGCGGGCCGGGCGGTCGTCGCGGCGGCGACGGTCGCGGTCGCGGCCGTTGCGCCCGCCCTTGCGGTCGTCGCGGGGGCGGGGGGCCGATTGCGCGGACTCGGAAAGCGAAAACCCTTCGGGAACCTCGCCGCGCGGCAGCGACTGTTTGATAAGCCCCTCGATCGCGGTCAGGTATTTTTCATCCGCCGGGGTGCCGATGCTGATGGCGGTACCCAGACGTCCGGCCCGCCCGGTACGGCCGATGCGATGCACATAATCCTCGGCATGGGTGGGCAGGTCAAAGTTGAACACATGGCTGACCGCCGGAATGTCCAGACCCCGCGCCGCCACATCCGAGGCCACCAGCAGTTTCAGCGAGCCATCGCGGAACCCGTCCAGCGTGCGCATCCGCTGTGACTGATCCAGATCGCCATGAATGGGCGCTGCATCGAAACCATGTTTTTTCAGGGACTTGGCCACGATATCCACATCCGTCTTGCGGTTGCAGAAGATGATGGCGTTGGTCAGCGCGCCTTCTTGGCGCGCTTCTTCGGCCTGAATCACGGCGCGCAGCAGTTCGCGTTTCTGTTTCGCGGACTGGTCGCGGCGGGTGGGGGTGATCTCGATCAGCCGCTGGGTGATGGTTTCGCTGGTGGTGGCCTGCCGCGCAACCTCGATCCGTTCGGGGCTGTGCAGGAAGGTGTTGGTGATGCGTTCGATTTCCGGCGCCATGGTGGCCGAGAAGAACAGCGTCTGCCGCGTGAACGGTGTCAGTTGAAAGATGCGCTCGATGTCGGGGATGAAGCCCATGTCCAGCATCCGGTCGGCCTCGTCCACGACCATGATCTGAACGCCGGTCAGCAACAGCTTGCCGCGTTCGAAATGGTCCAGCAGCCGGCCCGGCGTCGCGATCAGCACATCGACACCGCGGTCGATCAGCTTGTCCTGTTCGCCAAAGCTGACGCCGCCGATCAACAGCGCCTTGGTCAGTTTCGTATGCTTTGCATAAATATCGAAGTTTTCCGCCACCTGTGCGGCCAGTTCCCGCGTGGGACACAGCACCAGGCTGCGCGGCATCCGCGCCCGCGCCCGTCCGCGACCCAGAAGGGTGATCATCGGCAGGGTAAAGCTTGCGGTTTTGCCGGTCCCGGTCTGTGCGATGCCCAGAACGTCGCGCCCTTCCAGGGCGGGCGGAATTGCGCCGGCCTGAATTGGCGTGGGGGCGGGATATCCTGCCTCGTCAATGGCTTTGAGAACCTTGGGGTCCAGCTTGAGGTCAGAGAAAAGAGTCATTCAGGGCTTTCCGAAAGGCCGCGTCGCGCGCGGGGTTGTGCGTCCGTCTGCCGTTTGGGCAGAATGAAAAAGGGACGCACGATCCACGCCCCGCCTGCGTCCGCCGGATGCGGACAGTGCCGCCCTAGACGAAACCGGGCCTCGGGTCAATGTTTCTGCGGAATTTGTCTGTATATTGGTCCGCTTACAGCAGAATATCCGATGCCCCAAGGTGATCGACACCGGTCAGGGTCAGGACGAAATCCGCCGCGCCATCGCCGGTGGTGTCGGCGCGCAACAGCAGGTCATCGCCGCGCACGACATACCAGACCGCGAAAGCGCCGGCCTGATTGCCGGTGAAATTGCCGGTCATCGCGGTTCCCTCGGTGATCGCGGTCAGGTCGATCATATCGACGCCCGACCGCAAATCAGTGATGATGTCGCGCATCGCGCCGGTGCGGCTGTCAGCCGGATAGGTAAAGACAAAACTATCCGCGCCCTTGCCCCCCGTCAGTCGATCACGACCGGTGCCACCGATCAGGCGGTCGCTGTCCCAACTGCCGATCAGGGTGTCGTTGCCCATGCCGCCGATCAGCGTATCGTTGCCGGCATCGCCGCGCAGGCTGTCGGCGTGATCGCCTCCGTCCAGAAGGTCC
>JAUNUO010000017.1:0-5519 GCA_030538135.1 Paracoccus sp. (in: a-proteobacteria)
CGGACCCGAGGGCACCGATGCCAGCCCGCGCGGCGATGACGGCCCGGTGGTGCGGGTGCTGGACGATCATCACCTTGCGATCCCCGACTGGCGTGGCAATGACCGCATCGATTCGATCCGCAACATCATCCGCGACGACCGGGCCAGCCTGATGCTGATGGTGCGCGGGTCCAATACGGTGATCCGGGTGAACGGGCGGGCGCGGGTGACGGATGATGCCGCCTTGCGCGGGGGCTTTGCGCATGATGGCAAACAGCCGCGCGTGGTGATCGTGCTGCGGATCTGGGAAATCTATTTCCAATGCGCCCGTGCTATGATGCGGGCAGGGCTTTGGTCGGGGGCGGATGACAGCGCGGGCCTGCCGACGCCGGGCGATATTCTGGCCGCAATGACGCAGGGGCAGGTCGGCGGCGCGGATTACGATGCCGCATGGCCGGATCGCGCCGCGCGCAGCATGTGGTAATCCGAACAAGCCTGAACCGACGTCCTGTTTGTTAAAATACGCCGGGGTGCGGGGGGCTGTCCCCCCGCGACGGCGATTCAGTTCAGGCTTTTGCTGCCCATGGACAGGAATTTTTGCCGCCGGTCCTTGATGAGATCGGCTGGTTTCTTGCCCGACAGTTCGGCCAGCAAGGCCGAGATTTCCTGCCCGGTGGCCTGAATTGCCGCGTCCGGGTCGCGTTGCGCGCCGCCGGTGGGTTCCTTGATGATACGGTCGATGACGCCCAGTTTCAGCAGATCCTGCGCGGTCAGGCGCAAGGCTTCGGCCGCCTCGCGCATCCGTTCGCTGTCTTTCCACAGGATCGAGGCGCAACCCTCGGGCGAGATGACCGAATAGATCGAATGTTCCAGCATGGCGATGCGGTTCGCCGTGGCAAAGGCCACCGCGCCACCCGATCCGCCCTCGCCGATGATGACCGAGATCAGGGGCACGCCGATTTCCAGACATTTCTGGGTGCAGCGGGCAATGGCTTCGGACTGCCCGCGCTCCTCGGCGCCCTTGCCGGGATAGGCGCCGGGGGTATCGACCAGGGTGATGACCGGCAGGCCGAACCGATGCGCCATGTCCATCAGCCGGATCGCCTTGCGGTATCCTTCGGGGCGGGCCATGCCGAAATTATGGTGCAGGCGGGTCTTGGTATCGTTACCCTTTTCATGGCCAATCACCACGCAGGCCGCGTCGTTGAACCGTGCCAGCCCGCCCATCACCGCGTGGTCGTCGCCAAAGGTCCGGTCCCCGGCCAGGGGCGTGTATTCGGTGAACAGCGCGTCGATATAGGCGCGGCAATGCGGGCGGTCCGGGTGGCGGGCGACCAGCGTCTTTCGCCACGGATCAAGGTTTTTATACAGATCGACCAGCATGTCGCCGGCCTTCTTGTCCAGTGCCGCGGCCTCTTTATCGACATCGACGCCTTCGCCCTTGCGGCCCATGGCACGCAGTTCTTCGGCCTTGCCCTCGATGTCGGCCAGAGGCTTTTCGAAATCCAGATAGGTCATGCACCGCTCCGCTGCTGCTGCGCCTTATATGATCCGGGCGGGCCGCGATTGCAACGCAGGGATCAGGCGGCGCTGTCGCGATCCGGCAGAAGAACGTGATCGGCGGCAGCCTGAACCACCGGATCGACCGTCTGCCCCTTGAGCGCTGCCAGAAAGTCCCGGCGCATCTGATAGGTCCAGTAATCGTTGATGTGTTTGGCAACGGCGCGTTCGGGATCGCCGGGCTGGTGCCGCCAGAAATCGGCGATCTGGGTGGCCATGCGGATCAGCTTGTCAGCCATGGGTCAGCCTTTCAGTCGTTCGGGATGAGTATAGAGGTCAAATGCATCGCCGCGCGCGCGTCCGATCAGGGTGATGCCGGCGGCATCCGCCCAGGCGATGGCCAGGGTTGTCGGCGCGGAAGCCCCGATCACCACGGGGGCCTTCATCCGCGCGGCCTTTTGCACCAGATCGACCGACAGGCGCGAGGTCATGGCGATCACGCCGCCCGCGCCGTCGCGCCCCTCGCGCGCCAAGGCGCCCATCACCTTGTCCAGCGCGTTGTGACGGCCGACATCCTCGCGCACCACGGCGGGGGCAGCCGGGTGCCAGAACCCGGCGCCGTGGATGGCGGGCGTGGCACGCCAGCGGATCTGGCCGGCGCTCAGCGCGGCCATGGCGGCCTGCACATCGGCGGGGGCAAGGTGCAGTCCGGTCTGGACCCGGCGCAGATCGGGCAGCGCCTGTTCGATGCTGTCGATGCCGCACAGCCCGCAGCCGACCGGGCCAAGCATCTTGCGCCGCCGTTCGGCCAGCACTGCCGCCGTGCCGGGGCGCAGCCACAGCCGCGCCTCAACCGCAGGCAGGCCCTGTGCGGTGACCTCGACCCGTTCGAAATCCTGCACATCGGCAGGACTGGCGATCATCCCCTCGGTCAGCGCAAAGCCAAGCGCCAGATCGTGCAGATCGGCGGGGGTTGCCATCAGCACGACCTGACTTTGGCCGTCGATCACAATGGCCACCGGCGATTCCGCAGGCGGGGGCGGGGCATCGCCCGCGACCCATGCCCCACCCTGCCAGCGACGCAATGCCGCCGGTTCGGGGCGCGGGGCAGGGGCGCGATCGTCCACCTTATTCCGCCGCGGGCAGGATGCGGCGGGACAGTTCGGAATGGGCGGAATATTCGGTCTGCCAGCCCGATGGCCCGTTCGAGGGGCTGACCTGCACCGCCGTCACCTTGAACTCGGGGCAGTTGGTGGCCCAATCGGAGTTGTCGGTGGTCACCACGTTGGCCTGCGTGGACGGATGGTGGAAGGTCGTATAGACGACGCCCGGTGCCACCCGGTCGGTGATCTGCGCACGCAGCGTCGTATCCCCCGCGCGCGAGGCCAGCCGCACGAAATCGCCGTCGCGAACGCCGCGCACCTCGGCGTCGTGTGGGTGAATTTCCAGCACATCCTCGGGGTGCCAGGTGGTGTTGCCGGTGCGACGGGTCTGCGCGCCGACGTTGTATTGCGTCAGCGTCCGCCCGGTGGTCAGCAGCAGGGGGAACCGCGCACCGGTGCGTTCCTCGGTCGCGACATATTCGGTGTTGATGAACTTGCCCTTGCCGCGCACAAAGCCACCGACATGCATCAGCGGCGTGCCCAGTGGCGCGGCGTCGTTGCACGGCCATTGCACCGAACCGACCTGATCCAGCAGGCCAAAGCTGACGCCGGCAAAGCTGGGGGTGGTGGCGGCGATTTCATCCATGATCTGGCTGGGGTGGGTGTAATCCCAGTCCGCGCCCATCCGGTTCGCCAGCAATTGCGTGATTTCCCAATCGGCAAAGCCGTTCGGCGGCGGCATGCAGCGGCGCACCATGTTGATGCGGCGCTCGGCATTGGTGAAGGTGCCGTCCTTTTCCAGGAAGGACGATCCGGGCAGGAACACATGGGCATAGTTCGAGGTCTCGTTCAGGAACAGATCCTGCACGATCACGATGTCCATGGCCTTCAGCGCGCCTGTCACATGGCGGGTGTCGGGGTCGGACTGCACGATGTCCTCGCCCTGACAGTAAAGCCCGCGGAACCGCCCTGCCAGCGCCTGATCGAACATGTTGGGGATGCGCAGGCCCGGCTCGTCCGACAGGGAAACGCCCCATGCCTGTTCATAGATCGCCCGCGTCGCCGCATCGCTGACATGGCGATAGCCGGGAAATTCATGCGGGAACGACCCCATGTCGCAGGACCCCTGCACGTTGTTCTGGCCGCGCAATGGGTTCACGCCAGTGCCGGGGGTGCCGATATTGCCGGTCATCATCGCAAGGTTGGCGATGGCGATGACGGTGGTGGACCCCTGCGAATGTTCGGTCACGCCCAGCCCGTAATAGATGCTGGCGCGCGGCGCGGCGGCATAGGCGCGCGCGGCCTGCCGGATCAGATCGGCAGAGACGCCGGAAATCTTTTCCACCTCTTCGGGGGAATGGCGATTATCACTGATGAAGGCGGCGTATTCGCCGAATTCGTCCCAGTCGCAGCGGCTGCGGATGAACGCTTCGTCATACAGGCGCTCGGTCACGATGACATGGGCCAGCGCGCTGATGACGGCGACGTTGGTGCCGGGGCGCAGCGGCAGGTGCAGCCCCATGCCCATATGCGGCGTTTCCAGCAGGTCGATCCGGCGCGGGTCGATGACGATCAGCCCGGCCCCCTGCCGCAGACGGCGGCGCAGGCGCGACCCGAATACGGGGTGGCCATCGGTCGGGTTCGCGCCGATCACCAGCGCCAGATCGGTTTCATCCACCGACACGAAATCATGCGTCCCGGCCGAAGTGCCCAGCGTCACCCGCAGCCCGTATCCGGTGGGCGAATGGCAGACGCGGGCGCAGGTGTCGGTATTGTTGTTGCCAAAGACCGCGCGGGCCAGTTTCTGCACCAGATAGGTTTCCTCGTTGGTGCAACGGCTGGATGTGATGACGCCGATGGCGCGCTGACCGTGATCGGCCTGCGCCTTGCGCAGCCGCTCGGCGGCAAAGCCGATCGCCTCGTCCCAGGACACTTCGCGCCAAGGATCGGTGATCGCCTCGCGGATCATCGGCGACAGGATACGGTCGGCATGGGTGGCATAGCCCCAGGCAAAGCGCCCCTTGACGCAGCTATGGCCGTGATTGGCCAGCCCGTCCTTGCTGGGCACCATTTTGACCACGGTTTCCCCGCGCATATGCGCGTCAAAGGAACAGCCGACGCCGCAATAGGCGCAGGTGGTTTTCACCACCCGATCCGGCGTGCCAATCTGGATCACCGATTTTTCCAGCAGGGCATCGGTCGGGCAGGCCTGCACGCAGGCGCCGCAGGACACGCAATCCGAGGACAGGAAATCGTCGCTGGCCGTGCCCGCCGATACATGGCTGTCGAACCCCCGGCCCGCGATGGTCAGGGCGAATGTGCCCTGCACCTCGTTGCAGGCCCGGACGCAGCGGGAACAGACGATGCATTTTGACGCATCGAAGGTGAAATAGGGGTTCGATTCATCCAGCGGAATCGCCTCGCCGTTCAGCACCGGGCGCCCGTCCGGCCCTTCGGTCAGCGGCTGATGGCTGCGGCCGGGACCAAAGCGCACCTCGCGCAGCCCCACGGCCGATGCGACCTGATGCAGTTCCGATTCCGCCAGCGCGTTGCAGGCCAGCACGTCGCGCGGATAATCGGACATATACAGTTCCATCACCCCGCGCCGGATCGCGCCAAGCGCGTCGGTCTGGGTGCGCACCACCATGCCATCGGTCACGGGCGTGGTGCAGGATGCAGGGGTGCCGCGCATCCCCTCGATCTCCACCACGCAGACGCGGCACGATCCCCATGCCTCGATGTTGTCGGTGGCGCAGAGTTTCGGCACGGTCACGCCCGCCTCGGCGGCGGCGCGCAGGACCGAGGTTCCGGCGGGGACGGTGACAGTGATTCCGTCGATCATCAGACTGACCGGCGCGCCATTGGCGGCAGGCGTGCCCATGTCGCGGGTCCAGTCTTTCGGCGGGATGATGAAGTCTTTCATTCGGCGGCCTCCTG
>JAUNUO010000017.1:5619-7218 GCA_030538135.1 Paracoccus sp. (in: a-proteobacteria)
TCGCGGGTCCAGTCTTTCGGCGGGATGATGAAGTCTTTCATTCGGCGGCCTCCTGACGCGCGCTGCGTCCGGTGAAATCGTCGGGGAAATGGGTGAGGGCGGACATGACCGGATAGGGGGCAAACCCGCCAAGCGCGCAGAGGCTGCCCCATTTCATCGTGTTGCACAGATCGGTCAGGATCGGGATGCCGGTTTCATCCCCGGCGGCGATACGTTCGATGGTTTCCACCCCGCGGATGCTGCCGACCCGGCAGGGCGTGCATTTGCCGCAGGATTCGATGGCGCAGAACTCCATCGCGAAACGGGCCATTTCCAGCATGTCGGCGGTGTCGTCGAACACCACGATCCCTGCATGGCCGACCAGACCTTCCTTGCCCGCGAATTCCTCGTATCCAAAGGGGGTGTCGAAAAGCGCGGGTGGAAAGAACGCGCCCAACGGGCCGCCGACCTGCACCGCCTTGACCGGGCGGCCCGATGCCGTGCCGCCGCCGATCTTTTCGACGATCTCGCCCAGGGTCAGGCCGAAGGCGATCTCATACAATCCGCCGTGTTTCACGTTCCCGGCGATCTGCAAGGGGATGGTGCCCTTGCTGCGCCCGATGCCGACATCGGCATAGGCCGCCGCGCCATTGGCCATGATCCACGGCACCGAGGCCAGCGAGATGACGTTGTTCACCGCCGTCGGCCGCCCGAACAGCCCGTGCAGCGCCGGGATGGGCGGTTTGGCGCGGACCACGCCGCGCTTGCCTTCGAGACTGTTCAGCAGGCTGGTTTCCTCGCCGCAGACATAGGCGCCGGCGCCCACGCGCACCTCCATGTCGAAGGCGATGCCGGACCCAAGCACATCACCGCCCAGCATCCCGTTGTGGCGGGCGATGGCGATGGCGTCGTTCATGGCGCGGATCGCGTCGGGATATTCGCTGCGCAGATAGACGTAACCCTGCGTCGCGCCCACGGCGATGCCGGCAATGGCCATGCCTTCGATCAGGCACAGCGGGTCGCCCTCCATCAGCATCCGGTCGGCGAATGTGCCGCTGTCCCCCTCATCGGCGTTGCAGACGATATATTTCTGCGGGGCCTGGGCTTCGGCGACGGTTTTCCATTTGATGCCAGTGGGAAAGCCCGCCCCGCCGCGTCCGCGCAGGCCGGAATCGGTGACGATCCGCACCACGGCGCCGGGATCCTTCACCGCCGCGCGCAGCCCGGCGACGCCGCCATGCGCCTGATAGGCGTCCCAATCCAGCGGGTCGATCAGCCCGACGCGGGCAAAGGTGAAACGCGACTGCGCCTTCATCCACGGCAGATCATCCACCGGCCCAAGGGCCAGATCGCCACCGTCCCAAAGCTGCGCCACATCATCGGGCGTCATCGGGCCGAAGCCGTTACGGATGCCATCGCGTTCGACCTCGACCAGTGGTTCCAGCCAGATCATCCCGCGCGTTCCGTTGCGGATGATCTGCACGGTTTCCCCGCGGCGCTCGGCCTCGGCTGCGACGGCCTTGGCCACCTCGTCGGAATCCAGTGCGCGGGCGGCGGCGTCGATGGGAACGTAAATCTTCATGCCAGCGCCCCCGTCAGTTTTTCCAGCTTTTCGGCGCT
>JAUNUO010000017.1:7318-16457 GCA_030538135.1 Paracoccus sp. (in: a-proteobacteria)
GGAACGTAAATCTTCATGCCAGCGCCCCCGTCAGTTTTTCCAGCTTTTCGGCGCTGACCCGGCCATGCAGCCGCCCGTCGATCTGCGCCGAGGGCGCACAGGCGCACAGGCCCAGACAGAACACGGGTTCCAGCGTGATGCGCCCGTCCGGCGTGGTTTCGTGCCAGTCGATGCCAAGGGCGCGGCGGACCTGATCGGCCAGTTCATCGGCGCCCATCGACTTGCATGCCTCGGCCCGGCACAGGCGCAGCGTGTGCCGCCCGGCGGGACGATCGCGGAAATCGTGGTAAAAGCTGACGACACCGTAAACCTCGGCCCGCGTCATGTTCAGCGCGGCGGCGATCACCGGCTGCGCCGGTTCGGGTATCATGCCCCATTCGGCCTGAATGTCGTGCAGGATCGGCAGCAACGGCCCCTCGCGGCCGGTATGGCGGGCTATGATCGCATTCAGGCGTTCGTGCGCATCGTCATCGAACGGGATGCCGTCAACGGGCTGGCTCATGGCTTGCGGGTCCGGTTTTGTTCCTCTGCGTCAGAATTAGCAAGTCACGATAGATCGCGCAATCGTAATTACGGCGTAAATGATAGAATTAATCTATCAACAATGAGTCATCCTCAATCGCCGCAGCCACTTCCAGCAGGGCGGCGACGATGGGCGGCGGCGGGTCGCGGTCGGTGACCGCCAGCCCGACCACATGCCCCGGCGCACCGGTCAGGTCGCGGGCGCAGACCCCCTGGGGCAGCGGCAGCCCTTGGGCCAGCGCGCGGGGCAGGACGGCGGCCCACAGGCCGGTGGCGACATGGGACAGGATGGCAAGCATGGAATTGCTTTCGATACGCGGGGCCGGGGCGGGGCCGTGGGCCGACAGATGGGCCGACACGATCCGCCGGTTCTGCATGTCCGGCGTCAGAAGGCACAGCGGGCGTGCGGCGGCCTCGGCCCAATCCGCCGGGCCGGTGGCGGTGCTGCGGTCGATCAGGCAATAGGTTTCGCGATACAGGGGCCGGGTGCGCACATGGCCCAGGGGTTCGCCCTCAAGGTAGGTGACGCCCGCGTCCAGTTCCAGCGCGGCGATCTGGTCGCGGATCTCGTCCGAGGATCGCGACAGGATGGTGACGCCCGCATCCGGGTGGGCGGTCAGGAACGGCCCGGTCAGCGCGGCGATGCGCGGCATCGCGGTCGGGATCACGCCAAGCCGCAGCCGCCCGGTCACGCCCTGCCGGATCGCCGCCATTTCCGCCTGCATCGCGCGGGCATCGCCGACGATCCGCCGCGCCCAGTCCAGCACCCGTTCGCCCTCGGGGGTCAGGCCCTGAAACCGGCTGCCGCGCCGGACCAGTTGCACGGACAACTGATCCTCAAGCGCCTTGATGGCGGATGACAGCGACGGCTGGGTGATCCCCAGCGATTCGGCGGCGCGGCCAAAGTGGCGTTCGCGGGCCAGCACCATGAACATGTTGAGACGGTCGATCATGCCCGCGATCATGGCTGCGTGAGGGCGGAAAGGAAACGCTTTCCTTTGTCGTGCGTTGGGCGTAACGCAGGGCCTTTGCCACCGCAGAGATGCGCAGGAGATCGCGATGACCGACCAGACCCCCGAAACCGAATCCCAACCCGCGCCCGAAGGCGAACGCATCGCCAAGGTGATGGCCCGCGCCGGCGTCGCCAGCCGCCGCGAGGCCGAACGCATGATCGTCGAGGGCCGCGTGGCCGTGAACGGCACGGTTATCACCAGCCCGGCGCTGGATGTGCTGCCCACCGATCGCGTCACCATCGACGGCAAGCAGATGGACGATCCGCAGGAGACGCGGATGTGGATGTATTACAAGCCGGTCGGGCTGGTCACTTCTGAGGCCGATGAAAAGGGCCGTCAGACCGTGTTCGACGCGCTGCCCCGCGATCTGCCTCGGGTGATGAGCGTGGGCCGGCTGGACCTCAATTCCGAAGGGCTGCTGCTGCTGACCAACGACGGCGAATTGAAACGGCGGCTGGAACTGCCCACGACCGGCTGGCTGCGGCGGTATCGGGTGCGGGTGAACGGTCAGCCGACCGAACTGACCTTCGACCCGCTGCGTCGCGGCGCCACCATCGACGGCGAGGATTTCGCCCCGATGGAGATCCGCCTGGACAGTCAGCAGGGGGCGAACGCCTGGCTGACCGTCGGCATCCGCGAAGGCCGGAACCGTGAAATTCGCCGCGCGATGGCTCATGTCGGGTTGATGGTGAACCGGCTGATCCGCATTGCCTATGGTCCCTTCCGCCTGACCGGGATGGAGCCGAACGAGGTGCGCGAGATCAAGCGCCGCACCCTGCGCGACCAGTTGGGCGGACTGCTGACCGGCGAGACCGAGGACGAAGCACCTGCCCGGCTGCGGCGCGACCATGCCGGCCGGGCCGGGGCCAAGCCCCGCTTTGGCGACCGCCCGCGCCGCGAAGATGGCGATGCCCCGCGTAAGCCCCGCGCCTTTGGCACCGGCCCCCGGCGCGATGATGGTGACCGTCCCCGCGACTTTGGCGACCGCCCGCGCAAGCCGCGTCCGAGGGACGGCGACCGCCCGTCCCGCCCCTTTGGCGAAAGCCGCCCCGCGCGCGAGGATGGCGATGCGCCCCGCAAGCCGCGCTGGGGCGACCGCCCCCGCCGCGAGGACGGGGACGCTCCGCGCAAACCGCGCAGCTTCGGCACCGGCCCCCGGCGCGAGGACGGCGACCGTCCGGCCCGCGATTTCGGGGATCGCCCGCGCAAGCCGCGACCGATGGATGGCGACCGTCAGCCCCGCGCCTATGGTGACGAACGCCCGGCGCGTGACGATGGCACGGCTGCGCGCAAACCGCGTTGGGGCAGCGACCGCCCCCGTCGCGAGGACGGAGACGCCCCGCGCAAGCCGCGCTCGTTCAATTCGGATCGTCCTCGCCGCGATACGGGTGACTTCGAGGGCAAACCGCGCCGTTCGTTCGGTGATGGCCCGCGCCCCCCGCGCGAGGATGGCGACCGCAAACCGCGCAGCTTTGGCGGCCCCAAGCCGCACCGTGGCGACGGCGACGGTCCGCGCACACCGCGCAGTTTCGGAACCGGCCCCCGTCGCGAGGACGGCGATGGTCCCCGCAAGCCGCGCAGCTTTGGCGACAAACCCCGCACCGGCGCGCCGGGCAAGCCGCGCTTTGGCGGGCCGAAAGATGGCGGCCCACGGCCCGGTGGTCCCAAGGGGCGCCCGCGGCCGGGCGAGGGGAAGCCGCCGCGGGGCTGATTACTTGGTCAGAATCAGCTTGCCCGCGCGGGTGATGCGCAGCGTATAGACCTGATCCCCCAGCACGATCAGCGCCTGATTGCCGCCGCGCGTCAGGGCGTTGGCTTCGTGCTGGGGCAGCGCCGCCAGATTGGCCAGCGCGAAATCAACAGGGGAATGGACGGTCATGGCAGGCTCCTTTCGGTCTGCGTCAATGACTGACAAATTCAGTCTGGAATGTCAAAGTAATTTTGTAAGGAATGGGCAGGATCATGCCCCGCCCGCTTTTGCCGGCGCTTTTACTGCTGTTCGTTCAGGCAATTTGCCAGCGAATCGGCCAGATCCGACATCATGGCGAGATACAGCCCCGCGCCCTGATCCAGCGCCGATCCTTCCGGGTCCAGCGCCGCGCCGGCGCGAATCGCGGTGCCTTCGGTGATGGCCACGATCAGTTGTGGGTTGCTGGACGGTTCGGGAAAGATGCAGGAGACGTTTTCCGCGCTGATCCGTCCGCGGATGGCGGCGACCTGCGCCGCCGACGGCGCAGCGCCATCGCCCGGCAACAGGGACACGGCCGCAGGCAGGCCGAAATGGCCGGTGAAATAGCCATAGGCATTATGCATGACGACAAAGGGTAGACCCTGCACCGGGGTCAATTGCGCCTTGATGTGGGCGTCCAGCCCGGCGATCTGCGCTGCGGCAGCCTGCGCATTCGCGGCATAGGCGGCGGCATTGTCCGGGTCTGTCTTGGACAAGATATCCCGGATCGCACCCAGCCAGATCTGTGCGTTATGCGGGTCCAGCCAGGCGTGGGGGTCTGTGCCCTCGTGATCGTGGCTATCGTGGTCGGGGCCGTCATGGTCGCCGTGATTACCCCCGGTGCCGAAATCCTGTCGATGCGTTCCCTCGACGGAAAGCAGCGTCAGCGATTCGCCCCGTGCAACCTGCGTCGCGGCGCGGTCCAGCCAGGGGGTCATTTCCGGCCCGATCCAGATCAGCAGACCGGCGTTTTGCAGGGCGGCGGCATCGGACGGGCGCATCTGGTAATCATGCGCATCCGCGCCGCGCGGCAACAGGACGTGGGGCACCCCCAGATCGCCCATCACCATGGCAACCAAAGAACCCGTCACCGGAATATCCGTCACCACCGCAGGCGGTGCTGCGGCGGCGGATGTGGCGGTCAGGGCAAGAAGGGCAGGAAAAAGTCGCATGATCGCTCCGGCTGCTTGAGACTGTGGCGCAGGTTGAATATGTAATAAAATAACAAGTCAAGAGAGGTGTGATAATATAACAATGACCATGCCCGATCCCTTTGCCCCGCACGATCACGCCGCCTGCGCCCGCGATGCGATGAAGGCCGCCAACACCCGCGCCGAGCAGGCTGGGGCGCGGATGACGCCGGTGCGACGGCGCACGCTGGAAATCCTGCTGGAATCGCATCGGGCGATGGGGGCCTATGAGGTGCTGGACCGGCTGGCCGCCGAGGGTTTCGGCAAACAGCCGCCGGTCGCCTATCGCGCATTGGAATTTCTGGTGGAGCACGGGCTGGCGCATCGGGTGCAGCGGTTAAACGCCTTTGCGGCCTGCCTGTCGCCTGGCCATGACCACGCCCCGGCCTTTCTGATCTGCCGCGCCTGCAACCGGGTGGCGGAATCGGACGCGCCGCAGGTGCGTGCCGCGCTGACCCGGACCGCCGCCGCGCAGGGTTTCGCGGTCGAACGCAGCACCATCGAGGCCTTGGGCCTGTGCGGCGCCTGCGCCGGGGCTGCCGCATGACCGCCCCTTTGATCGAGGCGCGCGGCCTGACCATCCTGCGCAGCGGCAGCAGCGACCCGGTGCTGGACAAGGTTGATTTCACCATCCGCGCCGGCGAAATCGTGACTGTCGTCGGGCCGAACGGATCGGGAAAATCCTCGTTGATCCGGGCGTTGCTGGGGCATGTGCCGCTGGCCGCAGGGTCGGTCAGCCGCCGCGCTGGCCTGCGCATCGGCTATGTGCCGCAGCGGGTGCATATCGACGCCGCGATTCCGATGACGGTGCGCCGGTTCCTGTCGCTGCCGCACCGTGTCAGCGACGCTCAGGCCGAGTCCGCGCTGATCCGCACCGGGGTCGAGGGGCTTGGCCCGCGCCCGATCACGCAACTGTCGGGCGGGCAATTTCAGCGCGTCCTTTTGGCCCGTGCGCTGCTGGCTGATCCGCAGCTTCTGGTGCTGGATGAACCGACGCAGGGGCTGGATCAGCCGGGCATCGTGGCCTTTTACAAGCTGATCGAGGAGGTGCGGGCAGAAACAGGCGCCGCCGTGCTGATGGTCAGCCACGATCTGCTGGTGGTGATGCGGGCATCCGACCGGGTGCTGTGCCTGAACGGTCACGTCTGCTGCGAAGGCACCCCGCAGGCGGTCAGCAGCGCGCCGCAATACCGCGCCCTGTTCGGTGCCGGGGCCGAAGGCACGCTGGCGCTGTATCAGCACCACCATGACCACGATCACGACCATCTGCACGACGGTCACGATCACCACCATCATCATCACCCGCAGGTTCCTCATGCTTGACGATTTCATGGCCCGCGCGGTTCTGGCGGGTCTGGGCCTTGTGATGGCGACGGGGCCGTTGGGCTGTTTCGTGATCTGGCGACGAATGGCTTATTTCGGCGATTCAACGGCCCATGCGGCGATTCTGGGCGTGGCGATCAGCTTTGCCTTCGGGGTGTCGGTCTATCTGGGCACGCTGGGGGTTGCGCTGGCGATGGCGCTGATCGTGGCGACGATGGCGGGCCGGGGGCAGTCGATGGATACGTTGCTGGGCGTGATGGCGCATTCGGCGCTGGCCATCGGCCTTGTCGCGGCCAGTTTCGTGCCCGGATTGCGCACCGATCTGTCGGCCTTTCTGTTTGGCGATATTCTGGCGGTGGGGCGCGGCGATCTGATCTGGATCTGGGGCGGCGCGCTGATGGTGCTGGCACTGCTGGTCTGGCGCTGGCAGCGGTTGGTCAGCGCCACCGTGAACGAGGAACTGGCCATGGCCGCGGGCATCGACCCGCGCACCGAACGGATGATTCTGGCTTTGGCTTTGGCCGTGGTGGTGGCGGTGGCGATTCGCATCGTCGGCGCCCTGTTGATCTCTGCTATGCTGATCGTGCCGGCGGCTGCCGCGCGCGGCCTGACCCGCACGCCCGAGGCGATGGCGCTGGCCGCGTCGGGCATCGGTGTGTTTTCGGTCGTGGCGGGGCTGGCGGCCAGTCTGCGGCTGGATACGCCCGCCGGCCCGTCCATCGTCGTTGCCGCCGCCGTCTGTTTCGTCATCGCGTCGCTGCTGCGGCGGGGGTAAGGCGGCGAACACGCTCTGCGCAAAGTGAAATCCGGTCTGGCTATTATGCAACAGTGGCGGAATGCGGCTGAGCCGGTGGATCAATCCTGCTTTTCAAGCGTTCGGCTTTGTGCAAGTGTCCACCCGATGTTGCCGGAAACGGCAGCCTTCAAAAGAAACGGAGCATGATCATGACCAAATTTGCTACTTTCGCCGTCGCCCTCGGCCTGACCGCTTCCTCGGCTCTGGCCGGTGGCTATGTTGCCCCCGTCGTCGAAGTCGAGCCGGTTGTCGTCGAAGAGCGCGCTGCCTCGACCAACCCCGGCCTGGTGATCCCGGCCCTGCTGCTGCTGGGCGTCATCGCCGCCGTCGCTTCGGACGACGACGACAGCTGATATCGGAACGGATCGGTTCAACCCGATCTGTTTCAAAGGGCTGGCCTTGTGCCAGCCCTTTTACTTTTGGCGCGACCGATGGTTGCCCTGCGGCAAGAAAAAACCGGCCCGAAAGGGCCGGTTCCGTCATTCGCCCGCTGCATCCGCCCCTTAAGGGCGCAGCGTTTCGATGGTGATATAGCCCAGACCCGGCCCGGCCCATTGCCGCGACACCATGATCTGCCCGTTCTGCACGATATAGTTGTTCTGGAACCGCGCGCCGTGACCGGTGCAGGTCTCGATGGTCACGCCCGGCGCCGGACCCGGCCCGACCTGACAGGTGAACTGCAACGGCCGTTCCTTGCCGTCGCCGCTGTAGATGCGCATCACCCGCTGCGCCGTGCCCGACCTGCCGGCGCGGATCAGCGCATCGGTCTGCGGTTCTGCCACGGACAGATCGTTGCCGATGCCGCGTGTGCCGGTCAGCATTCCGCCACGCAGGATCAACGCCTGCTGGCCGGCGTTCATATAGGTGCGCATCCCGCGATTTTCGCCAGTCATTGCCATGATCTGCGTCTGGCCCAACCCTTCGAATCCGGCACGAATCAGCGGCGCCGGGTTCACGCGCAGCGCCTCGGCGGCGGCCTGTTCAGGGGTGGGGGCGGGCGCGACCGGCCGTGCCGGTTCTGCCCGGCGCTCCGCAACGACCTGCGCTGCGGTGCGCGCCAGAATGCCCAGGGGGCTGGCCCCGGCTTCGTCTCTGCTCTCGTTGCTGCACGCGGCGGTCAGGGCGATCAGCCCGGTCACCGCCGCGATTCTGGTTGCGCGGATCATCGCCAGAACCTCCCCCAGCCTTGATAAAGTTTAGTGGAATGGCTGTCGCGGATGGTGTCATACAGACGGTCCTGCACTTCAAGCCGAGCGCCGCCATCGCGCGACAGCGACCGAAGCGTGCTGCCGGCGCGGTCGCGCGACGGTGTGCCGACCGCCCAGGCGATCGGGATCGACAGGGTGATGCCCTTGTCGAACGATCCTTCGCCGAATTCCTCAGCGCTCATGTCGGTCTTGGTGGCAAAGGCGCCAAGCCGCCAGCCGTTGGCGAATTCGCGGGTAACGGTCACAGTCGCGCCGGTATCCCCCGCCAGATAGCGTCCCACATCCAGTTGCGCGGTATAGCCTTGGGCGAATTCGTAATAGGCCGACACATGGCCCGTGGTGACCTCGTAATCGCGGAAACCGAACAGGCCGTCGAAATCGCGCTTGCGCACCCGGTTCACCTCGACCCCGATGGCCAGCGGCGAATCGACGGGTTTCCACAGCACCTCGGCCGACACACCGCCATAGGCACGTTCCAGAAGGCCGCCGGTGACGCGGGTATAGACGTTCTGCACCGGATGCGCGAACCATGCCAATGTCAGTTCCGGGATCGTCGGGCTGTGATTGCCCGTGTACATCCGCGTATCCGACCGCACCCTCTGCACCCCTTGCGGCGTCACTTCCAGCGAGGGATCGGCTTCGTATTCTTCGGCGGTGTAATGTTCGCCGCGCTGGCCGGGGATGCCCGGGCCGCGCTGACTGGTGTTGCCGACGACGCGCTGACGCAGCTTGCCCGACAGGACCAGCCCCGGCGTGATCTCGTATCGCGCCCGCGCCTCGGCCCCGGCCTCGTAACGCAGGGGTTCCTGCGGGTCGAACAGGCCAAGGTCCAGATACGGCCCGACGCGCCAGCGCAGCCGGGGATACAGCCCTTCGGTATAGACCAGTCCGGCGGGGGTGGCGGCGGCATCGGTCAGGCTGGCGACGGCGGCGATCTGCCCGGCTTCGGTATTTTCCAGCCGCTCCACATCGCTGCGCCGCAGGGTGACGGACGATGCGGGCATCCCGTTCGCGGATGAGGTGATGACCAGCGTCTCGACCGAGGGCGGCAGGGCGCGCGTCATCAGCCGGGCGGTGCGGCCGATGGCCTCGGCCTGCTGGATATAGCGCTGGTTGCGGATGCGCACCTCGGCCCGGTTGCCGGTCAGCGCCATGGATTCCAGCAACTGCCCTTCCTTGGACAGTGCATCGGCCAGCGCAGTCTGGATCGCGGGCTGCGCCGTCGGATCGGCGGCCCATTGCCCGGACCAGCCGTCCGGGTCGGCGGCGGACGACGGGCGCGGGCGCACCGGGGCGGGGGCCTTTTCCAGACCCGAGGGATAGGGCGCCTCGCGCGGGTTCAGCGAGAACGAGAACTG
>JAUNUO010000017.1:16557-20717 GCA_030538135.1 Paracoccus sp. (in: a-proteobacteria)
TTTCCAGACCCGAGGGATAGGGCGCCTCGCGCGGGTTCAGCGAGAACGAGAACTGGGCCCCGATGGTGTCGCCGCCGATGGTATAGATCCCGGCCTGATAGCCGTTGCCGAAACTGTAATAGGCGCCGAAATTCAATCGGCTGCCGGGTTCATCGTCGCCTTGCTGGACGCGCGCGATGGTTCCGTTGCGCAGCCGGTGATCGGCGGCATAGATGTCGTTCGAATATTCCGCGACCAGTGTCACCCTGTCGGTAGCCTGCCATGCGACCGATGCGAAGGGCTTGGGGCTGCCCCGGAACCAGTCGTCCACCCGGGGCCTGCCGCCGGTGTCATCGACATCCAGCACGCGCGGATTGCCCGCCAGCGTGCCCCAGCCGATGCCCACCGAGGCGCGCAGGCGCGGGGTCAGCGTCTTGGTGGCGACGATATATTCGCCGGAATAGACGCCTGTGCCCAGAAAATCCTGAAGCCCGATGGCGACGGCGGGGCGCCAGCCCTCGCGATCCTCGTCCAGCGCGTGAAAGCGCAGATCGAAGGACCGGTCCCAGATATGGCCCATGTTGTTGTGATCGTTGATCCCCTCGATCCGCGAATAGCGCAGCACCGTGGTGACGCGCGGCATGGCCTGAAACACCACGTTGTTGCGCTGTGCGTAATCCGATTTGGAAATCGTCGCGCCCAAGGTGCCATCGGGCAGGCGCTGCGCGGTGGGGGTGTCGATGGCCCCCGGCAGGCCATAGCTGTTCATCACCAGCGCCGGTTCAGCCAGTGCGACCCCCGAAGGCGTCGCCGCGATCATCGCCATGGGCAGGGTGGTCGCCAGCAGGCGGCGGGTCAGGCGGGATCGTGGCATGATCTGTCCTTCATCGGCATCAGCAGAGAATTCTTCCCGGTTCTACGGCAGGCCGGGGCCAAAGTCAGCCCGCCCGTTTCCGGGCGGGCGGCGGTGCAAGGCTGCCTAGTCCTGGGCAAATGGCGGCGGCGACAGCATCGGCGGCAGATCGGGCGTGATCGGCGCCGAGGCGGCGGGCGTTGGGGCCGCCGGCGGTGTCGCAGCGGGGGTCGCGGGCGCAGGCGTCGTCGGGGCCGGGGTTGCCGGTGCCGGCGTCGTGGTGGCCGGAGTTTCCGCCGGGGTGGTTGCCGGTGCCGGCGTTTCGGTCGTGGTCGTGACCGGGGCCGTTGCCGCGGGGGCAGGGGTTGTGCGGTGTGCCGGTGCCGGGGTCGCTGCCGGACGTGGGGCGACCGGGCGCGCGGCGCGTTGCGGCGCGGGTTTGGGCAGGGTGCGCGCCTCGGCCGGGGCGGCGCAGCCGTTCAACGTGCGGCCGCCCGCGCGCAGGCTGGCGGTCATCGGTGCGCTGCCGCAGGCGTCGCCGCGAATGGTCAGCGCAAAGGCGGCGCCATCCAGCACGCCGACATATTCGACGCCGCGCGCAAAGGCCAGCCGGCTGACCGCCACGCTGCGCCCGGCACCGCCGCCGCGCCGGTATTGCGCGACATCACCCTGAATCTCGACCGACCATCCTTCGCCCTGCGCCATGAAGGACCGGATGTTGACCGTCGTCGCCTCGGCCGTGGCGACGGCACGCTGTTCGGCGCCCGCGATTTCGATCGGCTGTTGCAGGGGCGACACCTCGGGCGGGCGCGGGGGGCCTGCGGATTCCTCGGCTGCCGGTTCCTCGACCGGCTGGCGGCTCAGGTTCGCCATATCGCAGGCGGCCAGCGCAAGAGGCAAAAGGGCCAGCGCGGCCAGACGCATGTTCATGTGATATCCCTCGGGTTCAGCGATGTTTTGCCCAAGAGGGTTAGCAAAGCCGCGCCGCACCCGTCCAGCGCAAAGCGGTGCCGGGCAGGCTGCGTCGGTGAATATCCGCCTCAACAGTTCGGCACGTTGACCGCCAGACCACCCAACGAGGTTTCCTTGTATTTCTCGCTCATGTCCCCGCCGGTCTGGCGCATGGTCTCGATGGCGGCGTCCAGCGGCACGAAATGGGTGCCGTCGCCGCGCAGGGCAAGGCTGGCGGCGCTGACGGCCTTGATCGCGCCAAGGCCGTTGCGTTCGATGCAGGGCACCTGCACCAGACCGCGCACCGGATCGCAGGTCATGCCGAGATGATGTTCCAGCGCGATTTCGGCGGCGTTTTCGATCTGCTGCGGGGTGCCGCCCAGAACGGCGGCCAGTCCCGCGGCGGCCATGGCGCTGGCCGATCCAACCTCGGCCTGACAGCCTGCCTCGGCCCCGGAAATGCTGGCATTGTGCTTGATCAGCCCGCCGATCGCGGCGGCGGTCAGCAGGAATTCGGGCAGCTGCCGTTCGGACGCGCCCGGCACATGATCCAGCCAGTAGCGGATCACGGCGGGCAGAACCCCCGCTGCACCATTGGTGGGCGCGGTGACGACCTGCCCTCCGGCCGCGTTTTCCTCGTTCACGGCCATGGCATAGGTGGACATCCAGTCGTTGATGACATGCGGCGCGGTCAGGTTCATGCCGCGTTCGGCTTCCAACGCCTCGCGGATGCCCTTGGCGCGACGGCGGATCGACAGCCCGCCGGGCAGGATGCCGCCGGTGGTCAGGCCCCGGTCCATGCAGTCGCGCATGACCTGCCAGATCCGGGCCAGCCCCTTGTCGATCTCGGCATCGCTGCGGTAAACCTGTTCGTTCGCGCGCTTCATCGCAGCGATGGATTTGCCCGACCGCACCGCCATCTCCAGCATTTCGGCGGCGCTGGAAAAGGGGAAGGGCACCTTGGGGGCGTCGTCCGACCGGGTGTCGTCACCGCGTGCGGCAAGTTCCTGTTCGGTCAACACAAAGCCGCCGCCGATGGAATAATAGGTCTGCTGATGGATCACGTCGCCCTGCGCGTCGGTGGCCGACAGGATCATGCCGTTCGCATGGCCGGGCAGGGAGGGGCCGAAATCGAAGGTCAGATCGGTATCGGGATCAAAGCGCAGTTCCGGCAGCCCCGCCGGTGTCAGCGTCCGCGTGTCGCGGTTGGCGGCCAGCGCGGCCTCGGCGGCCTCGGCCTCGATCGTGGCGGGCACGAACCCCGCCAGCCCAAGGATCGTGGCGCGGTCGGTGGCATGGCCGCGCCCGGTAAAGGCCAGCGATCCGTGCAGGCTGGCGCGCAGGCCGTGGGCGCGGAACGGCTGTTCGCGCAGCGAATCCAGGAAACGCGCGCCGGCCACCATCGGCCCCATCGTATGCGAGGACGACGGGCCGACACCCACCTTGAACAGATCGAATACGGACAGGAACATGGCACCTCGCGCGGTTGGGGTGAACCTGACCATCTGATCACGCCGCGCGGACCGGGGCCAGCCCGGATGCGACCTTTACCCAGGTGCAATGCGACAGGTCCGCATCTGGCGCCTGCCCAAAAAACGGGCATAATGCGCGTGAAACAGGCGGTTGCGCGATTCCTTCTGCCGTGTCCCGTTCCATTCGGGCGGCGCGCTGGACCTTGGGGCGAGGTGGGGCGATCAAGCGCCCAAAGGATCAGCAATGTTACAGACAAAAGCCATCAACCTTGGCGCGTTCAGTCTCGTTTCCCCGGTGTTCCTTGCGCCGATGGCGGGGATCACCGACCTGCCGTTCCGCCGCGCGGTGGTGCGGCATGGCGGGGCCGGGCTGATGGTCAGCGAAATGGTTGCTTCGACCGAAATGGTAACTCCGCGCCCATCCACCCGCGCAGCCGTGCGCGCCAAGGCGCTGACCGAGGGCGATCTGCCCGTCAGCGTCCAGATCGCCGGGCGCGAGGCCGGGGCGATGGCCGAAACCGCGCGGATCGTTCAGGGCATGGGCGCGCGGGTCATCGACATCAATATGGGCTGTCCGGCGAAAAAGGTGACGGGCGGGCTGTCGGGCGCGGCGCTGATGCGCGATCTGGATCTGGCGCTGTCGCTGATACAGGCGGTGCGGGATGCGGTTTCGGTGCCGGTGACGGTCAAGATGCGGCTGGGCTGGGACGGTGATTGTCTGAATGCCGCCGATCTGGCGCGGCGTGCCACCGACGCGGGTGTGGCGATGCTGACGGTCCACGGTCGCACGCGGGCGCAGTTCTATACGGGCCGGGCGGATTGGGCGGCGATCCGAGCGGTAGCGAACCTACCGGGGCGCCCGCCCTTGGTGGCGAATGGCGATGTGACAGATGCGGCGACGGCGC
>JAUNUO010000017.1:20817-29880 GCA_030538135.1 Paracoccus sp. (in: a-proteobacteria)
CCGGGGCGCCCGCCCTTGGTGGCGAATGGCGATGTGACAGATGCGGCGACGGCGCGCGACGCTTTGGCTGCTTCGGGGGCGGATGCGGTGATGGTCGGGCGCGGGGCGCAAGGCGCGCCCTGGCGTCTGGCGCAGATCGCGCATGATCTGTGCGGCACACCTGCGCCGGTGGTGCCATACGGTCCCGCTCTGGCCGATGCCGTGGCGACCCATTACGACGACATCCTGTCGCTGTATGGTCGCGATCTGGGCCTGCGCGTCGCGCGCAAGCATCTGGGCTGGTATGCCGACGCCAACCGCGCCGATGCGGCGGGCCGGGCGGCGCTGATGCGCGCGCCCGATACCGGGGCGGCCCTTGCGCTGATCCGGTCGGTGTTCGCCGATGCGGCGGGCGATCCGGCGGCGCGGGTGGCCGCATGAAGCCGGCAATCCCCGTCATCCCCGGCCCTGAATGGGAGGCGCTGCCCCTGCCCGCCCTGATCGCCGATCCGGCGGGGCAGGTGCGGGCCGTGAACGAGGCTGCCGAAATCTGGCTGAACCTGTCGCGCCGCAGCCTGATCGGACGCCCGATCGACGATGCCGGAATGGCTGGCAGGCTGCGCATCGACCCGGCGCTGTCGCCGTTCATCGCCCGCACCTTCGGCATGGACGAGCCGCATATTCAGCCGCATGTGCGATTCGACATCGGCGACCGGGCAGGGCGGCATCAGACCCGGATGGCCACGATTCACGCCGCCCGCGCGGCGCGCGGCACCGGGGTCACGCTGTTGATCGTGCCCGATCCTGACGCGGACCAATACAAGGTCAGGACGGCCGCCCGCAGCGCCATCGGCATGGCTGAAATGCTGGCGCATGAGATCAAGAACCCGCTGGCCGGTATCCGCGGCGCGGCCCAACTGATGGCGATGAACGCCTCGCCCGAGGACCGTGAAATGGCCGAGCTGATCGTGGCGGAATCGCGCCGCATCGTCGCGCTGCTGGATCAGGTGGAACGGTTCGGCGACACCTCGCCGCCGCATCTGGTGGCGGTGAACGTGCATGACGTGCTGGAACGGGTGCGCCAGTCGGCCAAGGCAGGCTTTGCGCGCGATCTGAACGTGGTGGCGGAATACGACCCCTCGCTGCCCCCGGCGCTGGCCGATGCCGATCAGTTGACGCAGGTCTGCCTGAATCTGGTCAAGAACGCGGCCGAGGCGATCACGCGGTCGAACACCGGCGGTACCATCCGGCTGCGCAGCCTGTATGACGGCACCGCGCGCCTGTCCGGCCCGGTCAGCCGCCCATTGCCCTTGCAGATCGAGATCGAGGACGACGGCCCCGGCCTGCCTGCCGAGATCGCCGATCAGGTTTTCGAACCCTTCGTCTCGGGTCGTGAAAACGGCACCGGGCTGGGGCTTGCGCTGGTCAGCAAGATCATCACCGATCACGGCGCCGCCATCCGGGTGGCATCTCGGCCCGGACGGACGCTTTTCCGCATTTCCTTGCCAAAGATCGCATGAGAAAGGATTTTTCATGGACGGAACGGTTCTGATTGCCGATGACGACCGCACCATCCGCACCGTGCTGACGCAGGCGCTGACGCGCGCGGGATGCCGCGTCCATGCCACCGGATCGCTGACGCAACTGGCCAGATGGGTCGAGGAAGGGCGCGGCGATCTGGTCATCACCGATGTGATGATGCCCGATGGCAACGGCATCGACCGCATCCCGGCCATTCACAAGGCCCGGCCCGATCTGCCGGTGATCGTGATTTCGGCGCAGAACACCATCGTCACCGCCATCCGCGCGACCGAGGCTGCGGCCTTTGATTACCTGCCCAAACCCTTTGACCTGCCCGAACTGATGGGCAAGGCGGGTCAGGCGCTGTCGCGCCGTCCGCGTCGCCGCGCCGCGCCTGACGCCGATGCGGTAGCCCCGCTGGCGGACGCTGATACGTCGGCCGTGCCTGCGGGTGCCGGGCTGCCGCTGATCGGGGCGGCGCCGGCGATGCAGGCGCTGTTTCGCATGGTGGCCCGGGTGCTGAATGCCGATCTGCCGGTGATGATCGCGGGCGAGGCGGGCGTGGGCAAGACCATGGTCGCGCGGTCGTTTCACGATCTGTCCGAACGCGCCGAACGCGGCTTTGCCGTGCTGACGGCGGCGGATGCGGGGGACGCCGCCATCGCCGCCGCCGCCGGGCGCGCGGCGGGCGGCACGCTGGTGATCGAAAACCCCACCGGTTTCGACGCCGCCGCACAGGCCCGGCTGATCGCCATGATCGAGGGGTGGGAGGCCGGATCGGCCGCCGACCGCGCTCCGCGCATCGTTTCGACCACCGGCCCCGATCCGCAGGCCGATGTGGCCGCCGGGCGCCTGCGCGCCGATCTGTATTACCGCCTTGCCGGGGTGATGGTGGCCGTGCCGCCGTTACGCGCGCGAGTCGAGGACATCTTGCCTTTGGCCCGGCATCTTCTGGCCCGCGCATCTGCGCAGGGTCTGCCCGAACGCAGCCTGTCGGATGAGGCGGCGGCAATGCTGCGCGCCCATCCCTTTCCGGGTAACGTGCGCGAGTTGGAAAACCTGACCCGCCGTCTCGCACTGACGGCCGGTGCCAGCGCCATTACCGAGACAGAACTGCGCGAGGCGCTGGCCCATGCGACGGCCTATGGGATCCCGGCCGGCATGGGCATCGAGGGACCGTCGTCGAAGGGTGGCGGACTGGCCGCGGCCAGTGTGACGGCCTCGCCTCCGCCCGCCGGGGCGCGGCTGTCGGATTCGGTCGAGGCGCATCTGCAACGCTATTTCGATCTGCACGGCGATGCGCTGCCTCCGCCGGGTCTTTACGACCGTATCCTGCGCGAGATCGAAAAGCCGCTGTTGCAGGTCGCGCTGGACGCGACGGGCGGAAATCAGCTGCGCTGTGCCGAACTTTTGGGGATCAACCGCAATACTTTGCGCAAGAAGCTGACCGAGCTGAATATCGAGGTGGCAAGACGCCGCAAACTGATGTAAAACCGCCACATGTGACGGCGACATCGTAACGCCGCTGCAACAGGTAACGCCGCATCAGACGGCGAGGCGGGGCAGATGACAGGCGGGCTGGCAGGCACGACTCGGAACAGACCGGCGCGGTTGCGTCGGCGTCGGCGCATCGTGAATGCCGCCATGCTGGTGCTGTTCGCGGTCGGTGTCGTGCTGGTCGGCGCGACGGTCATGGTCATGGGCCCGTTCAGCGCCCGGTCCGAAGGCCGTGTGCTGCGCTTCATCCTGCTTCTGGACCTGCTTTACCTGATCGTGCTGATCGGCATCATCGCCACGCGGCTGGCGCGCATGGTCAGCGACCGCCGCGCCTCTGCTGCCGGATCGCGGCTGCACACGCGACTGGTGGCGGTGTTCACCGGGCTGGCGCTGGTGCCGACGGTGCTGGTCGCGCTGCTGGCCGGGTTTCTGGTCAACATCGGGCTGGAGGCGTGGTTTTCCGACCGGGTGCAGCAGGTCGTCACCACCTCGCAGGCCGCCGCCCAAGCCTATCACGACGAACACCGCCAGGATCTGACCGATGACGCGCTGGCGCTGGCGGGTGTGCTGACGCGCGCGGGTCGCGCCAATCCGCTGATCGAGGACGGCGTGCTGCGCGAATTGCTGTCGCAGGGGCAGGGGCTGATTCAGCGCGGCCTGCGCGAAGCCTATATCATCGACGGAGCGGGCGCGATCCGCGCGCGGGGCGAACGCAGCTATCTGTTCTGGTATGAACAGCCCGCGCCCGCCGATCTGGACCGCGCACAGGCCAACGGCTTGCTGTTGCTGGAGGATTGGTCCAACAACGAATACCGGGCGCTGGTGTCGCTGTCGCCGCTGGCCGACCGATACCTGTATGTCACCCGCGACGTGGACGGCCGCCTGCTGGGCCTGCTGGACGATACCCGCGCCACGGTCGGCGAATATCGCCAGCTCGAACAGACGCGCGGGCAGTTGCTGTTCGAATTTTCGCTGGTCTATCTGGGGTTTGCGCTGCTTCTGGTGGCGGTGGCGATCTGGCTTGGCTTCTGGTTCGCCTCGCGTCTGTCGCGCCCCATCGGCCTGCTGGCCGAAGCCAGTGAGGAAGTCGGGGCCGGCAACCTGGATATCCAGATCCCCGAACCTGACACCGGCGACGAGATCCAGACCTTGGGCGAGGCGTTCAACCGCATGACCCGGCAGTTGAAAACCCAGCGCGAGGAACTGATCGAAAGCTATCGTATCGGCGATGAACAGCGGCGGCTCTTCGACAACGTGCTGTCTTCGGTCACCTCGGGCGTGATCGGGCTGGATGCGGCGGGCGAGATCGACTTTCTCAACCGGTCCGCCACGCGGCTGCTGGGGCTGGATGCCGCGCGCGACATCGACGCCCTTCTGGCCGAGGCGGTGCCGGAATTCGCCCCGCTGTTCGAACGGCTGGCCGGGTCGGTGTCTGATACCGTGCAGGACGAGGTGCGGCTGAATCGTCAGGGCCGGGTCGAAAGCCTGCTGGTCCGCATGGCCGTGCGCCCCGGCGCCGGCGGGGGGATCGAGGGCTATGTGGTCGCCTTCGATGACGTGACCGAACTGGTCAGCGCGCAGCGCATGGCCGCATGGGGCGACGTGGCCCGCCGCGTCGCGCACGAGATCAAGAACCCGCTGACGCCGATCCAGCTTTCCGCCGAACGGCTGCGGCGCAAGTTCGGCGCCCTGACCGACGAGGCCGGGCGCGCGGCGCTGGATCAATATGTCGATGTCATCATCCGCCAGACCGGCGATCTGCGCCGGATCGTCGATGAATTCAGCCGCTTTGCCCGGATGCCCGAACCTGACCGCGCCGAAACCGATCTGGCCCGGCTGTTGCGCGATTCGGTGCTGATGCAGCAGGACGCGCTGAAAGGGGCGATCAACGCCGACATTCCCGACGATCCGGTGATCGTCGATTGCGATGCCGGGATGTTGGGGCAGGTGTTCACCAACCTGCTGAAAAACGCCGGCGAGGCGATAGAGGAACGCGCCATCGCCGCACCCGCCGACTGGCGACCGTGCATTTCCGTGCAGATGCGGGCCGCGCCCGATGCCGTCACCATCGCCATTCAGGACAATGGCATCGGTCTGCCGCAGGATCGCACCCGCCTGTTCGAACCCTATGTGACGATGAAATCACAAGGCACCGGCCTTGGCCTGCCGATCTGCAAGAAGATCGTCGAGGAACATGGCGGCAGCCTGACCTTGACCGACGCCAGCGGCCATCCCGGCGCGCTGGCCGAAATCCGCCTTCCGCGGGAACGAAACCCGGTGCGTGGAACCGCGCGCCGCCACAAACACGAACAGACGGGGACGACATGAGCGACATCCTGATCGTCGATGACGAACGCGACATTCGCGAACTGATCGCCGATATTCTGGGCGATGAAGGGTTCACCACCCGCACCGCCGCCAATTCGGACGAGGCGATCGCCGAACTGAATGCCGCCGAACCGGCGCTGATGGTCCTGGACATCTGGCTGAAAGACAGTCGGATGGACGGTATCGACATCCTGAAACAGGTGAAACGCAACAACCCCGAAGTGCCGGTCGTCATCATTTCCGGTCATGGCAATATCGAAATCGCCGTCGCCGCGATCCGGCAGGGGGCCTATGATTTCATCGAAAAGCCCTTCAACATCGACCAGTTGATGGTGGTCATCAACCGCGCCATGGAAACCAGCCGGCTGCGACGCGAAAACACCGCGCTGAAAAAGGGCGAGGTGCGCGCGGCCGATATGCTGGGCAATTCCGCCGCATTCCGCCGCTTGCGCGACAATCTGGACAAGGTGGCGAAATCTAATGGCCGGGTGATGCTGACCGGCGAACCGGGCGCGGGCAAGGAACTTGCCGCCCGCTATATCCACCAGCACAGCCCGCGCGCCGATGAACCCTTCGTCACCGTCCCCTGCGCCACCATCGCGCCGGAACGGATGGAAGAGGTTCTGTTCGGTCGCGAAACCTCCGAACGCGGTGTCGAACCCGGCCTGCTGGAACAGGCGCACGGCGGGGTGATCTATTTCGACGAGGTGGCAGACATGCCCCTTGGCACGCAGCCGAAAATCCTGCGCGTGCTGACCGAACAGCAGTTCCAGCGGGCGGGCGGCAATGACAAGGTGCGGGTGGACCTGCGCGTTATCTCATCCACGCATCGCGACCTGGCGTCCGAAATCACCGCCGGACGGTTCCGTCAGGAACTTTACGACCGGCTGAACGTGGTCCCCGTCGTGGTGCCGGCGCTGTCCGACCGTCGCGATGACATCGGTCTGCTGGCCACGCATTTCATTCAGCGTTTCCACGAGGAACAGGGCCTGCCCGCGCGCGATCTGCCTGATGAAACCGTGGCCGCATTGGGGTCGATGCGCTGGCCCGGCAATATCAGGCAGTTGCGCAATGTCATCGAACGGGTGCTGATTCTGGGCGACGGCACCGGCCCGATTCAGCCGGCCGAACTGGAACCGCAGGGCACCACGCCGGACAACAGCGAAACCCTGTCGCTTGGCCCGCAGATCACGGCGATGGCGCTGCGCGAAGCGCGCGAGATGTTCGAACGCGAATACCTGCTGGCCCAGATCAACCGCTTCGGCGGCAATATCAGCCGCACCGCCCAATTCGTGGGCATGGAACGCAGCGCCCTGCATCGCAAGCTGAAATCGCTGGGTGTCGTCGGTGGCATGCGCAGCGACGACGACGAGATGATGGGGAAATAGCCGGCATCTTCGGTCTGAAAATATCCCGCGGGGGGTGTGTGGGGGGCGCGAAGCCCCCCACTGATACGCGCGCAACCCTTACTGCGGGATCTGCGCCGTGATGCCTTCGACATAAAAGTTCATGCCGGACAGTTCCTGATCCGACGCCACCTGCCCCTCGGCCAACCAGTCGCTGCCGTCCTGCTTCTTCAGCGGGCCGGTGAACGGGTGATATGCCCCGGATGCGATCTGGTCGCGCAGCGCCTCGGCCTCGGCCTTGACCTCGGCGGGGACGGCGTCGGTGATCTCGCCGATCACGACCTCGCCGTCGCCGATGCCCAGCCAGACACCATGGCTTTCCCAGGTGCCGTCCAGAACCTGTCCGACGCGCTTGATGTAATAGGGGTCCCAATGGTCGATGATCGAGGCGATGCGCGGATTTGGCGCAAAGTTCGACATGTCGGATGCCTGACCAAAGCCCAGAACGCCCGCCTCTTGCGCCTTGGCCAGCGGCGCGGTGGAATCGGTGTGCTGCATGAACACGTCCACGCCTTCCGCGATCAGGGCGGCAGCGGCGTCGGCCTCTTTCGCGGGGTCGAACCAGCTATAGACCCAGACCACCCGCATCTCGACATCGGGGTTGACCTTTTTCGCGTGGAGATAGGCCGAGTTGATGCCCTGGATCACCTCGGGGATCGGGAAAGACCCGATATAGCCGATCTTGTTCGATTTCGTCATCCGCCCGGCGATGGTGCCGATCACGGCGCGGCCTTCATAGAAGCGGGCGTCATAGGTCGATACGTTTTCCGCCGTCTTGTAGCCGGTGGCATGTTCGAATTTCACATCGGGGAATTTCTGCGCCACGTTGATCGTCGCATCCATGAACCCGAACGAAGTCGCAAAGATCAGCTTGTTTCCGGCCAGTGCCAGTTGGGTCAGCGCGCGTTCGGCGTCCGCGCCTTCGGGCACCGATTCGATATAGCTGGTTTCTACGCGGTCGCCATATTCTGCCTCGATCGCCTGTCGGGCCAGATCGTGCTGATAGGTCCAGCCGCCATCGCCCACCGGGCCGACATAGATGAAGCCGACTTTCAGCGGTTCGTCCTGCGCCAGCGCGGGCAGGCCAAGGGCCAGCACGGCCGCGGCGGCGGTTCCGGTTTTCAGGATTGTTCTGCGTTTCATGTTACCCTCTCTGTTGGCGCTTATCGCAGCGCATGGAAATTCTGGCCCAGTGATCCGGGCGCGCCGCCGCCCGCGCGGCGGTTGAACTTTTGCCGGGCCGAGATCAGCACCAGCACGATAATCGTGGCAAGGTAAGGCGCCATCGACAGCAGTTGCACCGGCACCGGCACCCCGGCGGCCTGCAATCGCAGTTGCAGCACGGTGACGCCGCCAAACAGCCACGCGCCCGCCAGCACGCCAAGCGGCGTCCAGCCGGAAAACACCACGATGGCCAGCGCGATCCAGCCTGCGCCGGCCGTCATGCCTTCGGTCCATTGCAGGACGGTGGCGATGGAAATGAACGCCCCGCCGGTGCCCGCCATGGCGCCGCCAAAGGCGATGGCCGCCATCCGCACCGCGCGGACGGGATAACCAAGACCGTGCGCGGCCTCGTGGTTTTCGCCCACCGCGCGCAGGATCAGCCCGGCACGGCTGCGCGACAGAAACCACCAGATCAGTGGCACCAGCGCCAGCCCGACCCAGATCATCCAGTTCAGGCCCAAAGGTCCGGCCACCATCGACGGTGCCTTGACCCCTTCGTAGGACCGCCCGAACATTGCTGCCAACCCCAGCCCGAACAGCGTCAGCGCCAGACCGGATGCGACCTGATTGGCCAGCAGGTATTGCGTCACCACCCCGAACAACAGCGATACCACCGCCCCCGCCAGCGCGGCGGCGGCAAAGCCGATGAACGGATTGCCGGTGACATAAGCCGCTGCAAACCCGGCCAGCGCGCCGGTAATCATCATCCCCTCGACGCCAAGGTTCAGAACGCCCGCGCGTTCTACAACCAGTTCGCCCAGTGCCGCGAACAGGATCGGCGTGGATGCGGACAGCAGCATCAGAAAGATGGACAGCGGGTCGATCATCATCTCGGCGCTCTCCAGCGGATGCGGAACCGGGTCAGCAGGTCAAAGGCCAGCAGAAAGAACAGCAGCATCCCCTGAAACACCTGCACGGTCGCGGCGGGCAGGTTCAGCATCAGCTGCGCCAGTTCGCCGCCGATATAAGTCAGCGCCAGCAGAAGGCCCGCCAGCAGGATGCCGACCGGATGCAGCCGCCCCAGAAAGGCCACGATGATCGCGGTAAAGCCGTAACCCACGCCGACCTTGTCGGTGATCTGACCGGCCGGGCCTGCGACCTCGAACAG
>JAUNUO010000017.1:29980-34006 GCA_030538135.1 Paracoccus sp. (in: a-proteobacteria)
AACCCACGCCGACCTTGTCGGTGATCTGACCGGCCGGGCCTGCGACCTCGAACAGGCCTGCCATGCCGGCCAGTGCGCCCGAAAGGCCCAGACAGAAAGCGACCAGAACGGGCGGGCGCACCCCGGCAAAGCGGGCGGCGCGTGGCGCCAGACCGGCGGCGCGGATATGCAGCCCGCGGATGTGCCGATCCATCAGCAGCCATGTCACCAGCACCGCCACCATGGCGGCGACCACACCCCAATGCGCCCCCGTCCCGGCAACCAGTTCCGGGTTCGAGGCCGCCGGATATTGCTGCAGGTTGCGCGATCCGGGAAAGCCGAAGCCCTCGGGGTTCTTCATCGGACCAAAGGCCATCCACGCCGCCACCCGCTGCGCCACATAGACCAGCATCAGCGACACCAGAATTTCGGACGCCCCAAACCAGTTCTTCAGCAGCGCCGGTATCATGCCCCAGGCCCATCCCCCCGCCGCGCCCGCGACGACCATCGCCGGGAAAATCCACCAACCGGCCGCGGGATACATGGCAAGGGCTACCGCCGCGCCGCAGATCGCGCCGATGATATACTGCCCCTCGGCCCCGATGTTCCAGATGCCGGCACGGAACCCGACCGCAAGCCCCGATGCGATCAGGATCAGCGGCGCGGCCTTTATCAACAGTTGCGGGCGCGAATAGGAAGCCGCCTGTCCGAACAGCGGGTCCCAGAAGATCGTGCGGATCGCCGCCACCGGGTCGAAGCCCATTAGCGCAAACAACAGCCCCCCGGTCAGCATGGTGGCCAGAACGGCGGCGACGGGCGCGCCGAATTGCCACAGGCGCGACCCCTCGCGCCGGGGTTCCAGCCGGATCATATGCGCGCCTCGGCCATGCCATGCGCGCCGCCCAGCATCAGCCCGATCTGATCCAGCGACAGCCCTTCGGTCGGGCGCGGGTCGGACAGGCGGCCTTCGTTCAGGGCGCAGAAACGGTCTGACAATTCGATCAACTCATCCAGATCCTGACTGATGACGATGACGCCCGCGCCGTTGCGGGCCAGATCCAGCAAGGATTGACGCACGGCAGCGGCGGCGCTTGCATCCACGCCCCAGGTCGGCTGGTTGACGACCAGAACGCGCGGGCCCTGCAAGACCTCGCGTCCGATGACGAACTTTTGCAGGTTGCCGCCCGACAGCGCGCGGGCGGCGGTGCCGGGGCCGGGGGTGCGCACATCGAATTCCGCGATTACCCGTTCGGCATAGGCGCGGGCGGCAGTGCGGTCGATCAGCCCGTGGCGCACCAGGCGCTGCCGGCCGGCGGCGGTCAGGATGGCATTGTCGGTCAGGCTGAAATCGGGCACGGCAGCATGACCCAGCCTATCCTCGGGCGCGGCCAGAAGGCCCGCCGCCCTCCGTGCCTCTGGCCCGGCCTGCGACAGATCGCGCCCGTCCAGCATGACGGTGCCGGGTATGCTGCGGGCCTCGCCCGACAGGGCGGACAGCAGTTCTTCCTGCCCGTTGCCCGCCACCCCGCCGATACCAAGGATTTCACCGGCACGCAGGGTCAGGCCGATGTCCTTCAGCGCCGTCCCCTCGGCAGTTGGTGCGGGCAGCGACAACCCGCGCAGGGTCAGAAGATCGGCCCCCGCCTGCCGCCCACGGCGATCCACGACCCGCATTTCCGCCCCGACCATCATCGCCGCCAGTTCCCGCGCCGAATGCCTGCGCGGATCGACCGAGCCGACGACCCGGCCATGGCGCAGGATCGTCGCGTGGTCGCAATGGCCGCGAATTTCCTCAAGCTTGTGGCTGATATACAGGATCGCGGTGCCGCGTTCGGCCAGCTTGCGCAGGGTGGCGAACAGCAGGTCCGCCTCTTGCGGCGTCAGCACGCTGGTCGGTTCGTCCATGATAAGCAGTCGCGGATTTTGCAGCAGGCAGCGGATGATTTCCACCCGCTGCCGTTCGCCCGCCGACAGCGTGGCGACCAGACGCCCCGGCACCAGCGGCAGGCCGAAATCCCGGCTGACCTGCGCGATGCGCGCCGACAACTCGCGCCGGGGTGGCGGGTTTTCCATCCCCAGCGCGACGTTTTCGGCCACGCTCATCGCGTCGAACAGGGAAAAGTGCTGAAACACCATCGCCACGCCCGCAACCCGCGCCGCGCGCGGATCGGCGGGGGCATGGGGGGCGCCGGCCAGTTCCATCCGGCCATCATCGGGACGGACAAGCCCGTAGATCATCTTGACCAGCGTCGATTTCCCGGCGCCGTTTTCGCCCAGCAGCGCGTGGATTTCGCCCGGCGCAACGGCAAAGGTCACATCGTCATTCGCCCGGACACCCGGATAGGACTTGCCCAAGCCCGTTGCGCGAAAGATCGGCTGGCTCAATCCTGCCCCCTGAAGTTTGTCCGTCCGGTCAGATTAGACCCGAACCGTCGCGTCGGGCAATTGCACAGTTGGTTAGCCGCGCCTAGGTTGCCGTCATGTCACAGCCCGCCGATCTGCCCCGATTCATCCATCTTCGTTGCCATTCCGAGCATTCCTTGCTGGAAGGCGCTATTCCCGTGGGCAAGCTGGCGAAACTGGCCGCCGCAGCCGGAATGCCGGCCGTCGCGCTGACCGATACCAATGCGATGTTCGCGGCGCTGGAATTTTCGGTCAAGGCGGCGGGCGAGGGGGTGCAGCCGATCATCGGCTGTCAGATCACGCTTGCCCCCGATGACGGCCCGGCGGGTCCGGTGGTGGCGCTGGCGCAGAACCGCGACGGCTGGCTGAACCTGATGGCGTTGTCGTCCTGTCTGTATCTGCGGCAGGGGGGGGCGCCATTGCATGTGACGGTCGCGGAACTGGAAGCCCATGCCGAAGGGGTGATCCTGCTGACCGGCGGGGCCGAGGGCAGCATCGGCCAGATGATCGCGGCGGGTCAACGCGACCCGGTCCGTGCGCTGGCCACGCGGCTGGCGGCGGCATTTCCTGGGCGGCTTTATGTGGAACTGCAACGCCATCACGATGCCGCCGGCAACCCGATGCCCGCCGAGGCGGCATCGGAACCCGGCCTGATCGCGCTGGCCTATGATCTGGCCCTGCCTCTGGTCGCCACGAACGATGTCTATTTCCCGAAACCCGACATGTTCGAGGCCCATGACGCGCTGATCTGCATCGCGGAAAAAGCTTATGTCGATCAGCCCCAGCCCCGCCGCCGCCTGACCCCGGCGCATTATTTCAAATCGCCCGAGGAAATGGCGGTGCTGTTCGCCGATCTGCCCGAGGCGCTGGAAAACACCGTCGAAATCGCCCGCCGCTGTGCCTTTGCGGTGGCCAAGCACGCGCCGATCCTGCCGCGTTTCGCCGATGACGAGGTGAACGAATTGCGCCGTCAGGCGAAACAGGGGTTGGCTGATCGTCTGGCCGTGATCCCCCATGCCGTGCCGGTCGCGGAATACGAGGCGCGACTGGATTTCGAACTGGGCATCATCGAACAGATGGGCTTTCCCGGCTATTTCCTGATCGTGGCCGATTTCATCAAATGGGCCAAGGATCACGATATTCCGGTCGGGCCGGGGCGGGGGTCGGGCGCGGGGTCGCTGGTCGCCTATGCGCTGACCATCACCGATCTTGATCCGCTGCGCTATCAACTGCTGTTCGAACGGTTCCTGAACCCCGAACGGGTGTCGATGCCCGATTTCGACATCGACTTCTGCATGGACCGGCGGGAAGAGGTCATCCATTACGTTCAGCAAAAATACGGTGCCGACAAGGTGGGCCAGATCATCACCTTCGGCGCGCTGCTGTCAAAGGCGGCGGTGCGCGACGTCGGCCGGGTCTTGCAGATGCCCTTCGGTCAGGTGGATCGCCTGTCCAAGATGATCCCGGTCGAAGGCGTCAAACCGGTCTCGATCACCAAGGCCCGCGCCGACGAACCTCGCCTGCGCGAAGCGGCCCGCGAAGAGGTGGTCAAGCGCCTGCTGGATTACGCCGAACAGCTTGAGGGGCTGTATCGCAACGCCTCGACCCATGCCGCGGGTGTGGTGATCGGGGATCGCCCGCTGG
>JAUNUO010000017.1:34106-36011 GCA_030538135.1 Paracoccus sp. (in: a-proteobacteria)
TATCGCAACGCCTCGACCCATGCCGCGGGTGTGGTGATCGGGGATCGCCCGCTGGACCGGCTGGTGCCGCTCTATCGCGACCCGGCGTCGGATATGCCCGCGACGCAGTTCAACATGAAATGGGTCGAACAGGCCGGGCTGGTGAAATTCGACTTTCTGGGCCTGAAAACCCTGACGGTAATCCAGAATGCCGTCGATCTGGTGCGCGAGGGCGGGCGGCATCTGCACATCGCGGCGGACGGGCGGCGGCTTTACGATCCGCCCGAAGGCGCGGTCGATCAGATCAACGCCATCCCTCTGGACGACAAGCCCAGCTATGACCTGTTCGCATCCGCCCGCACCGTCGCGGTGTTTCAGGTGGAAAGCAGCGGCATGATGGATGCGCTGCGCCGGATGCGCCCGACCTGCATCGAGGATATCGTGGCCCTGGTCGCCCTTTATCGCCCCGGCCCGATGGAAAATATTCCGACCTATTGCGACGTAAAGAACGGCGCGCGGGAACTGGAATCCATCCATCCCAGCATCGACCACATTCTTGCCGAAACCCAGGGCATCATCGTTTATCAGGAACAGGTGATGCAGATCGCGCAGGTCATGGCGGGATACAGCCTAGGCGGGGCCGACCTCCTGCGCCGCGCGATGGGCAAGAAGATCGCCGAGGAAATGGCCAAGGAACGGCCGAAATTCGTCGATGGCGCGGTGGCCAACGGGGTCGATCCGAAAAAGGCCGGCGAGGTGTTCGACCTGCTGGAAAAGTTTGCCAATTACGGGTTCAACAAATCCCATGCGGCGGCCTATGCAGTTGTCAGCTATCAGACGGCCTGGCTCAAGGCGAACCACCCGGTCGAGTTCATGGCCGCGGTAATGAACTGCGATATTCACCTGACCGACAAGCTGGCCGTCTATAAACGCGAGGTGGACCGCATGGGGATCGAGATCGTTCCCCCCTGCGTCAACCGATCCGCGCCGAAATTCACCGTGGCCGGGGGCCGCATCCACTATGCCCTTGGCGCGTTGAAGGGTGTCGGGCTGGATGCCATGCGGCTGATAACCGAGGCGCGCGGCGACCGGCCCTTTGCCGATCTGAACGATTTTGCCCGCCGCGTCGATATGCGCCGCGTGGGAAAACGCCCGCTGGAGATGCTGGCGCGCGCCGGGGCCTTCGACGCGCTGGACCCGAACCGCGCCCGGGTGCTGAAATCGCTGGATGCGCTGGTGGCATGGTCGGCGGCGGTGCAGGAGCAGGCGGCCTCGAACCAGACTTCGCTGTTCGGCGGCGGCGAGGATCTGCCCCCGCCGCGCCCGGCCACCGCCGCCATCTGGCTGCCCGCCGAAAAGCTGGGCGAGGAACATACGGCTGTCGGCTTTTACCTGTCGGGACACCCGCTGGACGATTACCTGCCCGCCCTGCGCCGCAAAAAGGTGCAGACGCTTGCGGAAATCAGCCTTGAGGCCGCGCATGGCCCGCTGGTCGGCCATATTGCGGGCACGGTCGGCGCGCGGCAGGAACGCAAATCGGCCAAGGGCACGCAATATGCCTTTGTCAGCCTGTCCGATCCGACCGGGCTTTACGAAGTCACCGTGTTTTCAGACCTGCTGAACGCCAGCCGCGACCTGCTGGAACCGGGACAGAATGTGGTGTTGCAGGTCAAGGTCGAACCTTCCGGGGACGAAGTGAAACTGCTGGCCAATACCGTCACGCCACTGGATCAGGTGATCGCGGATGCGGGGGCCGGGGCGCTGGCGGTGGATATCGCCGAACCCGGCGTCGTGCCGCGTCTGGCGGAAGCGCTGGCGCAGATCGGCCAGTCGGTCAGCGCCAGCCCAAGGTCGCGCGGCCCGATTCTGCTGCGGCTGTCCGATGCCGGACGTATCGTGGAAATCCAGATCGCCGAGGATATGCCC
>JAUNUO010000199.1 GCA_030538135.1 Paracoccus sp. (in: a-proteobacteria)
CTGTCCGATCCGGCGATGGCGCTGTGGGTGCTGTGGCGGCTGGATGGCGGCATCGACCATATCCTTGTCGATGAGGCGCAGGACACCAGCCCCGGCCAGTGGCAGGTGATCCGCCGCCTGACCGCCGAATTCACCAGCGGCATGGGCGCGCGCGATGCCGGACGCACGCTGTTCGTGGTCGGCGATCCGAAACAGTCGATCTATTCCTTTCAGGGTGCCGATATTGCCGTGTTCGAAACCGTGCGCGATCAATTCGCGGCGGAGTTTCAGGCGGTGCAGGCGCCGATGGCGGAACGGGTGCTGGCCCATTCCTTCCGGTCCTCGCCCGCCGTGCTGCGGCTGGTCGATGCGGTGTTCGCGGGCGACGGCGCGCAGGGTCTGGGCGGGCCGCCCGATCACCGCGCCTTTCACGCCGATCTGCCGGGGCGCGTGGACATCTGGCCGCCCCTGCCGAAACCCGACCGGCCCGACCCCGGCGACTGGTGGCAGCCGGTCGATCAGCCGGGTCAGGACGATGCCGACACCGTTCTGGCCCGCGCCATCGCCCGGCAGATCAAGGCGATGCACGGCACGCCCTTCCTAGCCATCCGCGAAAGGCGGGTGCGGCCGCTGGACTGGGGCGATTTCCTGATCCTGGTGCAGCGGCGGTCTGATCTGTTCGGTGCCATCATCATGGCCTGCAAGGCCGAGGGCCTGCCCATTGCCGGGGCCGACCGGCTGCGGCTGGCCGCCGAACTGGCCGTGCGCGACATCCGCGCCGTGCTGAACGTGCTGGCCACGCCCGAGGACGATCTGTCCCTGGCCGCCGCTCTGAAATCGCCGCTGTTCGGGCTGAGCGAGGATGACCTGTATCGTCTTGCCGCGCCGCGCACGGGTTATCTGATGCAGGCGCTGCGCGGGTCCGAACACAAAGAGGCGCGCGCGGTGCTGGACGATCTGGCCGGGCAGGCCGATTTCCTGCGCCCTTACGACCTGATCGCGCGGCTGCTGATCCGTCACGGCGGGCGGGCGCGGCTGATCGCCCGGCTTGGCCCCGAGGCCGAGGACGGCATCGACGAACTCATGTCGCAGGCGCTGGCCTATGAATCGGTGGAAACGCCCTCGCTGACCGGGTTCCTGACCTGGCTGTCGGGCGATGACGTCGAGGTGCGCCGTCAGGTCGCGGGCAGCGGCGGCGGGCTGATCCGGGTGATGACGGTGCATGGCGCCAAGGGGCTGGAATCGCCGGTGGTGATCCTGCCGGAAACCGCCAAACGGCGGAAGAATGCGAAAACCGCGCCGGTGCGTCTGGATGACCTGACCGTCTGGCGCGGCACCAAGGACACCCGCCCGCCCCGCGTCACGGCGGTCATCGGTGACGAGGAACGGGCCGCCGACGAAGAACGCCGCCGCCTGCTGTATGTGGCGCTGACCCGTGCCGAAAGCTGGCTGATCGTGGCGGCGGCAGGGGAAACCGGCGCGGGGCTGGACAGTTGGCACGCGCTGGTGGCCGAGGGCGCGGCCCGCGCCGGGCTGGATACCGCCCCGCTGAAGGTGCCGGGCATCGGCACCGGGCTGCGGCTGTCCTTCGGCGACTGGCCCGATGTGGCGCCTGCCGCCGTATCGACCGCTGCGGGGCGCGCGGCGACCTTGCCCGTCTGGGCCGATAGGCCGCCGCCCCGCGCCACGCCGCCGGTCCTGCCGGTGGCGGCGACGGCGCTTGGCGGCGCCAAGGCCATCGGCGCGCCCGATGCCGCCGATGCATTCACCGCCATGCTGCGCGGCACCCGGCTGCACCTGCTGCTGGAACATCTGCCTGCGCTTGCGCCCGGCGATTGGCCAGACGCCGCCCACGCCCTTCTGGCCGGGGCCGAGGGCGGTCTGCCCGCCCATTCGGAACTGGCCGATCTGCTGGACGAGGCGCGGGCGGTGCTGTCGGCCCCCGATCTGGCGGCGGTGATGCAGCCCGCCCCCGGCGATACCGTGCTGACCGAGGTGGCGCTGACCGCGCCGCTTGGCTGGGCCGTGCTGAACGGCGCGCCGCTGTCGGGCAGTATCGACCGGCTGATCGTCGGGCCCGATCGGGTGCTGGCCGTGGATTACAAATCCAACGCCGTGGTGCCCGCCACGCCCGAGGCCGTTCCCGAAGGCATCCTGCGCCAGATGGCCGCCTATCGCGCCGCGCTGCGGCTGATCTGGCCGGATCGCCGGGTGGATGCCGCGATCCTGTGGACCGCCGCGCGCAGCCTGATGCCGCTGCCCGATGCGGTGCTGGACCGGGTGCAGGCGGGGCTTGACCCGGTCGGAACGCATACATAGCTGTTAGCCGAACCCATCCAGCGGGCCGCGTCCCGCATCCTGCAAGGAGATTGCAATGGCCACCCATGCCGTCAGCGACGCCGAATTCGACGCTCAGGTTCGTCAGGCCGACACCCCCGTTCTGGTCGATTTCTGGGCCGAATGGTGCGGTCCGTGCAAACAGATCGGCCCCGCGCTGGAAGAACTGTCCGAGGAATTTGCGGGCAAGATCAAGATCGTCAAGGTGAACGTGGACGAAAACCCCGACACCGCCGCCGGTCTGGGCGTGCGCGGCATCCCGGCGTTGTTCATGTTCAAGGACGGTGAAGTGGTCTCAAACCGCATGGGCGCCGCCCCCAAGGCCGCGCTGAAAAGCTGGATCGAGGAATCGGTCTGATCCGACGCGCCGGGCGGGTTACAGTGGCAATCCGCCCCGCCGCAGCGCCGCGATGATCCGTGCCTGCCGGTCATCGGCCATCATGTCCAGCGATTGCTGACGCAGGAACCAGTCCAGATAACGGGCAAAGGGCGGCTGATGATCCGCCGCGCGGGCCAGCGCCCGTTCGGCGCCCAGATCCGCGACGTTCAGTGCGATATGGTGAAAATCCACCTGCGCGAACAGCACCGCCGGCTTGCCGAGGATATAGCCGTCGAAACCCGCGGCGCTGTTCATCGTGGCCACAAAGGCGCAGGTCCGCAGCAGGGCGGCGGTATCGCCGCCGATGGTCAGGTTTGGATGATGTGCCGCCAGATCGCTTAGCGCGGCACGATCGGCGGTATCATAGGTTTCGCGCGGATGCAGCGTGGCGACGCAGGGACGCCCGGTCTGCGCCACCGTTTTCACCATCTGCACCGGGGCCATGGTCTGAAACGACCTGTGCCGCAGGATCTGCCCTTGCAGCGGGATCAGGACGTGATCGCCCCGCGTGGGCGGCGGCCCGGCCAGCACCCGCCCCCGCAGCCGCGCGGCGAAATCCGCTGCGGCGGCGCCGTTGATCCGGCCGGGCCGGAACCGTTCCTGCGCCACCTGCCAGCGCCAGCGTTCGGCCACCGGTTCGATCTTCCAGAACGGGTAATGATAGGCCAGCCGCAGCACCAAGGCACGGTCATGCGGCGGTTTCGCCATGTGATACAGTGCCCATTCGCCCGCCTTGTCCGCCTGCCGGATCGCGGTGTCCGTCAGCGGCTGAACGTCCAGCCGCCAGCCCGCGCTGTCCAGCGCCGCCGCCAGATGGTTCGCCACCCCCAGCTTGCCCGCCCGCGCGGTGGCAAGCAGCGGCTGATGCAGATAAAGGCGCAGCGTGCGATCCATGTGGCCACGCTTAGGCCGGGCGGGGTCGTGGCGCAACGCTTGCACGCGGGGCGGCGCGCTCATATCTGATCCGCGAATGACAGGAGTTCAGCATGTCTGACGATAAATTCCCCGGCTGGCACGGCACCACGATTCTGGCGGTGCGGCGCGGCGGGCGCGTGGTGGTGGCCGGCGACGGTCAGGTCAGCGTCGGCCCGACGGTGATGAAAGGCACCGCCCGCAAGGTCCGCCGCCTGTCACCGGGCGGGCGCGATGTAGTGGTCGGCTTTGCCGGATCAACGGCGGATGCCTTTACCCTGCTGGAACGGCTGGAGAAAAAGCTTGAGGCCGCGCCGGGCCAATTGCAGCGCGCCTGCGTGGAACTGGCCAAGGACTGGCGTATGGACAAATACCTGCGCAATCTGGAAGCGATGCTGATCGTCACCGACGGCGATCAGGTCTATGTCGTGACCGGCGCGGGCGACGTGCTGGAACCCGAACATGACGTGGCCGCCATCGGATCGGGCGGTAACTTCGCCCTTGCCGCCGCGCGCGGGCTGATGGAAACCGATCTGGACGCCGAAGCGGTGGCGCGCAAGGCGATGGCGATCGCGGCGGA
>JAUNUO010000200.1:0-1164 GCA_030538135.1 Paracoccus sp. (in: a-proteobacteria)
GCCCGGCCATCGCCCATACACCGGCTTGCGGCAGCGGGCGCCATCCCCTACATCTGGATGGACAGCGAAAGGACGTGCCATGGCTATGGAAGCGCATGATATCGAAGCCCTGATCCGCGCCGCTTTCCCGGATGCGCAGATCACCATCACCGATCTTGCGGGCGACGGAAACCACTTTGCCGCCGAAGTGATCGACGAAAGTTTCCGGGGCCAGAACCGCGTTCAACAGCAGCGGGCCGTCTATGCCGCGCTGCAAGGCAAGATGGACGGGTCGCGCGGCGAACTGCACGCGCTTGCCCTGACCACCAAGGCGCCGGACTGATCCGGCCCGATCAACCACAAGGACAATCAAATGAGCGACGCGCAGGCGCAGATCCGCGAGACTGTCGAAGGCAATGACGTGGTGCTGTTCATGAAGGGCACCCGGGAAATGCCGCAATGCGGCTTTTCCAGCCGCGTGGCGGGGGTGCTGAATTACATGGGCGTGGATTACCGCGACGTGAATGTGCTGGCCGACGAAGGCATCCGTCAGGGCATCAAGGACTTTTCCGAATGGCCGACCATCCCGCAGCTTTACGTCAAGGGCGAATTCGTCGGCGGCTGCGACATCGTGACCGAAATGACCCTCTCGGGCGAACTGGACCAGTTGTTCGACCAGAAGGGCGTCACCTATGACAAAGAGGCCGCCGAACGTATCCGCGAGGCCAATGCCTGACAAAACGGCGCCCGCCCCGCCGGCGGGCGCCCTGCTGACCGATTTTTCGATTGTGCTTTGACCGGTCCCGCGTTCCCTCCTAAGGTCACGAAAACTGAGCAACAAGGAGGAGACTACATGACCATCCGCTTTCGCCTGACCGCAGCCGCCCTGGGTGCTGCTCTGGCCATCACGCCGCTGACGGCCAAGGCCGAAACCTTCATCAACGTCCTGACCGGCGGCACTTCGGGCGTGTATTACCCGTTGGGCGTGGCGCTGTCGCGTATCTATACCGAGAACATCCCCGATGTGCGGGTGCAGGTGCAGGCGACCAAGGCCAGCGTCGAAAACCTGAACCTGTTGCAGCAGGGCCGGGGCGAGATCGGGTTTTCTTTGGGTGATTCGGTCAAGATGGCGGCCGAAGGCGATCCCGAGGCCGGGTTCCGCGCGCCGCTGGACAAGCTGCGCGG
>JAUNUO010000200.1:1264-4161 GCA_030538135.1 Paracoccus sp. (in: a-proteobacteria)
CGGCCGAAGGCGATCCCGAGGCCGGGTTCCGCGCGCCGCTGGACAAGCTGCGCGGTATCGCGGCGATCTATCCCAACTATATCCAGATCGTTGCCAGCCAGTCGTCGGGCATCAGGACGCTTGAGGATCTCAAGGGTAAATCCCTGTCGGTCGGCGCCCCCCGGTCGGGCACCGAACTGAACGCCCGTGCCATTCTGGAAGCCGCCGGAATGAGCTATGACGATCTGGGCAAGGTCGAATATCTGCCATTTGCGGAATCGGTCGAACTCATCAAGAACCGTCAGCTTGACGCGACGCTGCAATCGGCGGGGCTTGGCGTTGCCTCACTGAAGGATCTGGCGACCTCGGTTCCCGTCACGGTGGTGTCGGTCCCGGCCGAAGTGGTCGAGACACTGGGCGCGCCCTATGCGGCGGGGGAAATTCCTGCCGGAACCTATGACGGGCAGGCCGAGGCTGTCCCGACCGTGACCGTCATCAATTTCCTGATCACGCATGACGAAGTCAGCGACGACATCGCCTATGCCATGACCAAATCCCTGTTCGAAAACACCGAGGCACTGAAAACCGCCCATGTGGCGGCCAATGCGATCGACCTGCAAACCGCCACCGAGGGTATGCCGGTGCCCCTGCATCCGGGGGCCAAGCGGTATTACGACGAACAGGGCGTCGCCGCCGAATAAGCAAGATCACGATTTTCTGCGATAAATCGTGGCAAGGGCGCGGGCCGGTCAACGGCCCCGCCCCGCTGCAAGGGCCAGATAACAGGGAAATCATATGAACCAGCCGACCGAACCGCTACACGATGCGCCCGCGGGTAATGTGGATCTGGGCATCCACGATCCGTTGGCCGAATCCTTTCCCGCTACCCCCGAAGGGCGGGCGCTGTTCTGGCTGGCCGTTGTCTTTTCGCTGTTCCAGATCGGATCGGCGGCGCATCTGTTCGACATGCCCAGCCAGATTCTGCGGGCGATCCATGTCGGTTTTCTGACCGCCCTCGCATTCCCGCTGATCGCCGCGCTGCACAAGCGCGCCCTGCCCTTCCGCGCGCTGGCGTGGGGGCTGGCGCTGGCCGGGGTCGCGGTGGCCGCCTATCAATGGATCGAATACCGCGATCTCATCATCCGCGAGGGCGACCCGAACCAGATGGACCTCATCATGGGGTCTGTTGCGCTGATCGTGGTCTTTGCCGCCGCGTGGGTAATGATGGGGCCTGCCCTGCCGATCATCGCGGGGCTGTTTCTGGCCTACTGCTTTTTCGGGCAATACCTGCCCAGCCCGCTGAACCATCGCGGCTATGCCTTCTGGCAGGTCATCGCTCATATGGCCTATGGCACCGAGGGGATTTACGGCATCCCCACCTATGTCAGTTCGACCTATATCTTTCTGTTCATCCTGTTCGGCGCCTTTCTTGAAAAGGCCGGGATGATCCGGCTGTTCACCGATGTGTCTCTGGGACTGGTCGGGCACCGGATGGGCGGCGCGGCCAAGGTCGCCGTGGTGTCGTCGGGTCTGATGGGCACGATTTCCGGGTCGGGCGTCGCCAACGTGGTGACGACCGGGCAGTTCACCATTCCCCTGATGAAACGCTTTGGCTATCGCCCGGCCTTTGCCGGCGGGGTCGAGGCGACGGCATCCATGGGCGGGCAGATCATGCCGCCGGTGATGGGCGCGGTCGCCTTCATCATGGCGGAAACGCTGGGTGTTCCCTATCTTGAGGTGGTCAAGGCCGCGATCATCCCCGCCATCCTCTATTTCGCCAGCGCCTTCTGGATGGTCCATCTCGAGGCCGGGCGGATGAGCCTGCGCGGCATGTCGCCCGATCAACTGCCCTCGGCGCTTGGGGCGCTCAAGGCCGGGTGGTATCTGATCCTGCCGCTGGCGGTTCTGGTCTGGCTGCTGTTTTCGGGCTTTACACCGCTGTTCGCCGGAACGGTCGGGCTGGCGCTGACGATGATGCTGATCCTTGGCGCCTCGATCGTGCTTGGCCTGCCGCAAGGGGTGATCCGGGTCATCTTCTGGGTCGGTCTGGGGCTGATGGCGGCGGCGCTGATGCGCATCTCCGAGATCTGGCTGTGGTATGCCGTCATGGGGCTGATCGTCGTCGCCGTGCTGACCGCCCAAGGGCGCATGACCATCTGGCAGATCATCGACAGCCTGGCCGAAGGCGCAAAGACCGCTCTGCCCGTTGGCGTGGCCTGTGCCCTTGTCGGCGTCATCATCGGCACCATGACCCTGACCGGCGCGGCCAACACCTTTGGCATCTTCATCGTCGGCGTGGGCGAGAACAGCCTGTTTCTGTCGCTGATCCTGACCATGATAACCTGCCTGATCCTCGGCATGGGGATCCCCACGATCCCGAACTATATCATCACCTCGTCCATTGCCGGGCCGGCGCTGTTTGAACTGGGCGTGCCGCTGATCGTCAGCCACATGTTCGTGTTCTATTTCGGGATTCTGGCCGATCTGACCCCGCCCGTGGCACTGGCCTGTTTCGCCGCCGCGCCGATTGCACGCGAAAGCGGCCTGAGGATCAGTTTTCAGGCAATCAAGATCGCCGCCGCCGGGTTCGTTATCCCGTTCATGGCGGTCTATACGCCGGCGCTGATGCTGCAATCGGGGGGCGAACTGGCCAATGCGATCGGCTTTGTCCCGGCGGTGATCTATATCGTCGTGAAATGCGTGCTGTCGATCGGGTTGTGGGGTATGGCGGTGGTCGGCTGGCTTGCCTATCCGATGCCGATCTGGATGCGGCTTCTGGCGATGGGGGCGGCCTTCACCCTGATCGCTGCCTCCAACATGAGCGATCAGATCGGCTTTGCCCTGTCGGCGGTTCTCGTCTTTCTGTGGTGGCGCGGGCTGAAATCGCGCGCGGCCCCGGCATGAGCGGCTGCCTGCTG
>JAUNUO010000201.1 GCA_030538135.1 Paracoccus sp. (in: a-proteobacteria)
CGCGATCTGGGCCTGATCGTCGTCGATGAGGAACATGATTCCAGCTATAAACAGGAAGATACCGTCTATTACAGCGCCCGCGACATGGCCGTGCTGCGGGCCAGCCTGTCGGGCGCGCAGGTGGTGCTGGCCTCGGCCACGCCGTCGCTGGAAACCTGGGTGAACGCGGCGCAGGGCAAATATGCGCGGCTGGACCTGACGACGCGATACGGCGATGCGGACCTGCCGGACATGGCCGCCATCGACCTGCGCGGGCAGGAGATGCCGGGCGGGCGCTGGATTTCCCCGGCGCTGGCCGATGCGGTGACGGCGCGGCTGGGGCGGGGGGAACAGTCGCTGCTGTTCCTGAACCGGCGCGGCTATGCGCCCGTCACCGTCTGCCGCGCCTGCGGGCAGCAGGTCGGCTGCGATCACTGCGATGCGCGGATGGTGGAACACCGGTTCCAGAACCGCCTTGTCTGCCACCAATGCGGCGAGACGCGCCCGATCCCCGATACCTGCCCCGCCTGCGACGTTCAGGGGCGGATGGCCGCGCTTGGCCCCGGCGTGGAACGGCTGGCCGAAGAGGTCGCCGCGATCTGGCCCGAGGCGCGGGCGGTGGTGCTGTCGTCCGACCTGTTCCATTCGGCGCGGGCGCTGAAAGACACCATCGCGGACATAGCGGCCGGGGCCTGTGACATCATTATCGGCACGCAGATCGTCGCCAAGGGGCACAACTTTCCGGGGCTTACTCTGGTGGGCGTGATCGACGCCGATCTGGGGCTGCAAGGGGCCGATCTGCGCGCGGCGGAACGGTCGTTTCAACTGATGCGGCAGGTGGCGGGGCGGGCGGGACGGCAATCGGGCGCCGCGCCGGGGGTGGCGCTGTTGCAGACGCATCAGCCCGACCATCCCGTCATCCGCGCCATCCTGTCGGGCCGCGATGAGGATTTCTGGAACGCCGAGGCCGCGGGCCGTCAGGCCGCCGGGATGCCGCCGTTCGGGCGGCTGGCCGGGATCATCCTGTCGCATCCCGATCTGGAAACCGTCGCCGCCTTCGCGCAGAAACTGGCGGGTGCGGCTGCCCCGATCCATGCCGCCGGGGCGGAACTGTGGGGTCCGGCCCCCGCCCCCATCGCCCGCATCCGCGGGCGGCACCGGATGCGGATGCTGATCCGCGCCCCGCGTCAGGCCCCGATCCAGAACGCCATCGCCGACTGGCTGGCCCCGCACAAGCCGCCCGCCAACCTGCGCCTGTCGGTGGACATCGACCCGCAGAGCTTTCTTTAGCGTCGCCGTTTCATCGCACAAGCACGACAAGGTTGCTTCCCTGAACAGGTCTGCGCAGGCGATCATGCCCGTTGCGCCGCCTCTCAAAGCAGAGATGCGTCAGTTCCGCAGCACGATGCAGGTGCCGCCCGCGGCCTTCAGCCGGTTGCAGAACGCCCCAGCCTCGCCGCGCGACTGAAACCCGACCTGAGCGGTAAAGACCGGGCGCGTTCCCGTGCGCAGGCTGCGGCGGACGAACCCGACCTGCGCGCCCCCCAGAATCGGGCGCAGGGTGCGGTTCAGCCGCTGCACCTGTTGCTGTGCCCCCGATTGCGTGGGGTGCGAGGCGACCAGAACGCCCCACGGCAATACCCGCTGCGGCACGGAAAATTCTCGCAAGGACCGGTTCCCGGCCAGTTTGACGCAAGCGTCGCGGAACGGCAGGTCGCGATCCAGCGCCAGTTCCAGCTTGTCATCGCCGGGCGGGTCGTCGCGCCAGGCCCAGGCGTTATGGCCGGTGATCGACTGGACGTAATCCTGCGTCTCATAGGGCAGCACGGTCATTTCGGCGATGAACCGCTGCGCCCGGTTCTCGCCGCCGTTATAGGCGACGGCGGCCAGCCCGATATTGCCGAACATGTCGGTCAGATAACGCAGATACCACGCCGATTTCGCGATCGCCTGCGCCGGGTTGAACGGATCGTCCAGACGATACAGCCGGGCGGTGCTGGGAATGAACTGCGCGATCCCCTGTGCCCCGGCAGGGCTGACGGCCGAAGGTTCGAACCGGCTTTCCTTCCACAGCAGGCGGGCCAGGAAATTCGGGTCCAGCCGGTGTTCGGCGGCGTTGCGTTCGATCATCGTGCAGACATCGGGAACGTAATGTTCCAACCGGATGCAGTCACGGCCATCGTCGGTGCAGCGGATCTTGTCGTGCAGGACGGGGGGCGGGCGTCCGTGGATGGCATCCACCGCCGGACGGGCCTGCGCGGGCGCGGCCAGCATCAGGCAGGCAAGGATCAGCGAAAGACAACGGCGCAGCACAAGACGACCCCTTGACGGACGCGCCGTCCATAACATCGCGCCGCCGTCTTGGGAACCGGCTGCGGGTCGCGCGGCGTCAGGCCGCGGTGTCGTCTTTGCCGGATTTGCCCTTGGCGGCCTTGCGCGCGGCCTTTTCGGCGTCCTTGGCCGCTTGTTTTTCGGCCTTGCGGGCGGCTTTCCGGGCCTCTTTTCCGGCCTGTTTTTCTGCCAGCTTTTCGGCCTTGCGCGCGGCCTTTTCCGCCTCTTTCGCCGCCTGCCGGTCTGCCTTGCGTTCGGATTTCTTCTGTTCGCGGCGCGCGGCCTTGGGATCGTCGGCCTCGGCGGCGGACGGGTTCGTCCCCGCCACCGCCGCGACCGGGGCGGGCGGCTTGACCTTTGGGATGCGGCGCGGGCCGGTGCGCTTGTCCAGCGGTTGGCCGATCTTGCGGCCGCCGCCGCGCTTGGCCGCATTGCGCCCCTTGGCGGGCGCCGGTTTCGCGGCGGGCAGGGCGGCGGCAGGTGCGGGTTCGGCTATCGGCGCCTTGTCGGCGCGGGGCCGCGCGGTCTTGCCCGGCTTGCTGCCATCGGTTTTCACCCCGCGCGCCCGGCGTTCGTCGTTGCAGCGGCGCAGCGCGGCATTCAGCAGGTCATAGCGGGTCCGCTTGCCGGAGGGGCCGCCGGGTTGCCCGGCACTGTCGCGCGCGGCGGTGATTTCGGCGATCAGGGCCATCAGGGCGCTGTCGTCGGCCTGAACCAGTGTTTCGCCCCGGCTGCGGGTCATCAGGGCCAGATCAGTTTCTGACAGAAGCTCTTGTTCGGCCTTGGAATAGTTCGGCATGAATCGCTCCGCTGCGCATGTCGCAATCTCGCGCGACTGTGCGTCAGCCGCCCTGCGATTGCAACGTCAAAGCCCCGGCGCAGGGGCCGGGGCTTTGGGATTTTGTGCGAAGGGTCGCGATCAGAACCGCGACGGCACCGCGCTTTCGACCGGCGAGGTGGCGGCATAGGGATTCACCGTCGCGCTGGCCTGAACCGGCGCAGCCTCGGCCGCGACCTGAGGCGCGGGAACCATGTAGCCCTGCGGAGTCTCGACCATCGGGCCTTCCAGACGCAGGCTTTCGGCCTGGGTGCGGACCTTGACATGCGCACCCACCGGCAGTTCGTCATACAGATCCATGATGTCCTGCTGGAACAGGCGGATGCAGCCGGCCGAGGTCGCCTTGCCGATGGACGAGGGGTCCATCGTGCCGTGGATGCGATACAGCGTGTCGCGGCTGCCCTGATACAGATACAGCGCGCGTGCCCCCATCGGGTTGTGCAGTCCGCCCGTCAGGCCGTGGCGGACGTTGTAATACAGTTCGGGCTGGGTGCGGACCATGTTTGCGGTGGGCGTCCAGCTTGGCCATGCGGCCTTGCGGCGGATCGTCGCCTCGCCCGCGAAACCGCGACCCTCGCTGCCGACGGCGATGCCGAAACGCATCGCCTGACCATTGCCCAGAACGTGATACAGCACGCGGGCATAGGGATCGACGACGATGGTATCCTTGGCCTCGGGGCCGTTATAGGACACCTGCTGGCGGCGGTTGCGTTCGTTCAGATAACCCTGACGGACGGCCGCGATCTCGATCGGCTCGCCCTTGGGGCCGACATCGGTGCGGGCCTGATACATCCACAGTTGCGAGGCAGAGGCAGCGGCCGGTTCGGCGCCGGTCGAGGGATTGCGGCTTTCGGTGCCGCAGGCAGCCAGACCCAGGGTCAAGGCAAGGCAAAGGGGCGCGAGGCGCATCTGATGTTTCCTTGTATCAACGGCGGGCAGCGGCAGAGCCGCCCGCGACGATCTTCAGTCAGCGGAATGTTAAGAAATCCGTC
>JAUNUO010000202.1 GCA_030538135.1 Paracoccus sp. (in: a-proteobacteria)
TAAAGAACGGGCAGTCACAAAGGATGGACCGATGCGCACAGCGACCGTATCCCGCAACACCGCCGAAACGCAGATCGAGGTGACGGTGAATCTTGACGGCACCGGGGTTTACGACAACCGGACCGGGGTGGGGTTTTTCGATCACATGCTGGATCAGTTGTCGCGCCATTCGCTGATCGACCTGACCGTGCGGGCCACCGGCGATCTGCATATCGACGATCACCACACGGTCGAGGATACCGGCATCGCCATCGGACAGGCTTTGGTGCGCGCATTGGGCGACAAGCGCGGCATCCGGCGTTACGGCAGCTTTCTGTTGGCGATGGACGATGCGCTGATCCGCGCGGCGCTGGATCTGTCGGCGCGGCCGTTTCTGGTGTGGAACGTCGATTTCCCGACGCAGAAGATCGGCACATTCGACGTGGACCTGGTGCGCGAGTTCTTTCAGGCGCTGTCCACGCATGGCGGGATCACACTGCATGTGGACCGGCTGCACGGGATCAATTCGCACCACATCGCCGAGGCGGCGTTCAAGGCGGTCGCCCGTGCGCTGCGCGAGGCGGTCGAGCCTGATCCCCGGTCGGACGCCCTGCCCTCGACCAAGGGGGCGCTTTGATGCGGGTCGCGCTGGTCGATTACGACAGCGGTAACCTTCATTCGGCGGAAAAGGCGGTGCAGTTGATGGGCCGCGAAGTGGGGGCCGAGGTCGTCGTGACATCCGACCCCGAGGCGGTGCGCCGCGCCGACCGGATCATCCTGCCGGGCGACGGCGCCTTTCCGGCCTGCCGGGCCGCGCTGGACGCGGTGCCGGGGATGGTCGAGGTCTTGCAGGACCGGGTGATCGGCGGCGGCGTGCCGTTTCTGGGCATCTGCGTGGGGATGCAGATGCTGGCCGACGTGGGGCATGAATACCGCGAGACCCCCGGCCTTGGCTGGATCGGCGGACAGATCGTGGCGATCGACGCGCCGGGGCTGAAGGTGCCGCATATGGGCTGGAACGATCTGACCGTGCGGCAGCCGCATCCGGTGCTGAACGGCGTGGCGACCGGCGATCACGCCTATTTCGTCCATAGCTGGCAGTTCCGGGTGACCGACCCGGCGCATCTGCTGGCCGTGGCCGATTACGGCGGGCCGGTGACGGCGGTGGTCGGGCGCGACAATATCGTCGGCACCCAGTTCCACCCCGAAAAATCGCAGGCGGTGGGATTGCGGATCATCGGCAATTTCCTGCGCTGGACGGTGTGACGCTGGGGGTTTCACACCCCCAGACCCCCGTGGGATATTTATGCACAAACGAAGCGGCGGGTCATCCGCCCGTGCCCGCGCCCCGGTCGCCGTGGCCGTCGCTTGCGCCCCATGTGGCGATTTCCAGCGGGCGCACCCAATCGTTGCTGCGCAGCGGGTGCGGGCGCACCTCGGTCAGGTCGACGGCGGGGTCGATATATTGCTGATAGGGACGGCCGTTCAGCGATTTCTGCACATCGGCATAGACCGCCACATCGGCATGGCCCGACGCGGCCCATTTTTCTTCGAGCGCCAGTGCGAAGGCGTGGATCAGATCGGCGCGGGCCAGCATCTTGCCGGCCTGACGCGGGCTGAGGTGGTCCGTGGGATCGACGATCCAGACCTGTTCCACCCCGTCGGCACCGGGGGCGGCGACGAAGAAGGTGCCATAGGCGTCGCGGTCGTAGATGCGCATACGCCAGCTGAAGCGGTGGCCTTCGCCGGACCAGCGGATTTCGCTGTCGGGAAAGATCACGCCGCGGATCGGCAGCACCACCTGCACCGCCAGCCATACGGCCATGAGGGCCAGAACGGCGGTCGGCAGGGCGCGGGCGCGGCGCGATTCGGGGGCAGGCATGGGCGGCACCGGCTGAAACCGCGCCAGCAGCCAGTGCGCCAGCCGCTGCGGCCAGTCGGGGGCGAAAAAGATCGTGGTGGCGGCGATGGTCATCCAAGGGAAAATCCCGATGTTGAAGTAGAAGCTGTTCGAGACGTGGAACACGCAATAGACCGCGAATACCGCCAGCCGCGTCCGTTCCCACAGCAACAGCGGCGCGCCCAGCACATGCAGCGCGATCACCGTCCAGCTTATCAGCGGAAAGAACGCATCATATTGGAACAGAAAGCCGAAGGGGCCGGGATCGGCGGCTTCGCGCAGCCAGATTTCCAGCGGTTGCCCGGCCAGCCAGTCGGGCGTGATCTTCACGAGGCCCGCATAGATCAGCATGATTTCCATCTGCGCCTTGAGCATGAAAGGCGCCGCATAGGCCACCGTTTCGCGCCGCCATTCGGGCCAGATCAGCGCATCCAGCGAATAGGCCCGGCTGGCGGGCATGAACATCAACAGCACGCCGAACAGGATCACCAGATAGAAGTGGTTCAGATATTCCGCCCGGTCGAGCAGGAAGAAATAGCTGAACACGGCGACCAGCACGACAATGGCCAGGCGATAGAACAGGCCCAGCATCACGCAGGCCGCAGCCACCCCCATCGCCAGCCAGAGCCAGTGGATATAGGGTTCCGGCAGCGGCTTCAGCCAGCCGAAACCGGGATAGGGGAACAGGATTTCGGGTTCGACCCAGTAACGGGTGATGCGGTCGTGGCGGATGAACCGCCAGCAATCCCAGACCAGCAGCGCGCCGAAGAAAAACCGGAACGCGGCCAGCGATTGAATCGAGACCTGCTGTGACAAGCGGTTCATCGTGACCTCCGTTTTTGATGCTGGTGGAATTACGGCGGCAATGGCACGTTATTCCGGCCATGAGCGGAAAAGCACCCCTGATCGAGATTGTCTATGACGGCGAATGCCCGTTCTGCGCCGATTTCACCCGCATGGTCGCGCTGCGCCGCGCGGGTCAGGTGGCGCTGATCGACGCGCGCGGCGATGATCCGCGCGTGGCCGAGATCGGCGCCGGGCTGGACCTGAACCGGGGCATGGTGGTGCGCCATCACGGGCGGGTGTCATATGGCGCGGATGCGATGGCCCTGTTGCTGGCGCTGTCGCAGCCCGGCGGGGTCTGGGGGATTGCGCGGCGGGTCTTTGCCTCGCCCACGGGCGCGCGGCTGGCCTATCCGGTGCTGCGGGCCGGGCGGGGGGTGGTGCTGCGGCTGCTGGGGCGGCGGCCGATCGGCGAAAAGGACGGGCGGCGGGAATAAACCGCGCACCCTGTCCGTAAACCCGGCACATGACAACTTAGGGAAAGGAGCTCGTCATGTTCCGCAAGATCGGCATCGCTGCCGCATTCCTGATGGTCGCAGGCGCTGCCTCGGCCCAGTCGGTTGACAGCCAGATCCGTAGCCAGTTGCGCTCGCAGGGGTTCAGCAACATCGAGATCGACCGCAATCGCGGCCGGATCGAGGTCGAGGCACGGCGCGGCAACCAGAAGATCGAACTGAACTATGATGCCCGCACCGGCCGTCTGCTGAACCAGCGCAGCGAAAGCCTGCGCGGCACGGCCGGGGGCAGCCAGACCCGTGGGCGCATCGGCCGCAATGACGATGATGACGACGACGGCAACCGCCGCGGCTGGTCATCGCGCAATGACGACGACGATGATCGTGGCTCGCGCGGGCGCGCCTCGCGCAACGATAACGATGACGACGATGATCGCGGATCGCGTGGCGGTCGCGGCGGTCGCGGGGGTGCCTCGAACAACGACAACGACGATGACGGCGGATCGCGCGGTGGTCGGGGCGGCGGCGGCGGGCGCGGCGGCGACAATGATAACGACGATTGAGGCAGGTTGTCGCGCCGCCGCATGAACGCGGCCTTGGGGGCCGGTTGCAGCAATGCAGCCGGCCTTTCGGGATGTTACGGGGGCAGAACCTGCGGGCCGGTCAAGACCGTGGCTTGCGTGATGCGACGACCGCGATCACGGCCCAGACGAGGCTGCGCAGGGTCATCGCCGCCACGGTTCGGGCCTCAAAGGGGCGTCCCGAAAGAACGTGCCAGCCGAACGCCGCGAACACGACAAGGGTGGCGATCAGGATCGCCACCGACAGCGCCGGCGCCCAGCGGGCGCCACGCCACAGGCCGATGCCCGCCGCGATATAGGCGAACCCGGCAAGGAAGTTGAACCACAGGACGAATCCGACGACCGCCCCCATATCC
>JAUNUO010000203.1 GCA_030538135.1 Paracoccus sp. (in: a-proteobacteria)
GGCCATTTCGTTATAGGCGTTGATCCGCGCCTTTTGTTTCGCCTGCCGGGCCTTGGCACCGGCACGAATCCAGTCGAGTTCGCGTTCAAGTTGTTTCTGTTTCGCCTTGTCCTCGCGCGCTTCTTGTTCCAGACGCTTGGCCTTCTGTTCCAGCCATGCGGAATAATTGCCCTCGTAAGGGATGCCTCGGCCGCGATCCAGTTCCAGAATCCAGCCGGTGATGTCGTCAAGGAAGTAACGGTCGTGGGTCACGATCAGGATGGTGCCGGGATATTCGATCAGGTGCTTTTGCAGCCAGGCGATGGTTTCGGCGTCCAGGTGGTTGGTCGGTTCGTCGAGCAGCAGCATGTCGGGCGCCTCAAGCAGCAGCTTGCACAGCGCGACCCGGCGGCGTTCACCGCCCGACAGGGTTTCCACATCGGCGTCGTCAGGGGGGCAGCGCAGGGCCTCCATCGCGACGTCGATCTGGCTGTCGAGATCCCACAGGTTTTCCGCGTCGATCTCGTCCTGAAGTCGCGCCATTTCCTCGGCGGTTTCGTCGGAATAGTTCATGGCCAGTTCGTTGTAACGGTCCAGCTTGACCTGTTTGGCCTTGACGCCTTCCATCACGTTGCCGCGCACGTTCAGTTGCGGGTCTAGCACGGGTTCCTGCGGCAGATAGCCGACGGTCGCGCCCTTGGCGGCCCATGCCTCGCCCGAGAAATCCTTGTCCCAGCCGGCCATGACGCGCAGCAGGGTCGATTTACCGGCGCCGTTCACGCCCACGACGCCGATCTTGACGCCGGGCAGGAAGTTCAGGCGGATGTTTTCGAACACCTTCTTGCCGCCGGGATAGGTCTTGGACACGCCGTCCATGTGATAAACGAACTGATAGGACGCCATGATAGCCTCTTTGAATGCGGGTTTCGGGGTATTTAGGGGTTTTGGCGGGATTAGGGAAGGTCAGCGCGTCTGCGCCGCGAAATCCACGCCCAGATGGTCGCGCAGAAAGGCGGTCTGCGGGGCCAGCCGTTCGGCCAGCGCCGCGACCGCCTGAGGCGGGGGCATCAGGCCATCGGGCGTGGCAAAGACCTTGTTGCGCAGCCCGGCATAGGCAAAAGGGCCGATCCCCAGATGCGTTTCGACGGCCTGCATCAGTCCGTCGGGGTCGGCGGCGATACGGCCATAGGGCAGGATCAGCAGACGGTCGCCGAAATACCGCTGCCAACGGGGGATATAGGCGGCATAGTCGCCGCGTTCGGCCAGAACGGGGTTCTCGATTTCATGCAGCCAGTCCGCCACCGTCGCCGGGCGGCGCTTTTCGCGCATCAGGTTCATGCGCAGTTGCGACACGGCGCGGTCAACGGGGTCGCGGATCAGATAGATCACCCGCGCGCGCGGCAGGAAACCCGCGACATGGGCCACGCCCTCGTCCGGCAGGGTGGAATATTCCGGCGTGAAATCGGCCCCCATCGCATGGGCCGGCGCGGGGGCGAAGATGCGCTTGTACCAGTGGTTGGTGAACATCCGCCTGCCCGCGCAGATGCCGGTCAGCCACTGGTCCACCTCGGGCGGGATCGGCGACTGACGGCGGGCGTGGCGCTGACGGATTTCGGCGGGCTTGTTGCGGTAATGCCATTCGATCCAATAGCGATGGCCGGGGACGAACTGATAGTTGAAGAAATGCGTTTCCTTGAACGGCGGTATCCAGACCTGCGGATGCTGGCCCAGAATCTGCGCCAGCCAGCTTGTCCCCGCCTTTTGCGCGCCGATGCACAGAACCTGCGGTTTGCGCGGCTGGCCATCCGCGTTCCAGTCATAGTGAATCGGGTTCGGGGTCAAAGACGGCCCCAAAGGTCGTATTCGCCCGCCTCGTCCACAGTCACGGTCACGATGTCGCCGGGGGTCAGCCCCTCGAACCCATCGTCGATGAACAGGTTGCCGTCGATTTCCGGCGCGTCGGCCATGGTGCGGCAGGTGGCGCCCTGTTCGTCCACCGCGTCCACGATGACCTGTTGGCGGGTGCCTACCTTGGCGGCCAGTTTCGATTCGCTGATGGCCTGCGCCTTGGCCATGAAACGGTCCCAGCGGTCCTGTTTCACATCCGCGGGCACATGATCGGGCAGGTCGTTGGCGCGGGCGCCGGCGACGTTTTCATACTGGAAACAGCCGACGCGATCCAGCTGCGCCTCGTCCAGCCAGTCCAGCAGGGTCTGGAACTCGGCCTCGGTCTCGCCGGGATAGCCGACGATGAAGGTGGATCGCAGGGTGATGTCGGGGCAGACCGCGCGCCAAGCCGCGATTTCATCCAGCGTTTTCGCCGCCGCCGCCGGGCGCGCCATACGGCGCAGCGTGTCGGGGTGGGCATGCTGGAACGGAATGTCCAGATAGGGCAGGACCAGGCCATCGGCCATCAGCGGGATCAGATCGCGCACATGCGGATAGGGATAGACGTAATGCAGCCGCACCCACGCCCCCAACCCGCCCAGATCGCGGGCCAGATCGGTGATATGCGCCCGGTGGCCGCGTTCGGTTTCGTGCCGCCGGTCAAGCCCATAGGCGCTGGTGTCCTGGCTGATGACCAGCAGTTCCCGCACGCCGGATTCGACCAGCTTTTCGGCCTCTCGCACCACCGCATGGGCCGGTCGGCTGACCAGTTTTCCGCGCATGTCGGGGATGATGCAGAACTTGCACTTATGGTTGCAACCCTCGGAAATCTTGAGATAAGCGTAGTGACGCGGGGTCAGTCGCACGGCCGATTCCGGCAGCAGGTCGATGAACGGATCAGGGCGGGGCGGCACGGCCAGATGCACCGCGTCCAGAACCTGTTCGTATTGATGCGGCCCGGTCACCGCCATGACCGAAGGATGCGCGCCGGTGATATAATCCGGTTCCGCCCCCAGACAGCCGGTGACGATCACCCGCCCGTTCTCGGCCAAAGCCTCGCCGATGGCTTCGAGGCTTTCGGCCTTGGCGCTGTCCAGAAAGCCGCAGGTGTTCACGATCACTGCATCGGCGCCCGCGTAATCGGGGCTGATCGCGTAACCTTCGGCCCGCAGGCGGGTCAGGATGCGTTCGCTGTCCACCAGAGCCTTGGGACAGCCAAGGCTGACCATGCCGATGGTCGGCTGGCCCGGGCGGGCGGCATCCTGCGGCACATGGGCGCGGGCAAGGTCGGGGCGGATGATAGGCGGGTTCTGACTCATGGCCGCGCTATACTGCGGCGCGCGGATGTTGTTAAGCCTTGCGTTGCGCCGGGCGGCCGCTGCGCCTATTCTTGCGACAAATCATCACCGAGGGGTTTCCCATGCTGCGCCTGATCGCGGTTCTGACCCTGACCACGACAATCGCCGGATGCGATGCGGCCGCACCGCCCCGTGGCACGATCGACGTGTTCAAATCCTACCGCACCACGCAATGCGGGCCGACCGCCGGTGTCTATGACCAGCTTGAACGCGACCTGACCGCCGCCGGCGTCACCGTGCTTGCCGGGCGCGAGGACAGCGACGGCATGATGCGCATCGCACTTTGCGGCGCGCCGGACGGGCTGATCGGGGTGTTCACCATCCCCGCCGATCATCTCGCAAAGGCGCAGGCTGCCGGTTTTCAGCCGCATGATCGCCGGAACGTGACTTTTCCGGGCGGATAAAGGACGGCATGAGGACCATATGAAACTGATCGCGCCCCTTCTTGCCGGCCTGTCGCTGGCCGCCTGCGTCCCCGAGGTTCCGGCCCAGCAGACCCGCCCCGCCGCCGCGTCCGTCCGTTCGGATGCAAAACCCATCGTGATCCGAGATGACCGGGGCGGCAACGTGTTGCAGGCGATCCAGCGCCGCAACCAGCTGGCGCAGTCGGGCCGCCCGGTCGAGATCCGCGGCTATTGCCGCTCGGCCTGCACCATCTACATCACCCTGCCGAACGCCTGCCTCGGCCCCGGCGCGCGGGTCGGATTCCATGCCCCCCGCATCGACGGCACCGCCATCATTCCGCCCTATGTCGATCAGATGATGGGCCAGTATTACCGGGGCGGCATCCGCGACCGCTGGTTCGGCGGCTGGAAC
>JAUNUO010000204.1:0-1244 GCA_030538135.1 Paracoccus sp. (in: a-proteobacteria)
TCGGCTATCAGAAGGCCGCGCGCCTGGTCGATCAGCTTGAGGAACAGGGCGTCGTTTCGGCCAGCAACCACGTCGGCAAGCGCGAAATTCTGATCCCCGAGGTCTGAAAAACGAAAGGTGCCCTTGCGAAGGCGTCGCAAGGGCACGATCCTGTCAGACCCGTGCGGTTCGAATCAGGCCTTCTTGTTGCGACGACGCAGCGCCGCCATTCCGCCCAGTGCCGTCAGCAACAGCACGCCTGCTGCCGGAACCGGGATCGGAGCCGGCGCGGTGCCGAGGTTCGCAAACTCGAACGAGTTGCCGCCGGACAGCATCCGCACCGAATCGAACACCCCTTGCCCGATGTCGGCAAAGGTCGCCAATGCGCTGTTGGTGGCGAATGAACCGGGCAGGATCACGTCGCCGGCCCCAAGGATCACCGTATCGACCACCATTCCCCCCAACAGAAATTCAACCGTGTTATAAGTATCGGGCGACCCCCAGACAAATGACAGGGCCGAGGACAGCCCAAGGTCGTAGGTCGCCGAACCGCCGCCCTGAACCGAGGTGTACCACGCCGACGCATCGTTGTAGTCGATGGCGGAACCGGCGGACTGCCACGGGCTGCGGTATTCATTCGTCACCGACCCGGTGATGTTTTCATGCACAACGCCCGTGGTGGCGTTGGCAAGCGGGTTCATCACCGCACTGTCCGGCAGTACCGAAAAGGAAACGGTGGCGGCCTCGGCGGCAAGCGGCAAAGCAAGGACCGCCGTCAACGCAAGGGCAGGAAAGCGAAACGTCATTGTCTTCTCCCTGTTGAAAAAGCCCCGGTGTGATTGTCTTTGGAAGGGGGCGATACCAGTACAAGTTCAGGGTGCGCCTCATGTGCCTTTTGGGCAAGGATGCTGTTTTGTCTTTTGGCGTATGTTTTGCATGGAGCGCAGCGATTTTTGCCGCATACGCCCGATTTGCATGGTTTGGCTGCATGACGATTGCGGGATTTCCGCCGGTGGCGCGACGGCCCTGCGCGCGACGCTTGCCATTGCGTTTCGGGTGGGGCAGCACCGACGCATGACCACGTTCTTTCTTCACCCCCTGAACGCGCGACATGCGCTGACCCCGGTTCTGAGCGATCTCCGCGCAGCGGTGCGCATGGCGGTGGGGCTGGCGTCGGACCATGCCACGATCCCCGATTTCGATCTGGTGGTGCGGGCCGAACAGGGCAGCGGCACCACCGATTGGGGGATGTCGGGCTATGCGCC
>JAUNUO010000204.1:1344-4010 GCA_030538135.1 Paracoccus sp. (in: a-proteobacteria)
GCGCGGCGGGCGCAGAACGAATGGGCGCGGCTGGATTTCAGCTATGCCGAATGGTTTCAGGGCAAGGCCGGGTTGCGCAGATGGTCGGGCTATGGGCTGGGCCACCGGCTGATCGCCGAACATCTGGCGCAGGTGCCCGATGAGACCGCGGCCAGCCTGGCGCAGACCGGCGCCGAGACCTTTCGCCCCGCCATGCGTCGGCTGGCCGCCTTGGATGCGGCAGGCGACGAAGCGCCATCCTGATCCCGGCCCGCCCGCAGGGTTGAGACGGCAGCTTTCCTGCATTATGAAACGCATCATCGTGTTACAGGTTTGACGGGTTATGTCCGGCGTTCGGATCGCAATCATTATTGTCAATTATCGCACGCCCGATCTGGTGCGCGATTGTCTGGATTCGCTGGTCGAACCGGCAGCGCGGCTGGGGCTGCGGGTGTTCGTGGGGGATGCGGATTCGGGCGACGGATCGACCGCGATCATCCGCGACCACATTGCGCAGCAGGGCTATGACTGGGCCGAATGTCATGACATCGGCAGGAACGGCGGCTTTGCCTATGGCAATAACGCGATCTATCGGCGGTCGGTGCAGCCCGATCCGTCCTTCGGCTATATCCATTTCCTGAACCCCGATACGGTGATCCGCCCCGGCGCGGTGGATCGGTTGTGGGAATTCCTGCGCGATCACCCGTCTGCGGGCATCGCGGGCAGCCGTCTGGAGGATCCCGACGGCACCCTGCGCGCCTATGGGTTCCGTGCGCCGGTGCCCTGGCGCGAGTTCTTTCGCGGGCTGCGTTTCGGGCCGGTGGATCGGCTGGTGCCCTCGGGCGCGATCAAGATCGAAAATCTGAGCCGGACGCAGCAGGTCGATTGGGTCACAGGGGCGAGTTTCATGGCCACGCGGGCGGTGCTGGATGATGTCGGGCTGATGGATGACGGCTATTTCCTGTATTTCGAGGAAACCGACCTGATGACCCGTGCCCGGCAGGCCGGATACGAGGTCTGGCACGTCGCCGACAGCCATGTGGTGCATCTGGCCGGCCAGTCCACCGGGCTGCGCAGCGGCGACCGGCCCGCCGCGCCCAAGCCGGTGTCCCCGATCTGGCTGCAATCGCGCAACCGCTATCTGCGCAAGCATCACGGCAGGGCGGGGCTGTGGGCGGGGACCGCGCTGTATCTGGCCGGGGACGCGCTGTTCCGGGTGCAATCGGTTCTGCGTGGTCAGCGCGGCCGGAGCGCCCCGCATCTGTGGCGCGATTACCTGCGCGGCGCCCGCGCGGGGGCACCCCGGACATGAGCGTGACGCCCCTTGCCGCCCGCCCGAAAGGCACCGGGCTGGAACATGATATTGCCCGGCTTCTGGGCGGTCGGATGCCGCCGCCCGACAGCGCCGACAGTTTTCTGGATATTGGCGGCGATCCCCGGATGCGCGATCAGCTGGTCGCCTTGTTGGAACATGCCTTCGGCGCCGCGCCTGAGGGCTGGGACAGCCAGCCCTTGCGGCGGCTGCATCTACAACAGGCGAAACGGCGCGCCCCTGCCCCGCCCTTGCCAGCGGGCGACCGCAACATGAACCCGCCCGACATCGGTTTCTGGGATCTCGTGCGCGAGGATTACGAAACCAATGGTCGCAGCGTGATGCATCAGGGCTTCATGATGCTGTTCGTGCATCGTTTCGGCAACTGGCGCATGTCGGTGCGGCCCCGGCTGCTGCGGGGGTTGCTGCGGCCGTTATATACCGCGATGAACCGCACGGCGCAGGTTCTGTGCGGGATAAAGCTGGACTATACGGTCAAGGTCGGCCGGCGGGTCAGGCTGGAACATTTCGGCGGCATGATCCTTGGCGCGCGCGAGATCGGGGACGAGGTGGTCCTGCGGCAGAACACGACGATGGGCATCCGGTCCGAGGACGACCTGAACGCCAAGCCGGTTCTGGGCAAGGGGGTCAAGGTCGGCGCCGGTGCGGTGATCGTCGGCAACATTCATATCGGCGATTACAGCGTGATTGGTGCGAATACCGTGGTTTCCTTCGATGTGCCGCCGCATTCCATCGTTCGCCCTGCGCCGGTGCAGGTCACCCTTGCCGCCGGTCAGCCGCCGTTGTCGGACCGGCCTTGACCGGCGCGGATGGCCCGGCGCTGCGGCGCGGGCATCATCCCATAGGCCGCGCCCATGACCAGCCCGGCGATGGCACCGCCCAGATGCGCCTCCCACGCGACGGCGGGCATCAGCAGGGTCAGGATCAGGTTCAGCCCGATCAGGATTCCCGCCGACCGCATCAGCCCGCCCATCGGCAAACCCCGCGCGGCATAGCGCACCATGGCAAAGCCGAACAGCGCGCCGGCCAGACCAAAGATCGCGCCCGACGCGCCGACCATCGGCCCGCCGACCGGGTGCAGCCAGCGGAACAACAGCGCCCCGGCCACCTGCGCCACCGCATAGATCGCCAGCAGGCGTCCCGTCGAAAGCCCCGGTGACAATTCCCGCACCAGCACCGCCAGAGACAGCATGTTCATCGCCAGATGCGCAATTCCGGCGTGCAGAAAGCCATAGCTGACGAACATCGCCAGATCCTGAAACTGATAGACGCCGCGCCCGGTGCCGACGATGGCGGGCCAGAACCCGCCAAGCGCAAAGGCGAACTGCCGCAATCCGGCCGGCGCCCCCAGCAG
>JAUNUO010000018.1 GCA_030538135.1 Paracoccus sp. (in: a-proteobacteria)
TCGAACGCCGGATCGGCATATTCGACTGCGCCGGGGAACAGGAAGTCGGGCTTCGAATTGCCTTCGGTGCGCGCCCCTCGCTCGTGACGGATGCCCAGGGAGGTCAGCACCGCCTCGACGTGATTTTCCAGCGAAAGGCCCATGCGGCTCTTACGGCGGTTCTGAACCGAAAGCGAGAACTGCAGGAAGCCATCCACATCGGCCGCGCCATCGGCGAGGAACCCGGCCTCGAGGCGCGCGGCCACGATATGGCGCTCCAAGCGGCGGAACAGGGCTTCCTCGAACTCGATCCATGCCAGCAGTGCGGCGTCGGCATCGTCGCGGGGATCGACGCCCGGCAGGGAGTCGCGGGCGAGCGTCGAGAAGTCGCGGGAGGTCGGGAAGGCCAGGCCGAACCGGGCGATGATCCCGTCCAGCCGGTCGGCTTCGGGTTCCTCGGGTTCGATGCCGATTTCCTCGAGAACATAGTTGCTGACGAAATCCAGTCCTCGATCGCCCGTGCCCTCGAAACCCTCGTAGCGGAAACCGGCACCCAGGCCATGGTCGAGGCCGAACAGCCATGCAATCTGGTTCTCGAGGGTCGAGCCATTCGGCGCGATGATGAACATCAGATCGCCGCTAGGGCGGCGCGCGACCACCAGCAGATCGCCCGGCCCGGCCGCTTCCATGACAGCATTCGACTGGAAATAGAGCCGCCATTCCGTCCGGGTGGGGTGCCGCTCGCGGGCATCGTACCAAGTCACCGGGGCATCGTCGGTGATCCCCTCGTTCTCACCGCCGAGCCAGATGAACCGGGCCACCTGCCTGTCGATACGCGCGCCGCCGAGAAGCTGTTGAAGCGGGACTGTGCCGTTGAATTCATGCTGGTTTGATCGCTCGGTATCGGCCTCGACGGCCGACAGCCGCTTCGCCACGATGCCGGTGAAATGATCGGAGAGAGACCCGTAGCGCATGATCTGCGCCGCCCTTATTCAGCCGCTATCGGATGAATGGCCTGATCATCCCGAACCGCGCGCAGGATCGCGGGCAGCATGTGGCGGGCGACAGCCTCCACCACCGGAACTACAACAGAGTTGCCGAACTGCCGATATGCCTGCGTATCGGAAACGGGCATCAGAAAATCAGACTGGCCGGGCTTGTCGAAGCCCATCAGACGGGCGCATTCGCGTGGCGTCAGGCGGCGGGGGTTGAGGCCGGGTCCACGGTCAACAAGAATCTCTGAACCATCCTTGTGATAGCGGGCCGAAAGGGTCCGGGCGACGTCATCCGCGCCCGTCAGGCCGAAGCCGAAGCCGTTCCCTTTCGCCCGATGCTTCGCGGCGTAATCCTGAAGATACTGCCATAGCTTGTCCGACAGGACATAGCGGCTGCTCACGGCACCATCCGCGTCGAGGAATACGTCGTTGCCAGCAAGTTCGGAACCGTCCTCACCATGAAGGATGCTGCCGAGTCGCGGGCCTGCCGTGCCATCAGGAAGATCGAGCCTGTCGAGGTCGATCCCGAATCCGAGATCACCCCTGACGCCGGCGATGAAGATCCGCTCGCGGTGCTGTGGAACGAAGCAGCGCGCGTCGATCACGCGGGTGCTGATCCGATAGCCGAGTTCGTTTTCCAGCGTGTTGCGGATCACCGCGAAGGTCCGACCGCCATCGTGGCTGAGCAGGTTCTTCACGTTTTCCAGCAGGATCACCTTCGGCCGGTGATGTTCGATGATCTGTGCCACGTCGAAAAACAGGGTGCCCTGTGCATCGCAGCGGAAGCCGTGCAGACGGCCGAGCGAGTTCTTCTTGCTGACCCCGGCAATCGAGAAGGGCTGACACGGGAAGCCTGCCAGCAGAACGTCATGAGCCGGAATCTCGCTCATCTCGACCTTGGTGATATCGCCCTTGAACACATGACCGGGGCCATCGCGAAAGTTCGCCCGATAGGTGGCCTGCGCAAAGCGATCCCATTCCGAGGTGAACACGCAACGGCCACCGATACCGTCGAAGCCGCGCCTCAACCCGCCGATTCCCGCGAACAGATCCGCGAAACGGAATGCAGCATCGTTGGCCGCTGCATAGACCTTGGCAGCGTCCCGCAAGGCGTCCAGCGCATCGGGGCGAGGTTCAACCTCGCCGTTTTCCCAGCGATAGGCCGTGCTGAGCGCGCATCCCGATACAGTCGCGGCCTGCTGAACAGTCAAGCCAGCCGCCTGCCGGAGTGTCGAGAAATCAGTCATGGCCTGCCCCTGGGTCGATTTTTCCCACAATCACCCGAGAACATCGAAAGAACAAGCGGGAAAATGAAGCCCAGAGCGATTTTTCCCACAATCAACCTTGGCAGGCCCGCGCCTGCCGCCGCATGACATGATAATCCGCCAGCATCCCCTCGATCACCGCACCCGGCGGCAGGGCCTCGACTTCAGACGCAGCGCGCGCCTGCACCTCGCGCGAATATTCGACCACTGGCGGGCAGGCGGCGTGGTCAGAAACCGCCTTCGCGCAGCCGCTTGAGAAGGTCATCGCGATCCCGAGGGCGATCAGCCCCGGCTTCCAGCATCCGGCGAAGCGCATCATTGGTCCTTTCGGTGTTTTCAAGCCGTTCGGCCGCGCGCCCGGCCTTTTCGCCGGTGCGCCGCGCGCCGAGGATGAACAGGACGATGGCTGCGGCGAGGGCCAGCCAAGGCAAGGCCCGCCGCCACAGCGAGGCGAGGACGGCGATCACTCTGCCCCTCCATCGTCTGCGTACTGATCGGCAGGCAACCCTTGTTCAGTGCGCAACCGTCGCTGCCGGGGGGATCGTTCCAACCATTCCCAATCACCCTCGGCCTGCGCTTCACGATCCCAATGCGCCTCGACAGTCTCCTGGCTCTGCCCGCCATAACCCTCGCCCCATCCGCGTCCATAGTTTCCCATCACCGCCGCCCCCGCTTCCAGTCGTCAAGCCGGGCGTAGATCGCCAGCGCGATGCCCCCGAGCGCCAGCGCGAGGAACAGCCATCGCAGACTGTCCAGCCATGGGATCAGCGGTTGAACCGCCCCCTGCGCCTCGGCCAGCGCATCGCGGGCCACATCGACCGCCGCCGTCCCGATCGTCGCCACGCCGGCCGCGCCCGCGCCCTGCATGGTGCGGCTCTCGGCCAGATGCTCGCGCGCGGCGGGCTGTTCGGGCGCGAAGCGGGTGGGCCGCGGCGGGAACGGATCACCCCAAGTCCGGGCGGGTCCGGTGTCGATGTGGATGAAATTCGACCGGGGATAGGTGCCGATGCCGGCGAACCCCGCCTTGCGGGCGGCGGTGATGAAGCTGGCCGGATCATGGTTCGCCATCGAGACATCGAAGGCCGTGCCGCTCAGATGCTTCGACGCCTTCGCACCGCCGACGCGGGTGTTATGTTCCGGGCTGCGATAGGCCGAGTTGACGATCAGCGGCCGGCCCAGGGCATCGCGCAGGGATTGCAGCCGGTCGAGCGCATCCTCGTTTACGAGGATCCGGTCGGTGCCGCGGCAGGCAATCTCGGCGGGCCAGAAATTCGGCCAGCGCCATTTGGCGGGCGGAACCTCGCGCCAGTGTCGATAAAGGGTCATTGAATACCTCGCATGAAAAAGCCCGCTCGAGGCGGGCAGGGGATTGATCGGGTTCTGATGGCTCATTCAGGCCCGGCATCGGGGACCAGCACATATCCGCCGCCCCAGACCGTCTTGATCACAGCGGACGGATCGATGCGCCGCAGCCGTTGGCGCAGTTGCCAGACGATGACGCTGACCACCGCCGGATCCACTTCGCCGGGATTCTCGCGATGAATATCGAGCGCCTGATGCAGAACCATTTTGCTTACAGGCTGTCCGGGGCGGCAGCGCAGGGCATTGTAAATTCGCGCCTGAGACAACGTCAGCCCCAGCGCGACGAGCGAAAGTTCATCGTCCATCGTTCCCAATTCCGCCTCGATGGCTTCCAGAGCATCGCTTGCAATCTGACGGGCGCGGGATGGGCTGACGCTCTCCACCACTTCGCGCAGATGCGGGGCTGACTGAGTCCGGGGCACGATCGTTCGACCAGCCTGCGCGGCGACGGCATGGACGCGCGCCCGGCTGCACCCAAGCTCGAGTGCGATCGTTGATGCCCCCATCGTTTCGGCGTCGATCATCTTCAGGATTCGATCATTCAGCAACGCAGCGGCCCTGCGACTGCCGGAGCGCGCCCTATGTTCAGAACATGCTGCTGTCGGTCGCGCCGGGATCAGATCGCGCAACGCGCGCGATACGGTCGATGGCGAGACCCTCGACAGGCGGGCGATGCTGCGCATGCTCTCGCCGGCCTGATAGCGTTCAAACCACTCCGATGTGGTTTGAGCATCCGCCATTACTGACCATCTCCGAAATCAGGACGCACCGCGCGCAGGCGCAGAGGATGCGGATGCGCCCAGCAGTTCCACCAGCGCCACCGATGCCGTTCGACCCTCGGGACCAGCGCCAGCCGCGAACGCAGGGCGAGATAGACCGCCAGGATGGCGAGCAGATTGGAGGTGACATTGACGGGCCGCTGGTCGATCTCGCCCGTAATCACCGGCCACCAGATATCCCAGGTGAACCTGCGCAGAAACACGCTGGCCGCGAACAGCGCCATGCCCCAGGCGAACAGGCGAGTTGCAGGATCGGCGGATATGAGGCTGGCACGGTATGCATATGCGAGCGCGCTCACACCCGTGATCGCGCAGACGGATGACGCAATCAGCGTCACATTGAGGACGGCTTCTAACATTGTGTCGTATCCCTTTTGACGCCAGACAGCAGCCGTCCTGCCGCTTCCATTTCCCGCGCGGCCTCGACAGCCTGACGCACCTGCCCCTGCATTTCGGCCCGCAGAACGGCGCGATCCGAGGCGCACCGTGCGAAATCCTCGTCATGCGCTGCCTCGCGGCGGCTGCACCCCAGCATCACACGTAGAAAGCGCATCATCGCAGCCTCCTGATCTCCTCGACCGCCGCCGTCATGGCCGTGGTGGCGGCGATCAATGCGGTGTTCGTCGCTGCCTGCATCGCGTGAGACGCTGCCTGCATGTCGCGAAGTTCGCGGCTGGCGGTCTGCTGCGCCTCGAACAGCTTGTCCTGAAGTTCGGTGACCCGGACCCAGAGGCGATGACAGATCAGCGATGCCATCACCGAATACATGATCAGACCACCCGAAGCGGCCAGTTCTGCCAGCGGCAATATGTCCATCGTCTAGCTTCGGTTCATGATGGCAGACCGATCGTCAGATAGTGAATGGCGATGCGGACGGACCCGCCGGTGAAACTGCCGCCGTTCGCCGTCAGTCGGATGGGCGTGTCGGCATAAAAGGCGGTCGGGCCGATGACACCCTTGTTGCTCGATCCTGCCGCGATCCCGAGGCTGCCGCCGAACTTGGTCGGCTCGCCGACGATGCCGCAGCCATAGGAGGTCGCGCCCGTGATCGCGGTCACGACGCGGGACGAGACGCCGAGAACGATGGATCGGTCGGGAATGACGATGGTCGAATCCTTGGCCGCCCCCGACAGGCCGGACAGCGTCTGCACGACCACCGCCATGCCTGTGGTCGCATTGTTCGCGCCGCGCGCGACATCCACGCTGGCAGCCTGGGCGATGAAGCCCATGGCGTTTGCAACGGGGATCCATGCCGATCCGGTCCAGACGAAGGCCTGCGCCTCGTCGGCGACCCATGCCAGCCAGCCCGGCGCGGGCAGAATCCGCATCCATGCGCCGTCGATCCAGTAGGCGATGCTGCCATCCCAGCCGGCCCATGCCCCGGTCGCGCCGCTGGCGGGAATATAGCGATCACCCTCGGCCGGGCTTCCGGGCGGTGCGGTCAGATCGCGATCGAGGACGGACAGTTGCACGATGCCGTCCAGCATCCGCAGCGCCTCGTTATGGGTGACATGCTTCTGGGCCTGCGAGGCCATGATGAAGGGCAGCGCCAGATGCGCCGTGGTTTCTGCCATTTCGGCCTCCCGTCAGGATCATTAAGGAATAGTGTCGGTTCCAGTTTGCCGATGCGCTAATCTAGGCGCTCTACGACCTGAAATCCGCAGACAGCCCAGCGCCCCGGCACCACAGACGACGAAAATTCAATGCGAACATCCGGCCCGACCAGGCCGGCAAGTTTGATGTAATTTCCACCCTCGACAAGGCTGCCGGAATACTGATTGCCCGAACCGGACAGGGAAACGGACATCCCTTGCGCGGAAAAGGTGGCATCAAACGTAACAGCGCCCGTCGCGTTGCCGTAAAATATCACATCATATTCTGAAAAAGGGACGCCTGAAAAAATGAAGGCACTGCCCGCCGTCGGGGTAACGCCCCGGCGCAACATAGTATAATCGCCGGTCGGTGCAGGCGCCGATACTGTTCCAGAGTTTGCCGCAAGTGCCTCGGCACCCACAACCATCGCCATGGATCCGGTGTTATCGGCCACCGAGATTCCGGCGAAGTTCGGGAACCCGGACGCCTGCACCCAAGAGGTCGATGGGAAAACGCCGGCGCTGGCACCTGACCCGGCGACAGATGCGTTGTTACCAGTGTCAACGCTGATAGTGCGCCCATAAACAGCGCCAGGGCCAGATACCCGCTCCCATGCGAAACCGACACCTCGAATCGCCAGCGCGCGCCCTGCGGAAACTTTCATCTCCACCGCTTTGGTAAGGTCAATCTTAGGCATCGGTCAGCACCACGATTTCGTTCGGCGCTGGCGTGTATGAATCGAAATCTACCTGACTTTGAAACACCACAATTGAGACCGACTGCCCCGGTGCGCCGTCGAGGCCATCGGACCCGTCCGCACCAGGATCGCCCTTTGGGCCTGCGGCACCAATCGCACCGGGATCGCCCTTTGGGCCGGCGGGACCGATCGCACCGGCATCGCCCTTGGGACCGGCGGGGCCGACCAGCGATGCGAGCCACTCTTCCTCGTCGCCTTCGAAGCCGTTATCGAGTTCGATCTCATATGCGGACAGGCCATCCGCCCCCGGATCGCCCTTCGGCCCCGAAACAATCGAAATGGGCGGCGGCAGGTCGATGATGGCCGAAAACGCGACGGACGCTTCATCCGGCACACCGAGATTCACCGGGGCGAACGGCTCCCCTTCCTGAGTGAACAGCCGGGCCTCATATCCGCCGGGTGCGAGCAGCACGAAATCCCGCACCTCCCCGGCCTCGTCCACCCAGGACAGCAGCCCGGCACCGTCCGTCGCCGCGATGACTGCCCGCGGGACGATGGTCTTGTCATCCTGCGCCGATACCTTTCGGTGGGCCACGATGAACCGGACGATGCAGTTCCGCGCCAACACGCCATCCGGCGTATAGACCTCGCCATATACGTTACAGGTTTTCAGCATGTGACCTCATCAGAACCATAGGGTGGTGGCGGGGGCGGCACCCGCGCCGTACGCCTGCCCGATCTGGGCAATGCGGATATTCAGGGACGCGCCGGGGCCGAGCGGTGTGCCCCAATCGGCGGTCTGCTGCGCGGCGGTGTAGACGGCGCTGGTGGTCGCAACTGTCAAGGATCGCTTGACAACTGCCCCGTCGAGGATCTCGACCCGCCACGCCTCGCTCGCCTCCGACAGCGGGATCTCGACCGCGTTCCAGTTGTCGGCGGCAAGGGATCGATCACGGCGCACCCAGCGGATGGTCAGATCGCCGGGAACCCGTGCCCGCCGCCAAGGCTGCTCGACATGAACCGCCGAGAACGGGCGCAGCCCCATCGCCTGCGGAGTGAAGGTCGCGGCGAGATAGCTGTCGTCGCTGACCGGACGCGCCGCCGGGCCGACGCGCCAGTTCCAGTCCAGCCCAAGATCGGCCTCGGCGACGGGAAGCTGCGCCAGCGCGGTGTCCAGCACCACTACCCGCGCACCTGCCGGCACCATCGGTGCCATGTCGGCATCCGTGCCGCGCTGCCCGCGCAGCAGGCGCGAGAGGCGATAGCGACCGGGCGCGAGCAGATCAGCCGTGCCGAATTGCAGGATTTCCCACATGCCCGATGGCTGCTCGATTGCAAGGGTGTTTTCACCGCCGAACAGGCGCAGGTCCGTCACGCTTTCCAGCGTCCCGGTCAGCAGGTCCAGATAGACCGAATTGCCGTGGTCGAACCGCGCCACCGGCCCGGAATACAAATCCGCGACCAGTTCGCCCATGCGCGCGCGACCGGTGAAGGTGGTCAGCAACTCGAAGCCAGAAGTCTCGGGGCTGCGGAACACCGCCATCTGGCCGGGCCATGGCCGTGCATGCGCGGCGATCAGCGGATGGTGCGCAACATGATCCTCGCGCAGTTGCGGCAGGTCGAGGAATTCGACCAGAGGTGCGCCGAACACCACCGGCCGCGCCAGTGAAGCCGTGCGCGGCGCGCCGGGCGGCAGATCGTGAATATCCCGGTCCTGCCGGATCGCCTCGATCCCGCGCGCATCGGAATCGGCGATGGACATCATCCGCATTTCCGCCAGCCGCCCGTCATGGTCGAGCGCGATCACATCGCCCGGATCGAGCGCCAGCCACGAGGGGGGCAGCCGGAACGATCCGGCCTCGCGCCCGGTCCATGCTTCCATCAGCGCCCGGCGGCAGCGCCGGTCGGCTTCCTCGGGCGGCACGGCCATGGGAAAGCTGTCCGATGATACCCGGCTTGCCTCGACCGTGATGCGCCGGGCCTCGACGGTGATGCCATCGTATTCCTCGTCCGCGCGCGCGACCTGCCATTTCAGGGCCTGCGGCAGTTCGGTTTCCTGCCCGCGCGTCAACTCCATCACATCGCCCGATCCAGCCACCATCCCATCGGGTGCGATGCTGGCGGCGGGAGCGCGCCCGCGCATGACGAAACGGATGCGGCCCTCGCTTTCGACCGCGTCGAATCCGAAATGCCGGGCCAGCATGGTGATCGAGGTCCGGGGCGATTCCAGTGCCGAAATCACATAGCCATCCACCGCGCCGGTCAGGCCCGAGGTGTCGATCCACGCCTGCGGCAGCCCGGCGCGCAGGCACAGATGCCGAACCAGCGCCGCCAGCGACACCGCGCCCAGCCGGCCGGTCAGCCAGTGCCCCAGCCGCCAGTTTGCCCCGTCCGACCACAGATCGGAAAGCTCGGGGAAGAACGGATAGGGCCGCGCGTCCCAGGTCCATGCGGCGGATTCGGCGACATTGACCATGCGCTGACCATAGATGGTCGAGACCGGATTGTTGGCTGGATCGCGCCAGAACAGATAGGTCGCTTCCAGATAGGCCCGCTGGACGGCATCATCGCGCCAGCCGCGCGAGAAATAGGGAAAGAACGATTCCGACGACTTCGGGTCGTGAAACACATTCGGCTGGTTCGGGCCTCGATCGACCGCCGGGCAGCCCAGTTCGGTGAACCAGATGGGCTTGGATTGCGGCACCCATGCGGTGTTCGATCCGCTCTCGACCCCGCCGGGGCGGTTGCGGTGCGGGTTCGACCACCAGGCGCGGATATCCTTGTAACGGAACACCCAGGGCTTGCCGGCACCATCCGTGATCGGGGTTCTGTTCTGCGCCACCCGGTCGGCCTCGCTGGCATAGAACCAGTCGAACCCCTCGCCGCCGGCGATGTTCGACTGCAGATAGGCCCGGTCATGGATCGAAGGCCAGATCAGCGCATCGGCATGATCCCAGCCGTCGCGCCAGTCGGAGAGCGGCATGTAGTTGTCGATGCCGACGAAATCGACATTCGCGTCGGCCCAGAGCGGGTCGAGGTGAAAGAACACGTCGCCGCTGCCGTCCTGCGGATGGTGCCCGAAATACTCCGACCAGTCGGCGGCGTAGCTGATCTTCGTGCCCGGCCCGAGGATGGATCGCACCGCCGCCGCAAGGCTGCGGAACGCGGCGACGGCGGGATAGGTCGAGGCCCCGGACCTGATCCGGGTCAGCCCGCGCATTTCCGATCCGATCAGGAAGGCATCGACCCCGCCCGCCGCCGCGCAGAGGTGGGCGTAATGCAGGATCATCCGCCGGAAGCCCCAATCCGCGCCGCCGGTCCATATCACCCGGTCGCCGCTGACCGTAAAGTTCGAGGGCTGCGCATTGCCGAAGAAGGCATTAACCTGCGCGGTGGCGGCGCTGGTCTTGTCCACGGTCCCGGCGAAGCCTGCGGCGGGCGAACAGGTCACCCGGCCGCGCCAGGGCAGCACCGGCTGTCCGATGGTGCTGGCGTTATCGGAATAGGGATCGGGCAGGGCGTTGCTGATGGGAATGTCCATCATCACGAAGGGATAGAAGGTGACGCGCAGCCCGCGCGCCTTCATTTCGCGGATGGCCTGCACCACCGAGAAATCCGCCGGGGTGCCGCCATAGTTCGGCTTGCCCTCCGGGCTGTAACTGACCACCTGCGCATCGGCACGGCTGACGCCGTTCACCTCCCATGCGGGGGTGGTGGTCTTCTGCGGCATTTCGACCTTGGGCCGGATGGTGCAGTTTCCGGCCCGCAGGTCGCTGCCGAACCATGACACAACCAGCGATGCGCTTTCGACCGCGGGCACCATGGCCTCGAGCCGGTCGAGCGAGACCACCATGTCGGCGGTCTGCGCCATGGCGTTCACGTTCTCGGCCGAACTGTTGCCGCCCTCGTTCTTGCGCACGATGCCCGTCGCATAGGCGAACTCGCCCGATGCCGGGATGATGGTGACGGCGGGCACGAGGCCCTCGGCGGTGTCGGCATCATCGAGCGGCCGGAACACCTCGAAGGAAAGCTGCGGCAGGCGGTTGCCGAAGCGCGCCAGCGCCAGTTCCTCGAACACCACATAGGCGGTGCCGCGATAGGCGGGCGTGCTGCCCGCGCCCATCTTCGCCTCGATGAAGGGATCGGGCTGCTGCGCCTCGTCCCCCGCATACCAGCGCCAGGTGGCATCGCTCAGATCGACCACCTCGCCATCGGCCCAGACCCGCCCGATGCCGGTGATCGGGCCTTCGCACAGCGCGACCGCGAAGGATGCGAAATAGAGATATTCGGTGGTGGTGACCTTCGGCCCGCCTCCCTTGCCGCCGCCCTGGCGGGTAGTGTTCACTTCCTCGCGGAAATCGGTCGCCCAGATGATGTTGCCGCCGATCCGCATCCGGCCGTAAAGGCGCGGGATCACCACGCCCTCGGTGGCCGACGTCATGCGCAGGCTGTCCATGCGCTGCCCCTCGATCCGCTGGCCGGGCGCGAGCGACGAGACGATCCAGCTATCGACCATTGAGCCGATGCCGGATCCGATGATGCCGCCGATAGCGGATCCGGTCAGCCCGAGGATGGTGCCGCCGAATCCGCCGCCGATGGCGGTGCCGACCGCGCCGAGAAGGATGGTTGCCATGGATCAGGACTTCTTCTTGCGCGGGGCGGGTGCCGGGCGCGGAAACAGGAAGGCGAAGGCGATGCGCCGCCGCCATGCGGTGGTCAGCGGCTGTTCGATCACGCCGAGGCGCTCATAGCTGTGGATGAAGCTGTCAGGCCCGGTCAGGATCCCGACATGCTTGACGATGGCTGCATCCCGCATGCGGAACAACACCACCGCGCCGGGACCGGCCTCTGCCGGGTCGATGCGGATCATTGCGCGGCTGGCGTTCTCGGCCAGCACCTCGCGATCCCCCGCCTCGCCCCAATCGCGGCTGTAGGGTGGCACCGGCACGGTCTCGCATCCGACCACCTCGCGCCAGATGCCGCGCGCCAGCCCGAGGCAGTCGCAGCCGACGCCCTTCACGCTGGCCTGATCGTGATACGGGGTGCCAAGCCAGGCGCGGGCCGCGGCCACGATGCGTTTCGGATCGGCGGGCCTCACAGCACCGCCCCTTCATGCCCGCCATCGGCGGTGGCATAGCGGATGACCGTGTCCTGGCCGGGGATGTGCGGGAAGCCACGGAAATTGACGATATTCGCAAACTTCGCCGTGCAGGTCTCGGCGCGCTTGTCGCAGCCCGCGCGGACGGTGAAGGCATGCCCGGTAGCGACCGGGCGCACTGGCGTTTCCAACAGCGTGATGGTGACGATGCCGGATGCGACCTCATGCATCATCACCTCGGCCAGCCGCCCGATGTTCGTCCCCGAGGTCCATTCGAGGAAGCCGAAGGCGAACCAGCCATTCGCGAATCCACCGAGGCCGGAAGCCGTGAACGCGCGGTTGCGGATCGGATCGACCACCACCCCAATACCGGTATAGGCCGGGTCGTTCAGATCGACGCCGCAGCGGGTGTCGCCCAGCGCCGCGTCACAGGTGCCCTGGAATGCGCGGCCCAAGGTCTGGCCCAGCACATGGGCCATGCTGCGCACCTCGGCGATGAAGGCCATGCGCCCGCGCCGCAACTCGCCGATCGAGCCGCGCTGGATCAGCACCCGCTGCGCCGGGGCCTGCCAGTTCACCCGCCAGACTTCGACCAGCGCATTATCCCAGCGCCCGTCGAGGATATCGGTCTCGGTGATCCGGTCTGAAGTCAGCGCCCCCTGCGCATCCTGTGAATCCACCGCCAGATCCGATCCGGCGCGGATTTCCGACGCCGACAGGCCGCTTTCCGGTTCGTAATCCGCGCCGCCGAAGGACAGCATCCTGTCGTGATCGGTGAACCCGAGAACCATGCCGTCGGCGCGGGTGATCTTCCAGCACCAGGTGATGGTGGTGGTGCCCTCGTCCAGATGGGCCTGCAGGGCGGGCGGCAGGGTTTTCATCGTCTGATCTCGATCAGGGGAATGGAAGTGATCGAGCCGAGGCGCTCGATATCGAGGGTCACGTCGAGCGCATCGCTGTCGAAGCGCATAGGCACGTCGAACTTGAAGCCCGCCCGGATCACGACGCCAATGGCCGGTGCGGCGGCGAAGGTGATGATCCCGGTGGTGGTGTCCACCGTCCAGCCCGTGGTCGCCTCGGTCGCATTCCGGCGAACCTTGACGCTTCCGGTGACCGGCTTGGTGATCGTCCGCGTCCAGGTCTGCGACCCTGATGTGTATCGCTTCACAAGCTGGAACTCGGTCTCGATGCCGTCGCCGGTGCCGATCTGCTGATCCGCCGAAGCAGGGATGCCCGAAGGCGCGCAGGACTTGTAATCGGACCAATCCTTGAACCGGAACCCGTGCAGCCGGCCGTTGCGCGCCTCGAAGAAGGCGATGACAGCGGCCAGATCGTCGGCGCGGCGGATGCCATAGGACACGTCGAAGCGCCGGCGGCTGTCGGCCCAACTCGCGTTACGCTCCTCGTCACCCGAGGCCAGTTCGACAATCTGGGTGCGCCGCTCGGGACCGCCGCGCGCACCGCGGCTGATGTTGTCGGGGAACCGGACTTCGTGGAACGCCATTACATGCCCCTTCTACCCATCGCGACGGCCCGTGCGATATCCGCGCCAATCTGCACGCGGCTCTGCCGGAAGGACTCCGCGTCCCTCGCATTGATGTTGACCGTGACGCCTTGGCCATACCCGGCCGCCTCGCGGCGCGAGAGAACCCGTTCAACCTTTTGCAGGATGGCGGGCACCTCGTCCGAGCGCAGACCGGCCCAGCCGCCGTTGTGCAGGCGCGGAGCATCGGCGAAGGCCATGGCCGGAACCATGCGTCCCGGCCCGCCGGTGCCGACCACACCGCCGCTGTGGAACAGGTTAGCGAACAGCCCGCCCGCACCGAGGCCGGGCATGAACCCGGACAGGACACCGGCGAGCGGCCCGAGCAGGAACCGCCGCGCGCCTAGTTTCGCGAGATCCGCCAGCATGGAGGTGACCAGATCGCGGAAATTCATCTTCCCGTTCTTGACGAAATCACCGATGGCGTTCTCGGCGCTCTGGAAGGCCCCGACCAGAGAGTTTCCAATATCGCCTGCGATGTCGCGGGCTTTTTCGGCATAATCGGAAAGCGATGCAGCGACCGCATCCCAGCCTTTCAGGGCCTCGTCCGCGCCTTCCTTGATATCCGTGCCCGCCTTCTTGCCGGCAGCACCCGCGCGCCCGGCAGCACCACCGGCCCTGTCGGTCGCTGCGGCAACACGGTCGGCGGCTCCCGCCGCATCGTCCAGCGCATTGGCCCCTTCCTCGCCCGAGGCGGTGACGGCGTCCTTCAGCGCCCGCCAGCTTTCCAGCGGGCGAACGGTGGCCGCGCCGAATTCGCGCGCCGCCTCGAGGTAATCCGCCGCGGCGGTGCTGGCCTCAGCCGCGAGATCCCCGAACAGGTGCGGGGCTTCGACATAGGTGCGGTTGAACGCATCGGAAAAGGCATCAGCGGCGGCTGTTCCGGCAGCGGCAGCCCCGCCCTCGAACGGGTTGTCGATGCGGCCGAGGCTGAACGGATCGAGCGTTCCGATCTGCACACCGCCTTCGCCGACCGCCCAATCGGGCAACATGGCGAGGGCGGAATTGATACTGGTGATGAAATTGTTGATCCGGGTGACGACGCCGTTCAGCATCGCCTCGACGCCAGCGATCAGGCCGTTCGCCGCCTGAAACGCGAAATCGCCGATGGCACCGGGCAGCTTGCCCCAGACCGCCTTCACCGCATCGAAGGCCCCGGCATAGATCGCGATATAGCGATCTGCGGCGGTGGCGATACCTTTGATGGTCGCGTCCATAACCGTGAACACGACGGCCCGGAAACCCTCCCAGCTGGCGGCCAGCAGGGCAAAGGATGCCTGAAAGGCGGTCCCGATCCGTTGTGCGACCTCGCCGGCCACCGCGCCCAGCAGGCGGAAGGTCTCGCCCAGCCCTCCGAGGGCCTTCACCAGCTTGCCGAACTGATAGATCAACTCGCCGACTGCGACGATCATCACCCCGAACCCGGTTCGGATGATCGCGCCGCGCAGAACCGTGAGCGCGGTCGAGAGGCTGAAGGTCGCGATCCGCGCCGCGACGAAGGCGGCGACCCAGCGACCGGCCATGAAGGCGGCGAAGGCGATGCCGATCGAGGCGAGGCGTTCGAGGTTGTCGGCCACGAGGATCAGCACATCAGCCACCATGGACGAAGCGCCCATAAGCTGGTCCTAGGTGCCGACCAGCGTCAGCGCCGCATTGCCGATCAGCGTGAAGGCATCGCCGATGGTGGCCGGCATGGAATCGGCTTCCTCGCGCAGCAGTTCGAGATTGCCGACAAGAGCGGTGCGGATAACATCGCCGGTAATCTTGCCCTGCTGACCCATCTGGCGCAGGCCCGAGACGGTGGTGCCGAGTTCCTTCGCCAGAAGCTCGGCCACTCGGCCACCGCTCTGGATCACGGTATTGAGATTGTCTCCGCTCAGTTTGCCGAGCGCCATGGCTTTGGAAAGCGCGTTCTGCACGGATGCGGCACGTTCGGCTCGCGCGCCGGAAACGACCATGGCGTCGTTCAGCGCCTCGGTGAAATCGAGGCTCCCCTGCGTCGACATGCCGAGCTCTCGCAGCGCGGTGCTGTTCGCCAGCCACGATTCGGTGGTCTGCTCGAGGCTCGAATAGGTGCGCCGCGCCATCTGGGCCAGCCGGTCCATGACCGCGACACCGCGCTCCTGCGATCCTGTCGCCAGATCGACGCGGGACCGAAGATCAGTCCAGGTATCGGCATATTGCGCCACCTGCCGGATGCTGATCGCACCGGCGGCGATCCCGGCGAGGCGGCGTAGCATCACGCCCGCATGATCGACCTCCCTGGACATGCGCTTGAAGCCGCGCGCGCCGGCATCGCCGACGCCTTCCAGTTCCGCACGGACCTGTCGGCCGTTTTCGGCGACAAGCCGAACGGATACCTTCTTCTCAGCCATTGGGGCGACCTTCCTCGATCTTCTCGTTGGTCTTTCGGATCATTTCGGCCTCGATCACCGGAAGCAGTTCGGCGACCGCCATCGGCTCGATGCCGAGGGCGCGGCCCATGGCCAGCGCCGCGCTCATGTCCCAGCCGAGAACCGCGGCGGGGATGGCTCGTGTCTGCCTGCTGAGCCGCCCGGTCAGATCCCAGACCTGCCAGCCTTCCAGCGTCTGCGGCGCGTTCAGCCGAGACGGGCAGTCGGCGCAGCGGTCAATGCAGGATTCGCAGTATCGGTCGCCCCCTCCGAAGTGCCATTCAGCGAGGGCGCGGAGGCGTTTTTTTCCGCATCCAGAACCAGATGCGGGCCGAGAACCTGTGCCTGGAACGCCTCGAACACCGGCCAGACATCCAGAAGGGCGTCGATGCCTTCAGGGGTGACCGCGACAGCGTTGCCGCCATCGTCGCCGACGCCTTCCCAATCTGTGACAATGCGGCGTGCGACCGCCTTTGCCATCGCCACGGCCAGCACCTCCTTGGGCGCGTTCTGATCGAGGCTGTCGAGGCTGGAATCGGCGCGGGCCGACGCCATGATGGCGGTGGTGACGGGTGCGGTTTGAAGGCGCAGGCCGGGCAGGAGGTCGATCCAGCGCGGCTCAGCCGAAAGGTTCAGACGGATCATGGTTAGTAACTCGCGATATCGTTGACAAGGGTGATGGTCGCCATGCGGCCCAGCGTTGCGTCCCGTGCGGCTTGCCAGTCGAATGTGGCCTGCACGCCAGCGGGGCCGCTGATTTCGAGGCGGGGCCGGGGCAGATAGACGGCATGGACCGTAAGGGTCAGGCTTTCGCCGGATGGCAGGACATAGGCGAATTCCAACTCGCAGGGTGTGCCGTCGATGGCCTGATCGACCAGCGTATTGTCGGCGAAGCGCACCTCGATATTCCCGGTCAGCGCGGCGATGGTCGGATCCGCGCCGTCGATCATGCCGTCATTTCGGATGGTTTCGATCCGGTCGAGGTTGTTGGCATAGGTGATCTGTGCCGAGACGACATTGCCCAGCGAGACGCCCTCGCGCTTGATCGACCCGTTGAAATGCCCGAAGCGGATCAGGTCGTAATCGCTCGGGGATCCGGCCTGCGATGCGGTGTTGACGGTCTCGCCCTGCGCCACAAGCTGTGCGCTGGCGGTCAGCAGGCCCGACCGCTGCATGGTCCACGAAAGCTGGTTGACCATGACGCCGGTATACATGGCGTAGCGCGGCACCTCGGGCATGCCGGTCTCGATCGCCATGCTGGGCAGGGTCCAGTTCCCGGTATGGAAGGTGTGGGTATAGGGACCGGGCGAGGAACCGGTGGTGGCCGGCGCGCCGAAGGCAGCCTTCAGCCAGAAGCCGAACGCCTCGGCATCGATCGGGATGGTCAGATCGCCATCCGAAGTGATCGCATCCTTGATCGGGGCCAGCGGATCGCGGCCATATCCCAGCAGTTCGGAACTGAGCAGGGGCTGTTCCGCGCTCAGCGTGGATGCCGCGAAGGGTATCCTCTTGAAGCCGCCGACCGGGGCGGTGCCGTAAACGCTCTCGAACGCGGCCGCGAGTTGCGACCGCGCGCCTTGTGCGCGAGCCATGGGGTTTCCTTTCGTGGTGAAATCAGGCCAGCGGGTCGGTGCTGACGTAATGAAGGGTCAACATGATCACCGCCGCTTTGATGGCCGGTGCGCCCGGAACGGCGAGATCGGACGGTTCCGGGGCGTCATTCTCGATCCAGTCGCATAAGCCGCCGAGAGTTCGGTCGGCGTCGATCACCGATCCGATCGCAGCGGCGAGGCGGTCAAAGGCTGCATCGCGGCCCGTGCCGCTCTGCACGAATATCTCGACCTCGGCACGATGCATCCAGTGATAGCGCAACGGCGAGAGCGTCATTTCCGGCTCGCCGGGCTGTCCGTCGCGCAGAATGACCATGCCCGCGGCCGGGATGCGTTCGGGCAGCACCTCGTTGCGCAGGATGGTGGCGCCGCCGCCGATATCCTCGATCGCCGCGAACAGCGCGGTCAGAACCTGTTCCCGCATGGTGGTCATCAAGATTGCTCCCATCACGCCACGATTGCGCCCGGCACGGCATTGAGGGCCGCGCGGGCCGGTCGCTCGAGATCGAGCCGTTTGCGCAGGCTGACCTGCGGCACCATGATGAAGATCGGAATCGAGGCCAGCCCTCGCCCGGTCTTTGACCGAGAGACCGCCGCGCGCCCGTGCTTCGTCATGCGGGCCTCTGCGATCAGCAGGCTCGGCCGGCCGCGCCGGTAGATGAATTGCAGGCGCAGCCCCGTCCGGGCCTCCCATTCACCCGGCGTCGGGCGCTTGCCGCTGCGACTCTTGCCGGCGGCTTCGGTCGGGATTGCCAGCCAGAACCCGTCCTTCGACCGGATCGTTGGCCCGGTGTCGTGAGCGCCGATCAGGACGGGCGCACGGGTCCAGACCATGGAAGCCGCGTTCAGGCTGTGCTTGTGCTTCGGATATGTCTCCGAGCGGATCGTCCGCGCGAGCCGCTGGCCGAGTCCTGCGGCGGTAACCTGTCCGCGCCATGCGTCCTTGAGCGCATTACCGGCATCGCGAATGCCGAAATGCACCGCCTTCTCGCCTGCCTTGACCTCGTCGGCCATCAGCCTGGCAATATTGCTGATGCTGGCCGAGAGTTTCACGCGGGCCTCAGATCGAGGGTCCAGACGAGCCGTTCGCGGTCGCGCACCGGCTCGCCCTGAATTTCATAGGTATCGTCCGCGATGACGATGCGGTCGCCCGGTTCCGGCGCGGGAACCTGCGCCGCCATGACGTCGATGCGCACGGTCTCGGACCAGACCCGCGCGCCGCCATAGGTGGTCAGATCGTCCGGGGCCTTGCGGATGGCCCTGATGGCGGTGCCGGGCGGAACGCCGCCCGGCAGCCAGATTGCATCCACGGCCATGTGCGGATCGGCGAAGATCCGGGTGATGGCCGCGGAAAAGGCGTTCATCAGACCGCACCGCCGTTCAGACGGACGCGCCCGATCGTTTCGCCTGCCGTGCCGCCGGTTTTCAGGGTTGCGACGCCGATCAGCGTGTTGCCGGTCGCAGTCGTGGTCGCCCGATCGTTGGTGGCATCCCAATACACCTTCGCGCCGACCGTCCACGCCTGCGAAGGCTGTTTGGGCAGATCATAGACGCCGGTCAGGTTCAGAACGCATTCGGCTCCGGCAACGTATTCGACCGATGCGGCGGCAACCCCGAAAAGCGCGCCGACAAGATAGCCGTTGCCGGCGATGACGCCCTCGCCCATTGCAATATCGTCAAGAGGGACGGTCAGGTTGTTCCCGATCGCGATGAAGTTCTTCATGATGTTCTCCCGATGATGTGGCGGGCCGACCGTCGGCACGCCGTCAGTTCAGATCAGACAGCCGCCGCGCCGGGGTTCCGGTAGAGACCGCGCCAGTCGATGGCCTTGGCGGCGAAGTCGTGGCGGGCCTTGATCTCGATCCCGTCCACCTCGAAGCCCATGCGGGTTTCGGTGAACACGCCCTCCTGCCCGTCGAGATAGGCGTATTCGACCGTGTCGATCCGGGCCGGGTCGGCAGCGAGGAACCAGGGATCCTGTCCAGTGGCCGGGATCAGGCGCGGTTCCTCGATCACCTCGAGACGGCCCGAGAAGGTGTTCACGTCAGCGGTGCTGCTCGGGGTGGTCGAGGTGATCTGCTCGCGCGCCTCGACCGACCGGCTGCCCGGTGGCACGAGGATGAAGCGCGGCAGGATCGAGATCAGCCGGTCCTCGATCCCCTTCTGCTGGCCGAAGGCACGATAGGCTGCCGCCAGCGCGGCTTCCGAAACCACCGAGGCGGTGCCGAGGTTACCATGATCGCCGTGGAACAGCGCGGTGCCATCGCCCATCACCGGGTTCTGCATCAGGATCGAATAGACGATATCCGATTCCAGATCGGCGGCGGATGCGCCGAAGGCTGCGGGGATACGGGTGAAGGCATCCAGATCATCGTTGATCAGCGCCTGGCGGGTGATCGCGATGATGCGGCCATAGGAGGCCAGTGCATAGACCTCCTTGCCCTCGCCGATGGTGCCATACTGGAACTCGCCCGATTCCAGCACCTTCTGAAGGTCGGGCGCACCGCCAAGCTGGGTGCGCTGCACGGGCTTGAAATCGGTGATGGTCGCCCGGCGCGCCCATGCGCCAAAGGTCCGCGGCGTCGATGCATAGGAATCGCGCAGCGTCCGGTTGGCGACATTGGCGAGGATGGAGGGGAAGTCGCTGGTGGTGTGATAACCGACCCCGGCCCGCTGGCCGAGCGCCGCCCCGGCCAGTTCCATCTTCGACATGCCGCCGGTGCGGGTGCCGCTGCGCTCGATCGAGTGGCGCGCCATCTCCATCAGCGACATGCCGCGGAACTCGCGCGCACCGCTCGAGACCTGACCCGCGCCGGGGCTGGCGCGGTGCATCAGAGCTTCGGTGACCGCATCGCGATAGGCGGTATCGCCATTACCGCGCGCCTGCGCGGGGGCCGGCTCGATCGTGCGCCCCGCGGTGTCATTCTCGTGCAGCTTGTCCAGCACCGCCTCGCGGGCCGCACTCACCGAGACGCCGCGCGCGATCAGTTCGTTCTGGAACTCGGCACCGAGATTGTGCCGGGTGCACAGCGTCATGATGGTGCTGACACGGTTGCGCTCTTCCGTGCGGATGGCTTCCGCGTCGGGCGCGGCCGGGGCCGCTTGCGAGGGGGCGGGGGCCGGCGTCGGGGCTTCGGCGGTGCGGATTTCATTCTCGCCCGCCGCGGTGGTTTCGTCAGACATTACTTGTCCTTTCATTGAGGTGATTACGGCGGGTGCCGCATGGCCTGCCCTCGTCACGAGGGTGCAGGAATTGCGCCGGGCGTCCTGCTGCCCGGCCTCCGACCGCGTGCCTGCGCCGGGATCGGCACCGATGGCGACGGCGGAGATTTCGAGAGGCTCCCAATCGACCGCGCGGTAGAGCGCGCGCTGACCGCCATCCGTGCGGTCGGCCTTCGCGACCCGCTCGAAGCGGTGGACCCGGTAGCCGACCGAGACGTTGCGGATGATGCCGGCCTTGATATCGCGCCAGATCGGCTCGACATCGTCGCGCTCCGACAGGCGGATGCGGGCATAGCCCTTGCCGCCCTCGACGCGGATCGAGCCGTCCTCGACCACGCCCAGGATGCTTTCCAGGCGGTAGGACGAATGCGAATTCAGGAACGGAGCGCCGCCGTTCAGCCGATCCAGCCGCATCGCGTTCGGCGAAACGACCAGTTCCTCGTCAAATTCCTCGTCCCGCGCCTAGGAATAGCGGCGCACCTGCGCGCCGGTTGTCCAGAGAACGTCGAAGGTCCGGGCCGTCTCATCGACGGATTGCAGGGTTCCCGCCCGCCCGATCACGGGCAGGTCGAGGGTTTCCTCGTTTTCCATTGCTTTACTCCTGATTCCCGGTCGAGACGGCCGGATCCGTGGGCTGGACATTGCCGCCCTTGCTGACCTTGCGCGGGTCGCTGTCGAAGACGAGGCCCGCGGCATCGGCCTTGGCGGCGAACTCCGCCCATTCGGTGAGGATCTCGGCCGGATCATAGCCCCGGCGCGCGATCTGCTGCGGCAGCGTCGAGAAACCCGCTCGAACCTCGAGCAGGTCTGCCTGCGCGTCCTGCAGCGGGTTGACGCTCTCGAACTTCGGCGGTCCCCATTCGGCGACGATCTCGCCATCCGGCAGCAGGCCCTGCGACTGCGCGCGCTCGATGAACCAGCGCCAGATCGGCTCGCAGAACATCGGAATCACGGTCTGCCACTGGATCTGCTCGACCATGCGGCGGAACTCGTTCAGCCCGGCTCGCGTGGACGAGAAATTCGCCTGTGACAGGTCTCCGGTCATCAGCGCATAGGGCACCCGGAACCCGGCCGCGATGATGTGCAACTGTGTCCGATGCCACTCATAGACGCCGGCCGTCGAGGTGGGCTGGTTGAACTTGATGTCCTTGCCCCCGCGGGCATAGGCGATCAGACCCGGCTCGAACTGCTCGACCCGGTTGCCGTCCGCGTCCTGAATGACCGGCGCGATCGACTGCTGATCCTCGTCCGCGCCGAACACGATGCCCACGAGGCAGGCTTCGGTCTTCTTGCGGACCAGTTCGGCGGTCTGCCAGTCATCCACATCGCGGATCGCGCGCATGGCCGGTGTGCCCCAAGGGGTGCCGCGGTTCTGCACCCGCTGCCGCTCGAACAGATGCGCGACCTGCGCGGCGTCCACGCGCACCGATTCCAGCATGCGGGTGAAAAGGGGTGAATTGCCCCCCGGATGCTCTGCGAACATCCAGTATGCGCTGCGCCGACCGTTCCGGTCGTATTCGATCCCCTGGTCGATCCTGACGCCATCTGCGCGGCTGTCGAAACGACCGCCATCAAGCAGGTCGGCCTCGCGCAACTCGATGCGCAGCGGAACACCGCCGCTGCGATCCCGGCCATTCAAGGACCGGGCAACTGCGAATACCTCGCCGCCCTCGATCATTTCGCGAACGGCGAGGGCGAGGATGCCGTGAAAATCCGTGTGGCCGTGCTGGTCGCAGCGCGCCGACCATGCCTTCCAGAGCGCATCCACACGCCTGTTCAGATCGGCGTCGGCGGTCGCGGCGCGCGGTCGGATGGTGTTGCCGCTGTCCTTCGACCTGGACGGCATAACCAGCGCCCGCAGTTCCGGGCTTTCCTCGATCAACGGGTCGATCCGCTGCTGCGAGAGGCGCTTCGCCAGATCGACGGTCGGCTGCACGGCCAGAAACGGCCCCGGCGCGCGATGGATACAGAACCCCATCCAGTTGTTGCCTGCCTCGGTCGCCCCGACCTGCGCCGCCTTCATGAACACGACCCGCTTCGCCGGGTTGGAGGGCGAGAGGGCGTCCATGATCGCCCGCATGTAGGGCGTCCTGTCCGTCCGGTAAGGCCCGGCCTCCGACGCTGCCCGCGCCGAGAGGATGCGATGCCGATCCGACCATTGGCTGACTGTCAGCGCCGGATCCGGTGCCAGACCGGCCAGCCATGCCAGGCGGATATCCTCGGCCCCGTCATAATCACCGAAGGTCAATTTTCACCTCGGCCATGTCTGCCAGGTGCAGGCGCAGATACCTTGTTCGGTCTGGCCGATCTCGGCTTTCCCGAATATGGCAGCTTTAGCCTGTCGGAGATCGCGGCCCTGCGCCTGCCCTTCGGTCTGGCGATCGAACGGGATCTGCTGTTTCGCACCGACCTGCCGGTCTCGGTCTGGGCGCAAGCCGCCTGGGACACCGGCAGTATCAGTGCGGCAGAGGCGGTTCTGACGACCTGATGGCACCTGCGACAAAACCCCGGCGGCTTTCGTCAGCCGCCGGGAAACAGCACCGCATCAACATCCATCGCGCCATTCAGGATATGCAGGATGGTGATCCGGCCCGGGTTGACGCGGTAAAAGATCAGATACCGCCCATGCACCCGGCGGCGGATGCCAAGCGCGGCGTAGCGCGGCACCACGGGCCATGCCTTTGGCATATCCGCAAGATCAAGGCAGCACTGATAGAGTTCGCGCACAAAACTCGCCGCCCGCGCGGGGTTGTCGCGGGCGATGTAATCACCGATGGCCTCAAGATCGGCTTCGGCTGCGGCGGTGATCTCGACGATCATTCTGCGCTGCGGCTGATGTCCGAATATTTCCGTTCCAGCCGTGCCGCGACCTCCGCCATCGGTTTGACCCGACCCGCCTCCTCATCGGTCAGACCACGCGCCAGTGCCTGATCCAGAACCGCCAGCCACGTCTCGCGTTCCTGCATCAGGCGCACACCTTCGCGCAGAACCTCGCTTTTTGAATTATATCTGCCGGATTCCACCAGCTTCGCGACAAAGCCCTCAAGCTGGCTGCCAAGGTCTGCACTGATCATTTCGGCCTCCTGTTGGTGGGGCTGAAGATAGGTGGTTTGATAACAGTTATCAAGGCGGCGGTGGGTTACGAGTCTACTTTCTGGCTTTCCGTAAACCTGCTGGACCGCCTTTCCGGCTCCGCGGCTGTCCGGCGATCCGCAAATCCGGGTTTGCGGGTGCCTGACAGGTTTCCGAAACCGGTGGGGTTGGACCGGCAACCGGCAGATCGGTCAGGCATCGCATCTTGGCCCGCGGGGCTGTGGACGTATCCGTCAGCGCTGCGATGCTGGCGCGCGGGCGGCCCAACGACCATCTGCCCGGCCGTTTCGGGCCACTGCTACAGCACGAGGCATCTGGCGGAAATGCGGACCGGTCCCGGCACGGCGCGCATCGGCGCGGGGTCGGGGGCTGCCCGGACATGCGGGCGGCACATTTGGCGGCGGCGTGGCTGGCCAGAGGCGGCAGGCCCTCACCGTCAGGATGCGGGCTGAAGCGCCTTGCGCGGGCACCAGACACGCCGGGATGCGCGACACTCATCACGGTCTCTCGCGGAAGATCTCCAACGCGCCGCGCTGCGGTCACCCTCACCATCCGGCCGGGCGTCCCGGTTCGCGTGGTCGTGACCCGTGATCTTATCTTTGAACCGCAGGGAGGCTGACCATGACCCGCCTGAAACTCGGCCCGCTGCCCGACGACAAACCCGTCAAGCTAACCCTGGAGCTGCCGGCCTGTGTCCACCGTGACCTCACTGCCTATGCCGAAGCCCTCGCACGGGAAACCGGACAGCCCCCGCCCGAACCTGCCCGCCTGATCGTGCCGATGATCGAGAGGTTCATGGCAACTGATCGCGGGTTTGCAAAGGCGAGGAGGGGGTTGGTGAAAAATCGATAGGGCTCACAGCTGCCCTTCGCATCTCTGCCATAAACTCGGCGCGATGTTTTGTTTCAAGCTGAGACCGTTGATGCCTCCGATATCTCGAGAATGGGCCAATTTCGGCGCTGCGCAACTTTTACCAGCTCTCCCCCGTTTCCAACTACAACAGGATTTCCGACGAACTCGAGCATCGGCAGATCGGATAGATCATCCCCGAAGGCCCAGAAATCTTCAGGATGAACGTTTCGACGCTTCAAAAACGTCTCGATCGCTTCTGCTTTGCCTTGGCCGATTGTTTGCGGGGGCTCGATCTCGCCAGTATAAAATCCATCTGCACCAATTTGCATTTTCGTCGAGAGGATTTCTTTAACACCGAGATGAACAGCAATGGGTTGCAGAAGCTCGGGGAACGATCCCGAGACGAGTACCGGCAACATTCCATCGTTTCTCAAATTGATCAGCCGGTCGATCGCTTCTGGGTAGAACAGATCAGGGCCGATCCTCTTCTTGGCCCAGTTTTGAGCCGCTGTCGCCAGATCATCGGGCTCGGTTCCTGAAAAGAATCTGTAATAATCACGGTTTAGAACGGTTCTCGGGGTGCCGTTTTCCCTTGCATATGCAAAGTAATTGGAAAATTGGGCATATAGCAAAGGGTTGCCAAGCTCTTCATCGCACCAGTGCTGGAAAAAATCAAACATGCTCTTGATGCGAATAAGTGTGTCATCGACATCGAAAAAGGCGCAGCTGCGCTGTGTCATCACGTGCTCTCCTCATCATAGAATTGCCTGCGACTTTTAACGGGGAGGTCTGGATCGCTTCCTATGATTCCCGCATCAGCCCATCGTGACGGCGGCCCTTCGGTGAGGAAATCGCTGATCTTATCCAAGGGTATTCCAGTGACACGGTGCATCGCTGCCGTCACCTCACAAAGCAACTCCTCAGCTTTTTTTTTGGTCTTTCATCGCGAAGGTCGAAATTTGAACAACAGGCATATCTGATCCTCATATCAAGCGCGAGTGATGAATTCGGAAAAACTTGGTTCTTTCAGCTTGAGCTGTGCATGGATGTCGCCGCCGAAGCCGAAACGGCCGATCGCGCCTCCGTAGCTCATTTGGTAACTCATCCACAGAACGACCACATTGACAATCCGATTTGCGTCCTGACTGGCTGGGTCGGGGAAGGGATCTGGGAGACAGGCATGGAAACGACCTGTACCATCTCGGTCGGTTACGAAGACATTTGGCATCCCCAGAGGCCCAGGGCGGGTTGGTTGATCCGGATCAAGGTCTTTTTTGCGAAGTGCCATTACCGTATAGAGCGTTTTCGGAATCAGGCCTTGGAAGTCAAAGTTGAAATGCGCGTCCTTTCCGGTTGGCGACAAGCTGACCTCAAGCTGTCCTCGCGCGGTCATCCAGTCTCTCAGACGGACCGGTGTTTTCAGGCTGCGACCATCCTGTGCACGAATATCTGGCACCGGAACCTTATGGAACGGATAGCTGGGGCGCTGCTCGCTATTTGCATCAGGGAATTGATCGGGCGCGAACAACATCGGATAGTTTGAGCAGGGAAGAGGAAGCGGAAGTGTACAGAGCACCTTGTCTGCTATATGCGCCGGTGTATCGCTATCGAACTCTTCAAGGATTCTGTAAGGTGCTCGGTCTCCGAAAGGTGGCAGCGGGCTGTCGCAAGACACAATAGCGCGTCCCCACCGAGTTATTGTATGCCCGTCAGAACTCAAGCGATTGATCGCACCGATGACCACAAAATTTCCATCTTCGTCCATCACTTCGCTTGGAGGGTAGAGGGGGCCTTGAGTTGTGAGTTCAAGACGATAGCTCTGTTTCATCCGTCCTCTCCTGATTGAATGTTGCGTCCGCCAGCCTTCTGCTGGCTTCTTCCGGCGGGAGCAGAATGGCTTATGTGGGTCCGCTGCTGGGATGTTGTTGCAGGGGTTCGCCATGAACGAGCGAAACAGCCTGACTGGCAAGCATGGCTTCCTTCTCGGAAATAACCTGATCCGGATAGACCGTGAAGGCGCAGGTCGTTCGCGCCTTGATACCTTGTCCCTGGATCAGATCGATCTCGACCTCGAAACGCTGCCGACGCTCATTGATATCCTGCGAAATGATCCGGTATTCCATGTGAGCCGCCAGAGGGAACACAAATCCCATGAATTCCGTATTCATACTGGTGATGACGAAATAGGATTTATGGTTGAATCCGGTGAGGAAAAACTGCTCGGTTACCGCAAGAAAGGCCTGCCGTGCCGCTTCGACCAGGATCATCCCCTGCACGTGCTGACCTGTCTGATGATCGTCCATCAGTTCGCAGTCCTGGTCAATGCGCAGGTCCAAGTGAAAGACACCTTCCTGGACCTGATGAGGCGGGCAGATGAGCGTGTTGCGCGGCTTGCGCTTGTGCGATAAGTCGGAACCCGCTCGCGCAGGACGGTCGCGTAGCGCGTCTATGTCCCAACGCGCCGACAGTATTTTGCAACCATCGACCGTTGAAATGATTTTTTGGCAATCGTCGTCCGACACCCCTTGACCTAACTCCAAGCGGGCGCGGTCTGGCAGCAAATGGGCGGGGAGTTCGAAGAGTGCGAAAAGATGACGGAGTGTTATGGTCCGTGCATTCACGGCGAAATCCACAAATTTGTCAGCAACGACAATGTAGCTGTTCATTGTTCGTCCTCCTTTTATGGTTTCAAGAAACGACCCGGCGATAAATCTTGGTGTAGAGCCCACCGGGGCCGCCTGTGATATAGTCGTCACCAGCCTGCCGAACGATTTCGGCATAGTGGTCAGAGGTGAAGGCCGAACTGTATTCATCTGCTGAGCCAGAAAACCCGGCGATGAACATGACGCCGGGTTGCGCGCTGATGATCGAATGGTAGGCAAGAAAAATCTCGGCGGGCTCGTGCGCGCGAACGACCTCAAAGATGGTTCGCTCTCGCCAAGCCCTGTACGCTTCCATGCGGTGAGGTTTCACCTCGACGTGACGCAGCTGGATGAAGGGGGTTTCGGGCAGGTCTGTCCTGGATGGTTTCGGCGCCTCGATGAATGTCAACAGTTCTCGGCGGACATCACCTTGAAGAAAATTGGCGTGACATACTCTTCCTGTGGGGTGGCGCGGCGGCGATCATCTTCGTTGGCTTGCAGGCGTGGGTTATCAAGGCCGCCGGCCCCGATGCGCTGCCCGCATCCGCCATCTACGTTGCGATCTTCAATGTCGCCATCGGACTCGGTGCGGCGGTTGGATCGTCTCTGCTGTCTATGTTCGGGCTGACGACATTGTTCCTGTGTGCCGGGGTCATGGCTGTACTGGCATTTCTCAGCCTGTCTGCTGTAACCCAACCTCGCACGAACCACACTGAGCCTGCGTGACTATGAAACTCCGCCTGCGCCATCTCCGCTATACCGTTGCCGCTGCGCAGCATGGCAGCTTCCGGCGCGCGGCGGAGTGGTTGCGCGTTCAGGAATCGGCGATCAGTCGGGGCGTAGGCGAGGCGGAGGGGATTGTCGGGACGCGTCTGTTCGAGCGCAGTCCGAAAGGGGTCAGCCTGACAGCGGCAGGCCGCATGTTTGTCGCAACCTCGGACGATCTGCTGCGACAGCTTTCGGTGCTGGTCAGCAATCTGGGGCGGATCGAGGAGCCAGGCGACCCGGCTGGCGGAGTTCGAAAAGCGCCCGCTGAGTCACCCGGCAGAGGATATGGCAATGGCCGGGGTCTTCGTCAGCCTCGACCGCGAGGGCGCCCCGGTCTTTTATCGCGGCTGGGTGCGGCCCGAGGATGAGCCGGGCCATACGCCCGAAGGCGATGCGGAAAGCGGCACGGATCAGGCGGCGCAGGCCTCCGGTTCTGTCGATCCCGCGCCCGAGTCGGGCGAAGATGAGGAGGATGAGACCATCAAACCGCTGCCGGACCGGCTGGTCGCGGAGCTGACCGCATATCGGACGCTGGCGCTGCGTGATGCTTTTGCCTGCCATCCCGATGTCGCGCTGACCGCGCTGCTGCACAGGCTGGTGCGCGATCACTTTGGCCGGGTCATGCAGGGTGGGGCGAGCCTTGAGGTGACGCTGCGCAGCGTGCATTTCCCGGCGCAGATCGCCGGGCTGAACGATTCCGCGCCCGCCAAAGCCATTCAGGACCGCCATGAGGCCTGGGCCGGTGATCTGCCGCAGGAGGATCAGGCGCTCTGGGACTATCTCCAAGCCCTCGATCTGCACAGTCGTCTGCCGCTGCTGGCCCATTGCCTGTCCTTCGGCGTCAACGCGCTTTACGAAAAACCCAACCCCTACAGCGCCAGCGGCATGTCGCAATCGGCGCTGGAACGGCGTCTGCGCGAAGCTGACCGGCTGGCTGTGGCCACGCATCTCGATATGGTCGAGGCGGGCTGGCGGCCCATGGTCGAGAACTATCTCCGCCGCGTCACCAAGCCGCGCATCCTCGAGGCGGTGCGCGAGGGCGCGGGCGAACAGGCGGCTGGGCTGATCGACCATCTGAAGAAGGCCGATTTGGCCCGCGAGGCCGAACGGCTGCTGGATGGCTCGGGCTGGCTGCCCGAACCGCTGCGTCGGTCTGGTCCTGACGCGGCACCGGAGGCACCCGCCGAGACCGACCTGCCGGCGTTTCTGTCGGGCGGCGATGGCAACGGGGTGGAGATCGCCGCCGAATGAGGCTCTGGGCGCGGCAATCGCACGCGCCCCGCCAATCTCACCGTGCGCGCTTCTTGGCCTCAGGAGCAACACCTTCGCGCTTTGTTATGACGCGGTGCTTCCGCCAGCGATTGAGGAGAGGGTGCCCCTCTTTCGCCAGTTTCTGCACCCATCTGGTCTCCGATTCGATAGAGGCTGCCTCGTTGTGACATGTCTCCAAAGGCGTGATTTCCGGGGCGAGACCTATCGAAAGCATATCATAGAGGCGCGTTTTGATGTTCTCGAAGCCCGCGCCATAGTTGGGGCGCTTCTTTCTTGGTCTCAAATGCGTCTTGACCCGTTTTTCATAATCCGACGTTTGCCCGACATAGATGTAGCAGCCGTCGCGCGGATCACGGATTGCGTAGGTAGTGTAAGGCTTCAAGGTTTTTCTCTTTTGGCGGTGAGGGGGGAGTTCAAGTCCCGAATACTTTGCGTGGCTTGATGATAGTAACCTATCCAAGATTTTGCTCTCGCAAGCTTGGTGCTGTCAAAGCGAATATTGATTCCAACACAGGTCCAGAAGAGTGAGAGAGGGGCTGGGACAGGGTGAGCCTGCCGGGGTGAGAGAGCCTCCGGCGGTGTCTTGCCCGTTCCGCTCTCAGAAAGGCTTATCCCATGTCCGATAACATGCCCGATCCGCAGATGCGTAGGGTCAGCGATATCGTCGCGGATTATTATGCCGATCATACAGCCTATGTCGCCGAGAGCGGGCGGCTGCTGGCCGGCAACAAACAGGTGCTGTTCGACGCGCTGGCTGCTGCCGGTGTCACGCAGGTTGTCGTCACCTTCGACGGTTACGGCGACAGCGGCCAGATCGAGAATATCGAGGTGCTATGCGGCGAGGCGAACTGCAGCCTGCCCGAGGCTGAGATCACCCTCACGCTCGCCGGCTGGCGCGGCGGAGAGACCAAAACGGAAGTGTTGTCCCTTGAGGATGCCATCGAGCATCTGGTCTATGATTTCCTGAACCAGACCCATAGCGGCTGGGAAAACAATGACGGCGCTTATGGTGAATTCACCTTCGATGTCGCGGGCCGGATAATCTCGCTCGTTTACAACGAGCGTTACACCGCCAGCGAATCCTTCGCCCATGAATTCTGAGGAGGGCGCCATGGCACATCCCTATCATCATGCCCTGTCCTCGGTGAGGAAATGGGGCGGCGAGGTGGATGATTATCTTCACCTGCACAGCTGGTTCGATGCCAGCAAGGAAATTACCGCGGACTTCCGGCACCGCGCTTTGCGTCATCATGCCGAAGGTATCTTCATGGCCGAGACGATCTTCGGCCCGACGCTCACCCTCTCGACGGGACGGGTAATCCCGACCCGCTGGGTGGGCGAGCAGCATGTGCGCGAGGATCTGGGTTTTATCCCTTCCTTTGCCGATTGGGTCCGCGCGATCCGCCTCGAGTCCTAGATGGGGCACGCGCAGCCGATCGAGGACACGGTTGATCCCTTTGCGGTCCCGGCTGAGAGGAGGGCATCGGCATGAGCGAATATATCGTCAAAATCGGCTTCTGGCTTCATGCCAGTGACGGGCTGAGCATCGAGGCTGCCTCGGATGCCGAGGCCATCGCCAAGGCGAAGCCGGCCGCGATGCGGGCGATGGAAGACTGCGCTATCCCTGCCCATGTTGAATATGATAGGCGCAGGCAGGGGATGATCTCCTAGATCGACCGCATCACCCCCGAGGGCACGGCCTCGGTCGCCGAGGATGTCGCCTTCGACGATGACCGCATCTTCAGCCCGCCCGTCGGCTGATCCCCGCACATCCGTAAACCGCGCATCCGCAACCCCATGCACCCGGAAGGCCAGCCGCCCTCCGGGTGCTTTGTTTTGCATGGAGGCCGATATGGCTGATTATTACACGCAATTCTCTTGCCTGCTGGAGGTCGGCACGCCCGACAATGCCGCCGCCGCGCTGGAGCTTTACAGTGATTTCTGCGCCTGGAACGCGGCAGAAGACCCGCCCTCCGACGGATGCCTGCTTTCCATAGAACCCGAACATGGCGGCAGCACGCTCTGGCTGACAGGCAGATATCGTTGCGGTATGAATGTGTCACACCCTTGGAGAAATACCCATGGCCAGCACAGAAAAACGCACAGTCAGCCTGCCGCCTAAACATGCGGCCTTTATCGACGGGCTTGTCGCCTCCGGCAGCTATGCCTCGGCCAGCGAGGTTGTCCGCGCCGGCCTGCGCGCGCTGCAGGAGCGCAATGCGATCGTCGAGCGCTGGCTGCGCGAGGAGGTGGCCCCGGTCTATGAGGCCATGCAAGCCAACCCCGAACGCGCACACCCGGCGCAGGATGTTTTTGCCCGCATTCGCGATGTCCATGCCGCCCGCCCTGGATCGGAAGCATAAGCTCTGGTTCACGCCGTTCCGCTGATTGTCGGGCTGCAGGTGCTGTTTGGCCTTCCGTCACTCCTCGCCGCGGGGCTGCCTGCAGGCTTCGGCCAGAACCCCTTGCTCTATCTCTTCAATAGTCCGCGCCGGGGAGGTCGGGCCAAGCATGCCGAAGACGTCCTCTACCGATGTTGCCGGGAAGCTGCCCAGCACCGATGCGACATCGGTCTTTGCAAAATCATCGCCGACATAAAGCAAAGCCAGCCCGCGCTCTTTCGCCAGCGCATAGGCAAAGCAGTCGCCGAAGTTCAGCCCGGCGGGGTGGATACCCTTGCCCCATTGCGCATAGGCCGCCGCAACCTGCCGCGCGGTAGGGGCGGTGAGGTTGACGATTTCAAACCCGAGGCCGGCAATCAGCTCGGCCATCTCAGGCCCAACGCCGCGCCGGTCGGCGACGATCTGCGCCTCGGCCATGGTTCCAGCCGAGATCAGCAGATGCCGATGCCGGATCAGCGCAGCCGTGCAGGCCGATGCCTCTGCCTCACCCAGCAGCACGGCCATCAGGGCCGAGGTATCAACGACGATTGCCGGGCCACTCATCCGGGCAGACCGTCATCATCATAAAGAAAGTCCTGAGACCGCGCCGCGCCCGGCCCGCCACCGGCCTTGGCGGCCGCCCGCACTTGCATCCGCTGGATCACCGCCTGCCGTGCGGCCGCATCAACGGGCGCGTGAACCGGGGTCAGTTGCGCCACCGCCCGACCGTGGCGGGTGAGAAACACCTCGTCCCCCGCCTCGGCCCGGCGGATCAGTTCGGTCAATTGGGCTTTGGCATCGGAAACGGATATCTGCATGACGCCCTCCATGGGTTTCCCTAAATGTGGACCATAACATGGTCCAAATCAAGGATTGAGAGTCCGAGGGCTGCCATGAAGGGCTGATCCGGGCGGTGCGAGAGCGGGCGCGGATCAGTCGTGTTCCCTCACGAGGTTTTCCCATGAATCTGATCTCTGCTTCGACCGCTCTGGCGGTCCCTGTCGCGTCTGCCGATCCGGTGGCTGCCAGCTTTGCCGCCGCGCAGGCGCTGTTTGTCCATTTGCAACAGGGGCGGCGCATTGACGCGGCCTTGCTGCGTGAGGCGATGGAAACCGCCTTCGGGGCATCCGATGCTCGTTCATCAATGCCGGCTCTGCCACACTGAGCACCGGCACGCCGGTCGTGGACGGCGGGAATGTGCGACTCGACGTGACCGGCGGAACGGTCACTGTCGGCAGGAGCGGACTTGATGCCGCCGCAAATGGCGTCGCAGCCGTCAATCTGGTCGGTCGCTTCGTCGTGATCGACGGCAAGGTCACGGCCGTGGACTCGATCAATGTCCAGGCCGGACCGCAAGGCTGGGACGCGACCCGCAACCGCTCCACCGGCGCACTTTCCCCTTCAGCAGGGGGCACGACCCGCGACTTCGGGGTCGATGCAACGGCTTTCGGTGGCATGGAAGCAGGGCGCATCACCATCGTCGGCAATGAAACCGGGTTCGGCGTCCGGAGTTCGGGCGCGCTCTCGGCTGATACCGGCGGGATCTCGGTCACGGCGAAGGACGATGTTACTGTCCGCTCGGCCGCCGCCAGCGGCGCGGTAGCGTTCAGTTCTAGTGAGAAAACGGCGACCATTGAGCGTGATGTCAGCTCCTCGGCTGACAAGGTGACGGTACCAGAAGTTCATATTTCGGGATCACCTACCGCAAGAAGACACAAACCGGCACTGATACCCTCGTCATCAACAAGGGCAACGATCTGCTGGCCGACGATATTCTGACGATCGCCTCCGGGATGGGGCGAGGCGGAAACGGCGCGCCCCAGCGCCGGGCGGGGCCTTGATCGATATGCATGAAGCCGGAGCGGGGATAGGTGCCAAAGCCCAGAAAGCCCTCGGCTCGGGTGGCTTTTTCGAAGCTGGCCTGATCGTGATTGGCCATGGAGGTGTCGAAGTCCGTGCCTTCCAGATGCTTGGAACGTTTTGCACCGCGCACTCGCACGAAGGGCGGCATGAACACCAAGCTGCATGCGGTTACAGACTCTGAGGGCCGCCCGATCCGGTTCTTCATGACTGCAGGCCAGGTCAGTGACTATACAGGTGCAGCGGCCCTGCTGGGCAGCTTGCCACAGGCGGAGTGGCTGCTCGCCGACCGGGGCTATGATGCTGACTGGTTCAGGGAAGCGTTGAAAGACAAGGGCATAAAGCCTTGCATCCCAGGTCGGAAGTCGCGTGGTAAGCCCATCAAGCACGACAAGCGCCGCTACAAACGACGCAACAGGATCGAGATCATGTTCGGACGCCTGAAGGACTGGCGAAGGGTTGCAACCCGCTACGACAGATCCCCGAAGATCTTCCTCTCCGCCGTCGCCCTCGCAGCAACCGTCATGTTCTGGCTATGAAACGACAACGAGTCCTGAGCCTAAGAATGGTGGGATTACCAATTCATGACGGCTGCAGCGAGGTATATCGTTTCTTCGAAACCCCGGTTTGCCTTGCAGGCAGGCATGGCGATGCGATTGAATTCCTTGAACTTACCGAAGAACTTCTCGATAAGGTGACGGTATATACGGGCTTTCCACCGAAATCATCTCCTGAAAGCTGCGCGTCTTCGTCACGGCGGATGCTGCCGGTGTCAAAGCGCTGGAGGGACTGATCGGGCGTTTCCATTCTCTTGCTGTAATGCGCCCGCCGCGCCGGGATTCTTCTGCGGCCACGGTGGGGATCGGCAGCCAGAACCCGTCGCTTGAGCGGATCAATGGCCCCGCGCTATGGGCGCAGATGATCAACGGCGCTGTGGACCAGATCAAGGCGGCGGCGTTCATCCGCTATGACAAGACTGCCGAGTGCTTCCTGTGTTTCATCGATATCATATCGCTTCGCCCGTGAGTTCGCCATTTGTCGATACGGTCTGGCCGCCAACCGCGTCCAAAAGACAATTCAACTACAGTCACGCTACCCGCATGTTACCAGATCCTTGATCCTCCGCTCGCCATGCGATCGCAGCCGGCGA
>JAUNUO010000205.1 GCA_030538135.1 Paracoccus sp. (in: a-proteobacteria)
CGGTATGCGCCTCGAACTGGGCGGCCAGCCCGTGATGGGCACGGTCGGTTTTCGCCGCGACCAGCAGGCCCGATGTGTCCTTGTCGATCCGGTGGACGATGCCGGGACGGCGTTCACCGCCGATCCCCGACAGGCTGTCCCCGCAATGCGCGAGCAGCGCGTTCACCAGCGTGCCGTCGGGACTGCCCGGCGCGGGATGGACGACCATTCCGGCGGGCTTGTCGATCACGATCAGGTCATCATCTTCATACGCGATGGTCAGCGGGATCGCCTGCGGGCGGGTTTCCACGGGTTCTGGCTGCGGCAGGGCGATGCGGATCGCAAGCCCGCCCGTCACCCGCGCCTTGCCGTCGCGCAGCACCCCATCCGGTCCGCTGACCGCGCCATCCACGATGAGCCGCGACAGGCGCGAACGCGACAGTGCCGCTTGCTCTGGCACAGCGGCGGCAAGGGCTTTATCAAGCCGTTCGGGCGGCCCATCGGGCAGGGTGACGAAAAGGTCAGGCATGGCAGAGGATCATAACGACTGGCGCGAGACGGCGAAAGCCGTGCCGGAACTGGGTTTCCTGCGCGCGCTGGTCACGGCGCTGAGCGTGGTCATGGGGCTGGGTATGATCGCCATCGTGGCGATCCTGTGGATGCGGCTGGGGGCCGCAGCACCTTTGCCCGAATTACCCGAAAACATCACGCTGCCGCAGAACGAAACGCCCGCCGCCATCACCTTTGCCCGCGACTGGATCGTGGTGGTGACGGGCAGCGGGCAGGTCTTGCTGTATGATCGGGCGGGCGCGCTGCGCCAGCAGGTTCAGCCCTGATCCGCGGATTTCCCCTCGATCGCATCCAGCCGCGCGCGCAGTTCGGTGTTTTCGGCCCGCGCCTTGATCGCCATTTCACGGACGGCCTCGAATTCGTCGCGGGTAACGAAGTCACGTTCGGCCAGCCAGCGGTCGATCCATGATTTCATCGCCGTCTCGGCCTCGGATTTGGCGCCCTGAGCGACGCCCATGGCATTGGTCATCAGCTTGGACAGGTCGTCGAAGATGCGGTTCTGCGCGCTCATGTCGTGGTCCTTTCACGGTTTCGCGTGATATGGGGTGCGGGGCGGGTGCGGTCAATGGCGCGGGTTGACACGGGGCGCCCGCGCCTTATCCCTGCCCCCAGTGCAGGAGCCGCGATGATCCCCTTTCCCGACATTTCCCCCGATCTTTACACGATCCGCATCGGCGACTGGGCCTTTCCGATCCGCTGGTATGCGCTTGCCTATCTGGCCGGGCTGCTGATCGGCTGGCGCGCGATCATCGCCATGATGCGCCGTCCGGGCATATGGGGCGGGCAGGCGCCGATGCGGCCGGAACAGGTCGATGATCTGCTGACCTGGGTTATTCTGGGGGTGATCCTTGGGGGGCGGCTGGGGTTCGTGCTGTTTTATGAACCTGCCTATTATCTGGCCAACCCGGCGCAAATTCCGATGGTCTGGCAGGGCGGGATGTCGTTTCACGGCGGTTTTCTGGGGGTTGTCGTTGCGGCCGCGCTTTATGCCCGTGCGCAGGGGATTGCGCCCCTGCGGCTGGCCGATGCGCTGGCGGTGGTCGCACCGGTGGGGCTGTTCTTTGGCCGCCTCGCCAATTTCATCAATGCCGAACTGTGGGGGCGTCCGACCGATGCGCCCTGGGGCGTGATCTTTCCGGGCGAGGCCGCGCAGGATTGCCCCGACGTCGTGGGTGTTTGTGCCCGCCACCCCAGCCAGCTGTATGAGGCCGGTCTGGAAGGTTTGTTGCTGGGTCTGATCCTGCTGCTGCTGGTGCGCGGGGGCGGGTTGCGCCGGGCCGGTCTGGCGCTTGGGGTGTTTCTGGCGGGCTATGCCGCCGCACGCATCTTTGTGGAATTCTTCCGGCAGGCCGATGCGCAGTTCATCACCCCTGACAATCCGATGGGCCATGTCTTTGCCGGGCTGTCGATGGGGCAACTGCTGTCCGTGCCGATGCTGTTGATCGGGCTTTTCTTCATCTGGCGCGCGCGGGCGGCATGACGCCACTGGCCGCGATACTGGCCGCGCGCATCCGGGCCGCCGGGCCGATGACGCTGGCCGATTACATGGCCGAATCTCTGCTGCATCCCGAACACGGCTATTACGCCACGCGCGATCCCTTTGGTCGGGCAGGGGATTTCATCACCGCGCCGGAGATTCACCAGATGTTCGGGGAACTCTGCGGGCTGGCGCTGGCGCAGGCCTGGCTGGATCAGGGCGCGCCCGCGCCCTTTACACTGGCCGAAATCGGGCCGGGGCGCGGCACGCTGATGGCCGATATGCTGCGCGCGATCCGGGTGGTGCCGGGCATGGTGGATGCCGCGGAGGTCGCGCTGATCGAGGCATCGCCCCATCTGCGGCAGGTGCAGCGCGACCGGTTGGGCGAGGTGACGCATCTGGAGCGCGCCGAGGACCTGCCCGATCAGCCGCTGTTCCTGATCGCGAACGAGTTTTTCGACGCTTTGCCGATCCGCCAGTTTCAGCATGACGGGCGCGGTTGGGCCGAACGCATGGTCACTCTGGACGGCGACCGGCTGGCCTATGCCCTGTCGCTCGCGCCGCTGAACCGGCCGGGGCGGGCGGGCGAGGTGGCGGAAATCTGCCCCGCCGCGCCGGCGATCATGGCCGCCATCGCGGGCCGGATCGCAGCCTATGGCGGGGCGGCGGTGGTGATCGACTATGGCGGCTGGGATGGGCAGGGCAATACGTTTCAGGCGCTGCGCGGCCATGCGCCCGATGATCCTCTGGCCCATCCGGGGCACGCCGATCTGACGGCGCATGTCGATTTCGCCCCGCTGGCGCGTGCCGCGCGTGTGGCGGGGGCGCAGGTTTCGGCGATGACGACGCAGGGCGATTGGCTGTTGTCGCTTGGAGCGGCGCAACGGGCCGCTCGGCTGGCGGCGGCAGGGGATGGCGGGGCTGCGGCCGCGCTGAAACGCTTGACCGATCCTGCGGAAATGGGACAGTTGTTCAAGGTGCTGGCCATCTGGCCAAAGGGCGCACCCCCCGTCCCCGGAACAGAGGTGCTGGACGAGGATGCAGACGATGCTTGAAATCCTGACTCACCCGCTGCTGTCCGGGCTGCGGCACGGGTTCTTTACCCGCAAGGGCGGGGCGTCGTCGGGCCTTTATGCCGGGCTGAACTGTGGGCGCGGTTCGGGCGATCTGGCCGAGATCGTGGCCGTGAACCGGGCGCGCGTCACCCATGCGATGGGGGTTGGCCCCAGTGATCTGGTTACCGTCCATCAAACCCATTCCGCCAATGTGGTCACGATCCACGAGGGTGACGACCCCGCCAGCTTTTCCGGTATCGAGGCCGATGCCCTTGTCACCGCACGACCTGGCGTCGCTTTGGCCGTGCTGACCGCCGATTGTCAGCCGGTGTTGCTGGCCGATCCGGATGCTGGTGTGATCGGCGCAGCCCATGCAGGCTGGAAGGGGGCGATGAACGGCGTGCTGGAAGCCGTGGTCACCGCCATGCGCGATGCTGGTGCCGAACGTATCCGCGCGGTCATCGGTCCGACCATCAGTCAGCGCGCCTATGAGGTCGGCTGGGATTTCATGGATGATCTGGTCGGAGACGACCCCGGAAACGAACGATTTTTCGCCGGCGGTCCGAACGGCAAGCCGATGTTCGACCTGCCGTCCTATGGGCTTGCCCGGCTGCGCGCGGCGGCTGTCGAGGCGGCATGGACCGGCCATTGCACCTATTCCGACGAGGCGCGGTTCTTCAGCTATCGTCGTGCGACCCATCGCGGTGAAAAGGACTATGGCCGCCTTATTTCGGCGTTGGTGCTGTAACGGGGCTGCGCCACGACCGCGATCAGTTGCGCACGGATAGCCGTCTGGACAGATCGTGCGTCTGCCAATCGCTCAGCGCCTGTTCCGCCGCCTTGTCGCGCGCCGCGATCCATGCCGGATC
>JAUNUO010000206.1 GCA_030538135.1 Paracoccus sp. (in: a-proteobacteria)
CGGGGGGTGACGCCATTGGTCTGGTTCAGGATGCGATCCGGGTGCAGCGCGTGTAGATCGGCAAAGACGGTCGAGCGCACCAGATCGGAATGCAGTGCCGACACGCCGTTGACCTTGCCTGCCATGACAAAGGCCAGTTCGCCCATGTTGACCTGATCGTGGCTGACGATGGCCACGCTGTCGCCGCCGCCCGTTGCGGCGCGATGATCGGCGTCGATCATTTCAACGATCTGCATATGGCGCGGCAGAACCCGCCCGAACAGCCATGTGGGCCAGCGTTCCAGCGCCTCGGGCAGCAGGGTGTGGTTGGTATAGTTCAGCGTGCCGCGCGCAATGTCGCGCGCCTCGGCAAAATCGAAACCATGTTCGTCCATCAAGAGCCGGATCAGTTCCGGCCCGGCGATGGCGGGGTGGGTGTCGTTCAACTGGATCGCCACCTTTTCGGGCAGCAGGCGCAGGTCGTCATATTCGCTGGTGAACCGGCGCAGGATGTCCTGCAAGGCGGCGGCGGTCAGGAAATATTCCTGTTTCAGCCGCAGTTCCTTGCCCTGTTCGGTGGTGTCGTCGGGGTAAAGCACGCGCGACAGGGTGCGGGCCAGCGCCTCGGGCGCGGCGGCGGCGGTGTAATCGCCCGCGTTGAAGCGGTGCAGGTCGAACAGCGTCGTCGGATGCGCCCCCCACAGTCGCAGGGTATTGGCCCAACGCCCGCCCCAGCCGATCACCGGGGTGTCATAGGCACGGGCCTCGACGCTTTCGGCGGGGTGCCAGACGGCGCGCTCGCCCTGCTGTTCGACATGGCCCTTGAAACCGATGGTATAGGACGATTCCGGGCGGGTGAATTCCCACGGGTGCGACTGGTCCAGCCAGTCCTCGGGCGTTTCGACCTGACGGCCCCCCTCGAACCGCTGGCGGAACAGCCCGTGCTCATAGCGGATGCCATAGCCATAGGCGGGACATTGCAGCGATGCCAGCGATTCCATGAAACAGGCGGCCAGACGCCCAAGCCCGCCATTGCCAAGCGCCGCATCGGGTTCGTCGGACAAGACCGTATCGCGGTCCAGACCCAGCCGGGCGAAGGCCGCGTCCATCTGTTCGCCCACGCCCAGATTGATGATCGCATCGCCCAGAATCCGGCCGATCAGGAATTCCATCGACAGGTAATAGACCCGCTTGGCCCTCTGCTCATAGGCGGCGCGGGTGGCGGCAAACCATGGGCCGACCATCAGATCGCGGATGGTGTGGCTGATCGCCATGCGCCAGTCATATGTGCTGGCATGTTCGGCGTCCTTGCCGATGGTAAAGGTCAGGTGCTGCTGAATCTGGCGGACCAGATCATCCGCCGAGGGTGCAATCGCTTGTGCATTCATTTCTGTGGTCCAACAGGGCTCTGGGTCATTCAAACGCGGCCATCGGGCGGCGGGACCGGATCGTCCCGATGCAGCACGACATCGGCGGCGGACAGCGCAACCTGTGGCCGGGCACCTGTTGCCAGCTTTCCGCGCCATTGAAAAGAGACAGAATGATCTTGCGTGGTTAACGCGGGAATATCTGGCGGGTCGCGGGGCGGGCGGCTGTTACGTCCCGCTAACCTCATGGCTCAGGTGAAAGGCCGCGACGCTTTCGGCGGCGATGGGTTCGACCGCCCCGGCATGGGCTGGCACGAAAGCCTGCGCCTGCGCAGTATCCAGCGCCCGTTTCCAGCGCAGGCCGGGCGGTGGGTCGGGCAGGCATACCTGCGCGGCATCGCCTGCGTTGAAAACCAGAAACAGCGCGCCTTCGCGGGCGGCGTAGTCGGGGCTGCCCGATGCCATCCGCAATTCCACCGCCAACAGGCGCAGCTCGGGGTCGGCCCAATCGCCGATCTCCATCGGGGCACCGTCGATACGGCGCCAGAACAGATCGGGCAAGCCGTCCTGCGGGCGCCGCTGCGAATGCAGGAAACGCCGCTGTCGCAGGATCGGATGGGCGCGGCGAAAGGCAATCAGATGACGGCAGAAAGACAGGAAATCGGGATCGGCCCGGTCCCAATCGACCCAGCCGATCGGGTTGTCCTGACAATAGGCGTTGTTGTTGCCCTGTTGTGAATTGCCCAGCTCGTCACCGGCCAGCATCATCGGCGTTCCCTGCGACAGCATCAGCGTGGCCAGCAGGTTCCGCCGCCGCCGGTCGCGTCGGGCGATGATGGCCGGATCATCGCTTGGCCCTTCGGTGCCCATGTTGTCGGACAGGTTGTGACCGTGGCCGTCGCGGTTACCCTCGCCATTGGCTTCGTTGTGCTTTTCGGCATAGCTGACTGTATCCATCAGCGTAAAGCCGTCATGCGCTGTGATGAAATTGACCGATGACGTGGCAAGCCGCCCGCCGTGATCGAACCGCGCGGCCGATCCGGCCACCCGTTTTGCCAGCCTGCCGATCAGCCCCTGATCGCCCCGCCAAAAACTGCGCACCTGATCGCGAAAGCGGTCGTTCCATTCGGCGAAGGGCGCGGGATAGCTGCCCAGCCGGTAGCCGCCATCGCCAATGTCCCAAGGTTCCGCGATCAGTTTCACGCCGGCCAGAACCGGGTCTTGCCGGATCGCCTGAAAGAAGGGTGCATCAATGCTGAACGTGCCGGCCGTGCGGCCCAGAACCGGGGCCAGATCGAACCGGAACCCGTCCACCCGCATGACCTGCACCCAATAGCGCAGCGAATCCATGACCATGCGCAGCACGAACGGATTGTCGAAATTCAGCACGTTTCCGGTGCCCGCATCGTTCACATAAAAGCGGCGATCCTCGGCCAGCCGGTAATAGCCGAGGTTGTCCAACCCGCGGAAATTCAGCGTCGGGCCAAGCTGATCGCCTTCGGCGGTGTGGTTATAGACCACATCCAGAATGACCTCGATCCCGGCGCGGTGGAACCGGGCGACCATCTGCTGAAACTCGGCGATGTCGTTGTTGCGCATATAGCGGGGGTCGGGGGCGAAAAAGCCCATCGTCATGTAGCCCCAGTAATTCCGCAGCCCACGTTCGACCAGAAAGCGGTCGTTGATGAAGGCCTGCACCGGCAGCAATTCGATTGCCGTCACCCCCAGCCGGTTCAGGTGATCCAGCACCGGATCGGCGGCCATGGCCAGAAACGTGCCCGGGTGCGGCACGTCGGGGCGCTGTGCGGTCAGCCCTTTGACATGCGCCTCGTAGATGACGGTATCGGACAGCGGACGTGCCGGTGCGCGGTCGTCGCCCCAGGAAAAGGCCGGGTCGGTGACCACGCAACGCGGCATGAAGGGCGCGCTGTCGCGCGGGTCAAAGCTGAGATCGCCTTCGGGGTCGCCGGCGCGATAGCCGTAAAGCGCATCGTTCCACAGCGGCTGCCCGGTCAGGCGCAGGGCATAGGGGTCAAGCAGCAGCTTGTTGGGGTTGAACCGGTGTCCTTCGCCAGGACGATAGGGGCCGTGGGCGCGGAACCCGTAATGCTGGCCGGGCATCAACCCGGCGACATGACCGTGCCAGACATGGCCTTCACGTTCGGGCAGGGTCAGCCGGGTTTCGGTGCCGTCATCCTCGAACAGGCATAGCTCGATCCGGTCGGCATGTTCGGAAAAGATGGCAAAGTTGACCCCGCTGCCGTCAAAGCTGGCGCCAAGCGGTGCCGCCCGCCCTGCCGTTACCGAAAGGCCGTGTCTCATGCGGCGGTGCCGGTCAGGTCGCGATAGATGGCGGCATAGGCGCGGGCCGACTGGTCCCAGCCGACCGGCTGCGCCATCGCATTCGCGACCATCCGCGCCCAGACATCCGGCTGGCGATACAGCGCGCCAAGCTGGGACAGCGCGCCGCGCAGCGGCTCGGCCCCGACCGGGCTGAACTGGATGCCGGTGGCCACCCCGCGCGCCAGCGCAGCGGGCGAGGCGTGGATGACCGTATCCGCCAGCCCGCCGGTCAGCGCCACCAGCGGGATCGT
>JAUNUO010000207.1 GCA_030538135.1 Paracoccus sp. (in: a-proteobacteria)
CTTTTTCCAGCGCCTCCTTGTTGATGAACAGGCTGCGGATCATCGCGCTTGACGAGGGGTTCATAAGCACATTGGTGAACCAGCGGGCCTCGATCTTCAGCGCGGTGTCAAAGGGCACCATCGCGCCTTCGTAAACCGCGCTCAGCAGCGCCTTGGCGGCGGGATAGACGCCGCTGGTCTTGCCATGCACCATGGCGGATGCGCCGACAAAGGTCATGAAACCTGCCGGGTGATAGGGTTCGCCGCCGGGCATTTTGTAGCCCTTGGCATCCCACGGCTTGACCAGATCGGCGTCCTTGGCGTTCAGCACCCAGTCGCGGGCGGCGGCCAGCGGGTCATCGACCACCTCGTCGATCAGACCGGCGGCCTTTGCCTTGGCCGGATCGTTCAGCTTGCCTTCCAGCAGGAAGGGCGCGGCACCCATGGCGCCCAGCTTGCGCACCAGCCGCGTGGTGCCGCCCGCGCCGGGAAAGATGCCGACCATGATTTCCGGCAGGCCGATTTTCGCCTTGGGATTGTCGGCGGCAAAGATGCGATGCGTGGACAGCGGCAGTTCCAGCCCGATCCCAAGCGCGGTGCCGGGCAGGGCGGCGGCAATCGGCTTGCCGCCTTTCAGGGTTTTCGGATCCATCCCCGCGCGTTCGATCTTGCGCAGCAGGTGGTGCAGGGTCATCACGCCGTCGAATACCGCCTGCGCGCCGCCCTCTTTCATCTGAGCGATAACGTTCAGGTCCATCCCGGCGGCGAAATCCGCCTTGCCGCTGGTGATGACGATGCCTTTCACGGTGTCATCGGCCAGCGCTTCGTCGATCAGCCCGTCCAGCTGCGCCGCGCCGTCGAGGCTGAGGACGTTCATCGACTTGCCCGGCACGTCCCAGGTGATGATGGCAACGCCGTCGTCGCCGGTTTTCATGGTGAAATCGGTCATGTCGGTGTTCCTTATACGCGCTCGATGATGGTGGCGGCGCCCATGCCGGACGCGATGCACAGGGTGGCGAGGCCGGTTGTCAGGTCGCGGCGTTCCAATTCGTCCAGAAGGGTGCCGATGATGATGGCCCCGGTCGCGCCAAGCGGGTGGCCCATGGCCATCGCGCCGCCATTGACGTTGACCAGATCGGGAGAGACATCGAAGGCCTGCATGAAGCGCAGGACGACCGATGCGAAAGCCTCGTTCACCTCGAACAGGTCGATGTCGCCGATCGACATGCCGGAATCGCGCAGGATTTTCTCGGTCACGGGGACGGGGCCGGTCAGCATGATCGTGGGGTCGGTGCCGATCTTGGCGGTGGCGCGGATGCGGGCGCGGGGGCGCAATCCGTGCGCCTTGCCGAACGCCTCGTTCCCGATCAGCACGGCGGCGGCGCCATCCACGATGCCGGAACTGTTGCCGGCGTGGTGGATATGGTTGATTTCCGCCAGATGTGGGTATTTCAGCATTGCCACCTTGTCGAAACCCGGCATGACCTGACCCATATCGGCAAAGCTGGCCTTGAGCTTGGCCAGATCATCGACCGTGGTGCCGGGGCGCATGTATTCGTCGCGGTCCAGGATGGTCAGGCCGTTCTGATCCAGAACCGGCACGATGGATTTGGCAAAGCGGTTCTCGGCCCATGCCTGCGCCGCGCGGCGCTGTGATTCCACGGCCAGCGCGTCGGCCTGTTCGCGGGTAAAGCCGTATTCGGTGGCGATGATGTCGGCGCTGATGCCCTGTGGGACGAAATAGGTCGGAAAGGTCAGGCCGGGGTCAACCGCAATCGCCGCGCCGTCGCTGCCCATGCCGACGCGGCTCATCATCTCGATGCCGCCGGCCAGATAGGCATCGCCCGCGCCGCCCTTGATCTGGTTGGCGGCAAGGTTCACCGCCTCCATCCCCGAGGCGCAGAAGCGGTTGATCGACAGGCCGGGGATGCTTTCGTCGAGGTTCGAGGCCAGCACGGCCGACCGCGCCAGACAGCCGCCCTGTTCCTTGACCTGCGTGACGTTGCCCCAGATCACATCCTCGACCGCGTGGCCCTTTAGCCCGCTGCGTTCGGCCATGGCGTTCAGCAGCCGCGCGGACAGCGCGACCGAGGTGACTTCGTGCAGGCTGCCATCGGGGCGGCCCTTGCCGCGCGGGGTGCGGGCGGCGTCATAGATATAGGCTTCGGTCATCGGGTCTCCTCCGGTCGGGTATCAGAAACGGCCGGGCGCGGGGCGCCGGCTAACAGGGGTCGGGCGCAGGAAAGGTGCGGGGCGGGGCGGATCGTCATCCCCGATCCCCCGCCGGCCGTGGGAGCGGCACGCCGCGGAACTGCGGATAGGCGCGGGTCAGCGCGCGTTCGGTCTGCGCATTGTTCAGGCGCAGGAAATACCATTGGCCGCCATCGGGAAAGGCCAGCATCAGGCCGCGCACCTCGGTCGCGGCGCCGGTTCCGCCGACGCGGCCAAAGGCGATCAGCGTGCGCGTCGGGATCAGGGCGAACGGGCTGCCGTCATTGGCGATGCCGATGCGGGACCGGTCCACGAACAGCCGCCCGACGATCATCAGCCCCGACGAGCCGTCGGCAAAGGCCGCGCGTCCGGCGCGCTGCATCAGATCCATCGTCTGACTGTTTTCGCGGGCCAGATCGCGCGCCATGCGCGGGGGGTCGTAATCCTGCAAGGCCGTCAGATCGCCCCGCATCAGCGACAGGTCATAGGCAAAGGCGCGGTCGTGCAGCGATTGGCGGGCGGGGCTGTCCAGCCCGGATTGCGCAATGGGTATCAGCGCGACCATGCGCGAGGCGGGCTGCGGCGCGCAGCCTGTCAGCGACAGGGCCAACCCGACGATCAGCAGGGCGCGGGCCAGCCGGGTGTGCCGGTGCGATGTGGCGCCGCGCCGGTCGCGCATCGTCCGCGGCGGGGGCGGGGCGGATGGTTGCGGGGCAGGGGCGGCGTTCATCGGCGTATCTTTCCGGTGGGGCAAGCGTGCGGGCAGGGCGCGATACAGGGCGCCCTGCCCGAACAGGTCAGTCCAGTTGGCGCATGCCCGGCTGCGGCATGGTCAGCCCGGCCAGATCGGGATAGATCTGACCAACCATGGCCAGATGGTCGGGCGTATCCAGCCGCATCAGATACCACGTTCCCGCATCTTCCAGCGCCAGCGTGGTGCCGGTGGCCTCGATCCGGTCGTCGCCCATCTTCATCACCGTGCGGGTCGGGATCAGCGCATAATCGCGGCCCGTGCTGCTGACGGATTTTTCGGCGGCGTTCAGATCATAGCTGGCGTCCTCGATGGTCACCTGATCCATCATCTGCGCGGCTTGTGCGGTGGTAATGTCCTTGAGCTGCTGCGGCGAAAGACCGACCTGTTTGGCCATGGCCTCGAAGATGGGCGGGGGCGTCACGTCCAGCATCGACGCCATGTTGCCCGCCTTGATATCGGCAAGCAACTGGTCGAACCGGGTGGTGATCGCGGCTTCGTCCGAGGCATCGAAAGCCATCGCGGACAGGGGAAAGGCAAGGCAAAGAGCAAGAAGGGCAGGTTTCAGCATCTGTGTGACCTCGTAACATCGGCTCGGGTTGAACAGCCGGCCATCGCGGCACGGCTGCGGGGATCGTGCCAGAGAAATGCGACAGATGCGATCCCCGCCCCCACGATCAGAACTGATCCGCCGACAGCGCCATCACCGGATCGGCCCCGGTTTCGATCCGGGCCAGATGGGTGCGGGTCATCGGCAATTGCCGCGCCATGTAATAGCGCCCGGTGGCCAGCTTGGTGTTCAGGAAATCGGTATCGGCCGCGCCGCCATCCAGCGCCGCCCGTGCCGCGACCGCCATGCGTGCCCACATCAGGCCAAGCGCGGTATGCCCGAACAGATGCATGAAGTCGTAAGACCCCGACAAGGCGGCATTCGGGTTCTTCATCCCGTTCTGCATGAAGAACATCGCGGCGGCCTGCAAAT
>JAUNUO010000208.1 GCA_030538135.1 Paracoccus sp. (in: a-proteobacteria)
CCGATGCGCGTGGACAACAGCCGGTGCGCGCGGTTGAAGGCATGGGCGATCTCGGCCTCGGTGCCGGTGGCGGCCGCAGGGTCGGGAACAGACCATTGCGCGCTGACCGGATGGCCGGGCCAGACCGGGCAGGTTTCGGCGGCGGCGTTGTCGCAGACGGTGAATACGAAATTCATCTGCGGCGCGTCCGGCCCGCCGAATTCGTCCCAGCTTTTGGACCGCAGCCCCGCGGTGTCATAGCCCTGTCGTTCCAGAAGCTGCATGGCGTGCGGATTGGGTTGGCCCGAGGGGTGCGAACCGGCGGAAAAGCCCCAGAACCGCCCCGAGGGTTCCGCGTTCAGGATCGCCTCGCCGATCAGCGAGCGAGCGGAATTGGCGGTGCAGAGGAACAGCACATTGAACGGTTTGTCGGTCATGATCGCCTCTGTTTCGTGAATGATCCGGTCAAGGGACGGTCCGCACAATCCGGGCCGTCCGCCGCAGCAATCGCGCAAAAGAAACAGTGCCAGACCGACGATGCGTTCGGGTCGGGCGTGATAGCGGATCGACCGCCCCTGACGTTCCGCCACGATCAGCCCCGCGTTGTTCAGAACGGTCAGATTCGCGGACAGGCTGTTGGGCAGCACGTTCAACTGCGCCGCGATCTCGCCTGCCAGCAAGCCATGCGGATGGGCCGCGACCAGCGCGCGGAGCGCGTCAAGCGGTTACAGACCGCTTTCCATAAGCACGCGGACCATCACCGGCGCCAGCCGTTCGGCCCATTCGCGCTGACCCGTCGCGTCGCGGATCAGGTCGTTGCGGATCTCGACCAGAATGTTCGGTCGGCCCGGTTTCAGCGCATGGCGGTCGATGGAATCGCCGTCCAGATGCCCGGCGTAAGGCTCGTTCTCGCCGGTGATCCAGCCCTGCTCCCGGCAGGCGGCGACCATCGCCGGGCCAAGCCGGGCGTCCTGATGGGAATAGAGGATGCCCACCTGCCACGGGCGCGGTGCCCGGCCCTTCAGCCGCGGGGTGAACGAATGAACCGCGCAGATGCAGCGGTCGTCGCGCCCCGCTGCCAGCGCGCCAAGCGCCGCGTGATAGGGACGGTGCAGACGTTCCAGTCGGCGCAGCTTTTCTTCTGGGCCGGCGTCGCGGTTGGCGGGAATGACGGTGCCGTCATACAGCCGCATCAGCAGGGTCGGGTCGTCCTCGCCCCGGTTCGGGTCGATCACCAGCCGCGAGAAATTGGAAAAGATCGCCGGGGCATCAAGCAGATCGGCCAGATGCGCCGTCACCCCCGCTGCGCCAACGTCATAGGCGATATGGCGATCCATATCCTCGGGCGCGATGCCCAGATCGCCGCCCGCCACCCAGTCGGGCACATGATTCGTGGCATGATCGCAGGTCATCAGCCAGCGCGAGGGGCGATCGACCCCGGTGATCCAGAACGCTTTGTCCGTCATGTGTCCGCCATGTTTGCATTGCAGGCTTTAGGCGATCACAACGTGCAACGCCAGTTGCCGCCGCCGTGCGATTCCGGCATAGCTAGCGCAAACATGGTTCGAAGGAGGGGGCGAATGAGACGCCATCGCAATGTGAAGATCGTCGCCACCCTGGGGCCTGTCTCCAGCGATTACGACACGATCCTGGCACTGGCGAATGCCGGGGCCGACGTGTTTCGCCTGAACATGAGCCATGGCAGCCACGAAGATCACCGCGCCCGCCACGCCGTGATCCGCCGCGTCGAAGAGGAAACCGGCCGCCCCATCGCCATTCTGGCCGATCTTCAGGGGCCAAAGCTGCGGGTCGGGCCGTTCGTCGCCGGGGCATGCGATCTGGAAGAGGGCGGAAGTTTCCGCTTTGATCTGGATGCCGCGCCGGGTGACGCCGCACGGGTGCAATTGCCCCATCCGGAAATCTTTGCCGCGCTGCGGCCGGGGTCTGAACTTCTGGTCAACGACGGCAAGATCCGGCTGCGGGTGGATGCCTGCGGCCCCGATTTCGCCGATTGCACGGTGACAGTGGGTGGCACGATTTCCGACCGCAAGGGCGTCAACGTTCCCGATGTGGTGCTGCCGCTGGCGGCGCTGTCGGACAAGGATCGTGACGATCTGGAATTCGCCTGCGATCTGGGCGTTGACTGGCTGGCCTTGTCGTTTGTCCAGCGCCCCGAGGATGTCGAGGAGGCCAAGCGACTGGCCAATGGCCGCGCCGCGGTTCTGTCCAAGATTGAAAAGCCAGCGGCGGTCAATGCCTTCGCGGAAATCCTGGCGGTGTCCGACGGCATCATGGTCGCGCGCGGCGATCTGGGGGTGGAACTGCCGGTGCATTCCGTCCCGCCGATCCAGAAACGGCTGGTCCGCGCCTGCCGCGCCGCCGCCAAGCCGGTGATCGTGGCCACACAGATGCTTGAATCCATGATCGAAAGCCCGATGCCCACGCGGGCCGAGGTCAGCGATGTGGCCACCGCCATCTATGAGGGCACCGATGCCATCATGCTGTCGGCGGAAAGTGCTGCGGGGCAATATCCGATTGATGCGGTCAGGACCATGGACAGCGTGGCGCGCAGCGTCGAAAGCGACCCGACCTATCGCGAGATCATCGAAGCCAGCCGCAAGGCCAAGCTGCATTCCGTGCCCGACGGCATCGTGACCGCCGCGCGCGAGATCGCCGAAACCACGGATATCGCCGCAATCTGCGCCTTTACCCAATCGGGCACCACCGCCCGCATCGCCGCGCGCGAACGCCCCCGCGTGCCGATCATCGCCATGTCTTCGCTTTTACCGACGCTGCGGCAGTTGACGCTGAGCTGGGGATGCCACTGCTTTAAGACCCCTGAGCTGGAGCGGTTCAAGCAGGCGGTCGTCAATGCCGCGCGCGTCGCCCGCGATCACGGTTTCGCCGATAACGAGGATCATATCGTCGTCATCGCCGGGGTGCCGTTCAACGTGCCGGGCACGACCAACATTTTGCGCATCGCGCCTTGCGACGAACGCTTGATCTATCGCACCGACCCGGACTAAGTGCCGGGGACGACGAAAGGGGGCCTCATGTCCGATTATCTGCTGCTGGGCGGCGTTGCGCTGTGTATCCTGTCGGTGGTTTTTGCTGTGGTGCAACTGGCGCAGACGCGCCCGCCACGCGCCGCCGCCATCCTGCTGGTTTTTGGTATCGCCGCCCTTCTGGCCGCGGCCTTTCTGACCCCCGATACTCTGACGCCGCTGGACATCGCCGGGGCCTGGGCACGGGTGACGGCGCAGTAACCGCTTGCATTCACGATTGCGTGCCGGTATAGGGCGCGCTTCCACCCGCGTGGCCGGCCCCGACGGCATTGCCGAGTCGCGCGTTCACTCTGAAAGGAGACGAAAATGCCCAAGATGAAGACCAAATCGGCCGCGAAAAAGCGGTTCTCGATGACGGCAACGGGTAAGGTCAAGTCTGCTCAGGCCGGCAAGCGCCACGGCATGATCAAACGCACAACCAAGTTCATCCGCGATGCGCGCGGCACGATGGTCCTCAGCGAAGCTGATACCAAGATCGTCAAGAAATACATGCCCTACGACCGCTGAGGAGAACTGACAGATGTCTCGCGTTAAATCCGGCAAAGTGACCCACGCCCGCCACAAGAAGGTTCTGGATCAGGCCAAGGGCTATTACGGTAACCGTTCGCGCAACTTCCGCACCGCGACCCAGGCCGTTGACAAGGCGAACCAATATGCGACCCGCGACCGCAAGGTCCGCAAGCGCAATTTCCGCGCGCTGTGGATTCAGCGGATCAACGCCGCTGTCCGCGCCATCGACGCCGAAATGACCTATTCGCGCTTTATCAACCTGCTGGCGAAATCCGGCATCGAGGTTGACCGCAAGGTTCTGGCCGATCTGGCCGTCAACGAACCCGAAGCCTTCGGCGCCATCGTCGAAAAGGCGCGCGCCGCCGC
>JAUNUO010000209.1 GCA_030538135.1 Paracoccus sp. (in: a-proteobacteria)
TCAAAGCCGGAAAACCCGCGTCCGGCCGCGATCGGGACCGCCATCCGCGCAAGCACAATCTGCCGCAGCAGCAGCGCCCCTGCCGCCAACGCCACCAGCACCATCGCCATCGCGGCGACCGAGCCCATCACCTGCGGGCCGAATCCGTTCAGGCGCTGATAGATCAGCGTGGTCAGGACCGGAAAGCGCCCCGGAATTCCCAGAAGCGCCGGGATGCCGAAATTCCCGACAGCCGCTGCAAATGCCAGAACGCCGCCCGCGGCGATGCCGGGCACGACCAGCGGCAGGATGATCCGGGCGACGATCCTTCGGGTCCCGGCCCCGGCGATGCGGGCGGCCTCGATCAGGTCGAGGAGGACGGACGCAAGCCGCGCGCGAACCGCGATGAACACCAGCGGCATATGTTCCAGCCCCATCAGCCACGCCACTCCGGCCCCGGAATAAAGCGGATTGCGCTGTCCCGCAGCCGGTGCCAGCCCCAGCGGCGACAGCACCGGAGAGGTGCTGCCCACCAGTTCGATCCACGCCAGCGCCATGATCTGCGAAGGGATCAGCAATGGCGACAATGCGAGAAAGCTTGCCAGAGCGCGGCCGGGCATCCGCATCAGCCCAGTGGCCAGCGCCAGCGCCGTCCCAAGCACCGCCGAGACGACGACCGACCCGGCCGAGGCCATCAGCGTGTTCCCCAGTGCCCGGCGGAACGCCGTCCCCGACAGCGTTTCGCGCAGTAGTCCCATCGGCGCGCCATCCTCGCCGGAGGTGCCGAAGGCCAGCGCGAACAACCGGATCAGCGGCCAGAGGCCGGTGGCCAGGACGAACAGCGTCAGCAGCGGCAGGGCGACAAGGGCCGCGACGGGAATGTCGCGCCCCCGGCCATGTGTCCGCGCGACGGGATCAGCCGCCGAAGAGGTCAGCGAACTTTTCCTTGTTGGCCTTGTCGTCGACGCGCAGTTGCGCGGCGTCCAGCGGCAGGATGTGCAGGCTCGACACCGCCGGATAACCCTCGGGAGGGGCCACGCCCTCGGCCAGCGGGAAATAGCCTTGCGCGACCGACTGTTCCTGCGCGGTCCGCGACAGTTGCCAGTCGACGAAGGCCTTTGCCCCCTCCTCGTTGTCGGTGTCCTTGAGAATCGCCACGGGCTGGGTGATCGAGCTGACGCCCTGTTCCGGCCAGACGAAATCGACCGGCGAACCGGCCTTTCTGGCATTCATCGCCATGTATTCGATGATGATGCCATAGGCCTTTTCCCCGCGCGCGACGGCTTCGATCACGGTCCCGTTGCCCTGTCCCGCGACAGCACCGTTCTTGGCCAGTTCCTCGTAATAGGCCCAGCCGAATTCGGGTTGCTGGACCATCGTGCCGACATGGATCACCGCCGCCCCGGAATAAAGCGGGCTGGGCATGATCAGCGACGACGCCACTTCGGGCGCCTTCAGATCGTCCCAGCTGGTCGGCGGGGTCTTCACCATCGAGGTGTTGTAGACGATGCCGGTGGTGATCAGCTTGGTCCCGAAGAAGGTCTTGTCGGGGTCGATCACGTCGGCGGGGATGCCCGCGACCGGGGCATCGGGGTAGGGCAGAAGGCGGCCATCCTCCTTCATCTCGGTCATCGCGACGGCGTCGGCGATCAGCAGGACGTCGGCGGGCGTCGATCCGGCGGCGAATTCGGCCTGAAGCTTGGACATCAGTTCGGTCGTGCCGGTGCGGAACAGTTCGACCTTGACGTCAGGGTAATCCTTGTTGAACGCCTCGATGACCGTCGTCATCTGGTCCTGCGGCTGCGAGGTATAGACCGTGATCGTGCCGGTGGGCGTGGCCAGCGCGGGGCCGGCCAGCACGAGCAACGCCAGCGCTGCGGTATGGAGTAGTTTCATTATTACGGTTCCTGTCTGATGGTTCGGCAGTGTTTCTATGGCGCCGGTTTGAAGAATTCGTGACATGTCCAGCGCCCGCCGGCGCAGATCCAGCGGCGGATTTCGCCGTTCTGCATACGGTCGTGTTCGGCAGGGGGCAGCAGTCGCCGGATCTCGCGCGCGGTTCCCGAATGGGCGACGATCAGGGTCGAGCCGGCCAAATCGAGGGCGCGGAAGGCGCGCGCGATGCGGTCATGGAAAATGACGGGCGCCTCGCCGCCCGGCGGCGTGTCGTCCCGGCGCAGGGTCGCCTGGGGCGCGCCTTCCCATGCGCCCCAGTTGCGTTCGGCAAGACCGGCGATGTTGATAGGCGCAAGCCCGAGCATTCCGGCGATCGTCTCGGCCGTCTGGCGCGCGCGCATCAGCGGAGAGGTGAGGACGACCTCGATCCCCGACCCGCGCAACGCATCGGCCGCCTGCCGGGCCTGGTCCAGCCCGCGCGGCGTCAACGCCAGGTCGGTCCGGCCGCAGATCATGTCACGGGCGTTCGCCTCGGTCTCGCCGTGGCGCATCAGCAGGGACCCGACGTGATCCGCGTGACCGTGGGAATCAGAACGACGTCGATCCGGCCGATCCCATCCAGCCGCGTTCGGTCCGGCACCAAGATCGAAAAGCAGGCGCCGTCCCTCGATTTCCAGTAGGAAACATGCCGGGCACTTGGCATCAAAGCCCCTGAAAGCGGTCAGTTGCGGCATCAGACCGGGGCATTCTCGGGCGTGGTGCTCGTCGAGGTTTGCCGACCCGCCCGTCCGGGCCGTCCGGTCTCGATATCCGCACGCGGCAGCACCCAACCGCCGCGGATCGCCACGGTCAACTGCTCCCCGGGCTCAGCCCTCCGTTCCAGCCGGACCGCCAACGGGGCGGCTTCGAGCAGATCGTCCAGCAGCACATCCGCCACATGCCATCCATCCGCGAACCGGCTGGCCACGACGTGGGCCCCGAATCCGTCATCAACGACAACCAGATCCCGCGCATGAAGGCAAAGCCAGGCTGGCCCCGGATCGGCCGTGCCCGGCAGGACGATCTGGTGCGAGCCGATGCGGATCGCGCAGCGTTCGCCATCGCGGGTGACGACCTGAACCGGAACCGTCCGGCCGTCGCCGATGAACCGCGCGACCATCTCGTTCGCCGGACGCTCGAACAACTCGTTCGGAGAGGCGAACTGCCGAAGGCGCCCGCCATCCATCACAGCGACCAGATCGGCGACGGCCATCGCCTCGTTCTGGTCGTGGGTCACCATGATCATCGTGCAGCCGGTGGCGGCATGGATGCGCCGGAACTCGGACAGCATGGACTGGCGCAGATGGGTGTCGAGGTTAGCCAGCGGCTCGTCCAGCAGCAGGATGCGCGGCCGCGCGGCGAGGCTGCGTGCCAGCGCCACGCGCTGGCGCTGTCCCCCCGACAATTCGTGCGGGCGGCGGGTCGCCATCGGGGTCAAGCCGACCATGTCCAGCGCCGCGCGCACCCGTTCGTCGCGCTGGGTCCGCGACAGCCGTGACAAGGCAAAGCCGACATTGCCCGCAACGCTCATATGCGGCCAAAGCGCATAGGACTGGAACACCATGCCGAGATTGCGCCGTTCCGGCCCGACGAAGTGGCGCCCGGCGGCGACAACGGCCCCGTCGAGCAGGATTTCGCCGGAATCGGGCCGCTCAAGCCCCGCGATCAGCCGCAGGAGCGTGGTCTTGCCGCACCCAGAGGGGCCGAGCAATGCCGCGAAACCGCCCGCCGGGAACAACGCACTGAGATGGTCGACCGCCCTTGTCTCGCCAAAGCGCAGCGAGACGTTCTGTATTGAAATCGCGCTCATGGACAAAGCGTAAGGGAGAATTGTGACATTCTCGTTGCGCAGGT
>JAUNUO010000210.1 GCA_030538135.1 Paracoccus sp. (in: a-proteobacteria)
GCCGCAGCCTTCCAAGCTGAAGACGTGGGTTCGATTCCCATCACCCGCTCCATCCCCTTTCAATCGCCGCGCGGCTGCCTATGTTGTGCGGGCCAACAGCGTCATGAAAGGAACCGCATGTCCCGGAACGCAATGCAGCGCTTGTCGTTTTACCTGCTGATCGGTCTGACGCTTTATGCGTCTTTGGGTGGCGCGGGATAAGGAAACCTTCATGGCACAGCAATACGGCGGACGTTTTTCCCCCGACGGGCAGACCCGCGATCATCGCGGCGGCGATCAGCGCCCGCCGCCAGCCGCCCCGGCACGGGCGCGGCACCGGCTGGAATCGCGCACGAAATGGATCACCATCGCCGGGATTCCGTTTCTGCTGGGCGCGTTCTGGCAAGACCCGACCGGAATGGTGGCCAATCTGCTGGGCTTTGGCGGGCTGGCTGCGGGGATGTGGATGACTCGCGAGGGTTTGCAGGCCGAGGCCGCCTATGATGCCCGCCGCAGCGCCCGCCGCCCGGCGATTCCGCGCAAGCTGTTCGGCGGGGTGCTGACCGGGCTGGGGCTGGCCGTAGGCGCCTGGGCGCCCGATGCGCTGGCGGGTGCGGCGACGATCGGCATCGCGGGTGCGGCGCTGCATCTGCTGGCCTTCGGCGCCGATCCGATGCGCGACAAGGGGATGGAGGGTGTGGACACCTTTCAGCAGGACCGCGTGGCCCGCATGGTCGCCGAAGGACAGGGCTATCTGGACGGGATGAAGGATGCGATCCTGCGCACCGGCGAACGCCGGCTGGAAGCGCGGGTCAACATGTTCGAGGCGACGGCGCACGGCCTGTTCGATCAGGTCGAACAGAATCCGAACCACCTGACCGCCGTTCGCCGTTATCTGGGCGTCTATCTGATGGGCGCGCGCGATGCGACGGTGAAATTCGTCGATCTTTACCGGCAGACCCGCGATCCCCGCGCGCTGGCCGATTGGGAAGCCTTGCTGAACGATCTGGAAACCAATTTCGCCGCCCGCTCGCGCGCGCTGATGGAGGGCGGGCGCACGGATATGGACATCGAGATCTCGGTCCTGCGCGACCGTCTGGCGCGCGAGGGCATCCGCCCCGATGTCGCCGCGCTGGAAAGCCGCGACGACCCCGGCTTTGCCGAATGGCTGCGCGATCTGGACAAAGACAAGGCCCCGCGCTGAGTGCCTCGTTTCGCGCTCAAGGTCGAATATGACGGTGGCCCCTTTGCCGGTTGGCAGGCGCAGGCCGATCACGATTCGGTGCAGGGCGCGCTGGAACGCGCGCTGTCAGCGCTGGATCCCGGTTTCCGCGACGGCGCGCGGATCGCGGCGGCCGGGCGGACGGATGCGGGCGTTCATGCGACCGGGCAGGTGGCCCATGCCGATCTGGCGCGTTATTGGGACTGTTTCCGTCTGGCCGAGGCACTGAACTGGCATCTGAAACCTGCGCCGGTCGCGGTGCTGACGGCGGCGCGGGTGCCGGACGATTTCCACGCCCGCTTTTCCGCGCAGGGGCGGCGCTATCTGTTCCGGCTGCTGGCCCGGCGCGCGCCTGCGACGCATGAGCGCGGGCGAGTCTGGCAGGTCGGCCATGCGCTGGATGCCGATGCGATGCGGGCGGGTGCGGCGCATCTGATCGGCCGCCACGATTTCACCACCTTTCGTTCCACCATGTGTCAATCGGCAAGCCCGGTGAAGACGCTGGACGGGATCGAGATCACCGAACATGCCGTCCCCCATGGCATCGAATACCGGTTCACCTTGTGGGCGCGGTCATTCCTGCACAATCAGGTCCGTTCCATCGTCGGCACGCTTGAACGGGTGGGCGCGGGGGCATGGCCGCCCGACCGCGTGGCGCAGGCACTGGCCGCGCACGACCGCGCAGCCTGCGGCCCGGTCTGCCCGCCGCAGGGATTGTATCTGACAGGGGTGGATTATCCGACGGACCCGTTCGGCTGAGGCGTCAGCCTGTTGCCTTCAACAACTCGCCCAGAGGGTCAGGAAGGGTGTTTCCGGCTCGGAACCCCAAAACTTCCTCTGCGTTTGTGGGATCACCGATAGAATGCCGGATATCGCCCGCGCGTGGGGCGACATGGCGAATTGGCAAGGGTGGCGCGTCGGTCAGCCTGTCGATCATCCCCGCCAGATCGAACAGCGATGTTGCCGTTCCGGTGCAGATGTTGAACACCGGAGCCACGCCGCCAATATCGGCCATGCGATCAGCCGCGCAGATCAGCGCATTGGCCACATCTGCAACATGGATGAAGTCTCGGCTTTGTAGCCCGTCGCCGTAAAAGATATGCGGGTCGCCTGCGCGCCGGTTGGCACATAGCCGCGCAATCACCCCCGCATAGGGCGACCGCGCATTCTGCCCCGGCCCATACACATTGAAAAACCTCAGCCCGACCGAGGGCAGGCCATAGACCATGGCCATCGCCCGCGCCTGATGTTCACCGCCCAGCTTGTCAGCGGCATAGGGTGACATGGGCTGCGGCATGTCGCTTTCCCGGCAAATGCCGTCGCGGTCGCCATAAACCGCTGCGGACGAAGCATAGATCACCGGTACATTTCCAGCGCGCCAAGCCGCGCGCAGAATGGCCATGGTGCCGCCCAGATTGACGTGGTGGCTTGTCTCCCACTGCGTGATGCAGTCCTGAACTGAAATCTGCGCGGCCAGATGAAAGACAAGATCGCTGTCGGCAATTAAGCCGTTCAGTATCTCATGGTCACGGATATCACCGTTCACAAATCGTGCCTGATCCGGCACAGCCGTCGGATTGCCGGTGGACAGGTCATCCAGCACCGTCACCCGGTCACCCGCAGCTGTCAGTCGCGCGGTCAGATGGCTGCCGATAAAGCCCGCCCCGCCCGTGACCAATATCTTGCGTTCCAACGAAGTCCTGCCCGCTTTTGTCGTATCGGCATGTTTGCCTTGTTCTTTCGCCTAATGCAAAAGCTGTCCAGCTGTAAGGTAGAAATGACAGGGTTTTGTCAGTTGCGCCGGTTGTGACGACGGGGGCGTTCGTCCTTGTAAAAAACGACGCGTAAAGTGTGCCAGATGATCCACAGGTCCATCGCCATGCTGCGATTCTTCTGATAGATCAGGTCGATCCTCAGCTTGGTGGGCAGGCAGCGACGGTCATAGGCCGCCTCGGTCGCCTCGGCTGTTTTGCAACGGGCCAGAACGCGATCTTCGTGCCGGTGATAGATCAGCGTGGCCAACCCGGTCACGCCAGGACGGCTTTTCAAAACCTGACCATAGATCGTGGGGTAACGGTCAACATATTCGCGGATCGTCGGGCGCGGGCCGACAAAGCTCATGTCGCCCATGAGAATATTGAACAGTTGCGGGAGTTCATCAATCCGGCTGCGGCGAAGGAACCGACCCAAAGGTGTGATGCGCCAATGTTTATGCGCGCCGGTCACGCCGGAATCGTTCTCCTCGCGCAGCATGGTGCGGAATTTCAGATGCGTGAACGTCTCGCCCGGCGCCCGCATGCGGGGCGCGGCATAAAAGATTGGACGTCCCTGCGCGATCAAAAGGATAGCAGCCACAACCGCCATGACCAGCGATAGCGGAACCAGCAGGATCAGCGCGACAGTGATGTCGAAGACACGCTTGCTCAGCGGCATCGTTCGCAGATAAGCCATCGTTTCATAGCGAACCCGATGGGATCCAGTGGCCGGCAATGCCGCAACCCTCGCGGGTGCCGCTTCGCTTCTGTTCCAATCGGGGTGAATCGTCACGGTCTGATCCGGGGTTG
>JAUNUO010000211.1 GCA_030538135.1 Paracoccus sp. (in: a-proteobacteria)
GCCCTGACCGAAACGCTGATGCAGGGCAAATCCGCGCGCAAGCTGCGCAACTGGATGCCCGACATGACCCGCGCCGGCGACCGCAATCCGATGATGCTGGTGGTGGCGACGCGGGTGATCCTGCCTATTTCGCTGATCGTCGGCATCTATATCTTTCTGCGCGGCCACAACCAGCCGGGTGGCGGCTTCGTTGCCGGTCTGGTGGTGTCGGTGGCGCTGCTGGTGCAATACATGGCCTCGGGCTTTGCCTGGGCGCAGGAACGGCAGCAGGTGCCCTATCACGCGCTGATCGGGGCGGGCGTTCTGTCCGCCGGGGTGACGGGTCTGGCGGCGTGGTTCGCGGGGATGCCGTTCCTGACCTCGACCTTCGGTTATGTCAGCATCCCCTTCCTGCCCTTCATCGAGGAATTCGAGCTTGCCTCGGCGATGGGCTTTGACCTTGGCGTGTTCCTTTGCGTGGTGGGGGCGGTAATGCTGGCGCTGAACTCGCTCAGCCGCCTGTCGCGCATGTCCGGCGCACCGATCGAGGCCGAACCCACGCACCGCGATCCGCCGCCGCGCACCACGCCCACCCCCGCCCCGCAGGAGAGCCGCTGATGGAACTGCTTGTCGCCTCTGCCATCGGCGTGCTGATGGCCTGTGCCGTCTATCTGATGCTGCGCCTACGCGCCTTTGCGGTCGTGCTGGGTGCCACGATGCTGACCTATGCGATCAACGCCTTTCTGTTCGTCTCGGGCCGGCTGGCGGTCAATCAGCCGCCGATCCTGAACAAATACGCCGAGAACGTCAGCTATACCGACCCGCTGCCGCAGGCGCTGGTGCTGACCGCCATCGTCATCGCCTTCGGGATGACCGCCGTCGTGGTGATGATGGCGCTTGGCGCCTTCATCGAGGGCGGCGACGATCATATCGACATGCCCGACGACGACCGCCTGATGCCGCCGCTGAAAACCATCAAGCCCGAGGACGAAACCGCATGAGCCATCTGCTGATCGCCCCGGTCCTGCTGCCCGCCTTTTTCGGCGCGCTGATCATCCTGTGGATGCGCCACGACCTCGTGTTGCAACGTGTGTTCGGCGTGCTGGGGTCGGCGCTGTTGCTGATGCTGGCGCTGTATCTGAACGTGCTGACCGCCGATGGCACCGTGCATGTCTATCGGCTGGGCAACTGGGCCGCGCCCTTCGGCATCGTGCTGATGCTGGACCGGCTGTCCACGCTGATGCTGCTCTTGACCTCGGTTCTGGCCCTGTCGGTGCAGCTTTATGCGATCGGGTCGGGCTGGGACCGCAAGGGCTGGCATTTTCATGCGCTGTGGCAGTTTCAGCTGATGGGCGTCTGCGGCGCCTTCCTGACTGGCGACGCCTTCAACCTGTTCGTATTCTTCGAGGTGCTGCTGATCGCCAGCTACGGGTTGATGACCCATGGCGGCGGCGCGATGCGGCTGCGGGCCGGGGTGCAATATGTCACCTATAACATCGTCGGATCGTCGCTGTTTCTGGTCGGGCTGGGGCTGATGTATGCCTCGACCGGCACGCTGAACATGGTGGACATGGCGCAGCGCGTGTCCGAGATGCCCGCAGGCGACACCGCGTTGCTGCGGGTCGGGGCGGTGATCCTGCTTCTGGTCTTTGCGATCAAGGCGGCGGTGGTGCCGCTGCATTTCTGGCTGCCGTCCACATATGCCAACGCACCCGGCCCGGTGGCGGCGCTGTTCGCGATCATGTCCAAGGTCGGCATCTATGCCATCATCCGGTTCTTTACGCTGGTGTTCCCATCCGATTCCGTGATCGGGACCATCGCCACCGACCTGATCCTGCCGGCCGCGTTGATTACCCTTACCCTGGGCCAGATCGGCGTTGCCGGCACGCAAAGCCTGTCGCGGCTGGCCGCCTTTGCCGCCATCGGGTCGATCGGGACGCTGCTGATCCCGCTGGCGCGGTTCACGCCCGAAGGTGTGGGGGCCGGGCTGTATTACATGATCCATTCGACGTTATCGGCGGGCGCGCTGTTCCTGATCGCCGATCTGGTCATTTCCCGGCGCGGCGGCGACGGCTGGCTGCGCCCACGCCGGGCGATCATAAACACCGGGCTGATCTCGGCCCTGTTCTTTGCCACGGCCATCGCCGTTGCGGGCCTGCCGCCGCTGTCGGGCTTTCTGGGCAAGCTGATGGTGCTTGAGGTGACGGCGCACGATCCGTGGATGATCTGGATCTGGTCGGTGGTCCTTGTCACCTCGATGCTGGCCATCATCGGATTCGCCCGCGCGGGATCGGTGCTGTTCTGGAAAACCCATGCGCTGGACCCCGAACCCGGCAATGACAATGACGAAGGCCGGCGTCCGCCGCGCGGACCGGTTCCGGTCAGGCTGGAAACCGACGAACCCGTGCAGGACGTGGGCGATTCCGCCTCGCCCACGCTGGCCTTTGTCTCGGTGGGCGTGTTGCTGGCGGGGTTGACGGGGCTGACGCTGGCGGGCGGGCCGGTCAGCGATTACCTGCAAACCACGGCTGACCAACTGTTCGACATGCCCGCCTATGTCGAAGCGGTGCTGGCCAATCAGGAGGGCACGAAGTGATGCTGCGGCGCCTGTTCCCCCACCCGATGCTGTCGATCCTGCTGATCGTCGTCTGGATGCTGCTGGTCAACCGCTTTGCCTGGGGGTCGCTGGTCTGGGCGACTATCCTGGGGATCGTGATCCCGCTGATGACCGCGCCCTATTGGCCCGCCCGCCCGCGTGTGCGGGGTTGGGGCAAGATGATCTCTTACGCGTTTCTGGTGATCTGGGACATCATCGTGGCGAATATCGAGGTGGCAAAGATCATCCTGTTCAAGCCCAACCGCGACCTGAAATCCGCATGGGTGTCGGTGCCGCTGGACCTGACCTCGCCCGAGGCGATCACCGTTCTGGCCGGAACCGTAACCCTGACGCCCGGCACGGTCAGCGCCGATCTGTCCGAAGACGGGCGTTATCTTCTGGTGCATTGCCTGCACGCGCCCGATCCGGATGGCATCCGCGACGACATCAAGGCCCGCTATGAATCGCGCCTGAAGGAGATTTTCGAATGATCGACTATGCGCTGATGTTCGCCTTTGGCTGTTTCGGGCTGGCGCAACTGCTGTGCCTGTATCGCGTGGCTTTTGCCCCCGGCGTGGGCGACCGGGTTCTGGCGCTGGACACGATGGCGATCAACATGATCGCGCTGATTTCGCTGTTCGGCATCCTGCATGGCACAATGATGTATTTCGAGGTCACGCTGCTGTTCGCCATGGTCGGCTTTGTGTCGTCGGTCGCCTATGCGAAATTCCTGCTGCGCGGCGATGTGATCGAATAGGGGGCGGACATGGGTTATCTGATCGCGGAAATCGCCATTTCGGCCCTGCTGGTCATCGCCGGGATCTTTGGTTTGGTCGGGGCCATCGGGCTGGTCAAACTGCCCGATCCGATGACGCGGCTGCATGGTCCGACCAAGGCGGCCACATTGGGCGTCGGCGGAGTTCTGATCGCGTCTTTCATCTGGTTCTCGGTGTTCGGGAATGTCGTCAGTGTGCACGAGCTGCTGATTACGCTGTTCATCTTTCTGACCGCGCCGATCACCGGCCTGATGATCGCCAAGGCGCATATTCATCGGATGTGGCGCAAGGAAGACCTGCCGCCGCCCGGAGATGGCCAAGTGTGGGCCACCTTCGGCGACGCGGGCAAACAGGGCGCCGTCGAACAGGCGATGCCGGAAAAACG
>JAUNUO010000212.1 GCA_030538135.1 Paracoccus sp. (in: a-proteobacteria)
GATGTCGGTCTGGCTGATGCCGCCCGTGGGCTTGATGACATTGCCGGCGCTGTCCACGATTTCGCGGTTGGGCAGGCGCTGATAATCGGTCGCGCCCGCCGGGACGGTGATTTCCCCGATGGATGCCCGGATACCGCCGCCGTTCTTGATCGACACCGTGACCGTTTCGTCAAAGCCCTGCGCATAGGCGAGGTTGGCGTCGGCGGTAAGGTTGCCGAGGTTGGTTTCCTGCGTGCGCACGCCGTCGGGGTTGCCATCTTCGGCCACGCCCGAACGGTTGCCGTTCAGATAGACGTTGGACACGCCAAAGACATTGCTTTCGGTGGCGATGATCTGCGCCTCGATGGCGTCCACGATGGCCTGAATTTCCGGGTCCACCATCGCCTGCGCGCCCAGATCGGCCACGCCCTGATCGTCGGTGGCATAGGCGCCCGAAACATTCACGTCATAGCTGTCGGGGATGATCCGGCCATCGGCGTCGAAATCCAGCACCAGACGGCCGACATATTTGTAATTGCCATCGGTGTTGACCACTGCGGTCGCGTGGCCGTCGGCCCCGGTGACGAAGATCGGATAGGGGCCTTGCGCCACATCACCGTCGATCAGCCGGTCGGTTTCATCCATCAGCCGCGTGTTCGACCCGCCCGCGATGACGACATCCACATCGGTCAGGCGCGAGGCAAGCTCTACCTCGATGTTCAGCACCTGCATATGGCTTTGCAGGATGATCTTGTTCAGGCCGGGGTTGGCCTCCAGCAGGTTATCCACTTCGGTCTGAATGATCGCGGCCAGCGCGTCCAGTTCGGCGGCGGTGGGCGTGGTGCCTTCCCAGACCGGCGAGATGGTCACGCCGCCCGACGAGGAAATCCGCGCCAAGGTGGGCGTGGTGGCGCCGATGATGCCGATCTTTTCGCCATCGTTTTCCACCACCACGGACGAGGTGATGCTGCGCCCCATCGGGGCCTGACTGCCCTCGACCGCAAGATCGGCCAGATAGGGATCGGTCGTCACGTCGAGGTTGACCGCCAGATAGGGCATGTCGGTGCCGGTGAAGGCCAGCCCTTCCAGCGTGGACCCGATCAGCGCGTCGAAATTGGCCGGGGCGTTGCCGCTGATGAGATTGGCCAGAATCTGTGTGCCCTTGTCGAATTCGTGGTTGCCAAATGTGATCGCGGCAAAACCCAGTTCGTTCTGGATCTGCACATCGGCAACGCCGCCATAGCCGAACACGGCCTGCGACGCGTCATAGAACACGCCGGGAATGAAGGCATCGCCCGAGGACAGGCGGATCGTCCAGTCGGCCAAGCCTTCGGCCTCAAGGGCGTTCATCACCGCCGATGCGTTGGGTGCGTAACGAATGGACGACCCGTTGCCTTCCTGATCCGACAGATGCAGGATTTCCAGCGTATAGACCAAGGGCGCGGTGCCGAAGTCCAGACCGACGACGATCGGGTCATGGTCCGAGGCGCGATAGATGTCGGGCGTCATCAACGACCCGTCGCGGCCGAAATCCAGATTGTAATCGAATGCGTCGGCTTCGTCCGCGTTGATCGGGACATAGGTTGCGCCCGTCACCTTGGCGGTCAGCGGACCGGTGGCGAAGGCGTAATCCAGCGTTCCGGTCATGCCGTCGAACACATAGCTGATGCCTTGCCCGTCGAACAGCGCGCCCAGATCGGTCAGGTCGTCATCGGTGCCGACGATACCGTCCGCGCCCGCGATGATGGTCTGGATCGCATCCTCCATCCGGTAGGCGTTGAAATCGCCCAGCAGCAGAACCTTGTCCTCGCCCGTGCCGGTCGGATCGGTGCCGATCCAATCGACCAGCGCCGCGGCGGCATTGGCGCGGATCGTGGCGCTGTGGCCCTGACCGTCGCCCTGATCGGTATCGCCCATGGCGGCCGAGCCTTTGGATTTCAGGTGGTTCACCACGGCGGTGAAACTTTCGCCGCTGGCCTTGTCGGTAAAGGTCTGCGCCATCGCCGGGCGCTGAACGCCGGTGGTCAGGAACCGTGCATCGACCAATTCATCCAGATATGCGACGCCGCCGTTCAGGTCGATGGTTTCGTAATTATAGATGAAGGCGTTCTTAATCGCATCGCCGCTGACTGGGCCGCCCTGCACGTTCAGCATCGGCCCGGCATCGACATAGGCCCATGTCCCGCCCGCCGCGTTCAGCGCATTGGTCAGCGCGATCAGCGAGGTTGATCCCATCGGGTCGTTCTCGATTTCCAGCAGGCCGACCACATCGGCGTCAAGGCTGTTGATGGCGGCGACGATCTTGGCCTCCTGCCGTTCGAATTCGGCCAGGTTGTTGGCGCCGCGCGGGGACAGATCGCCCGCAGGGCCGGTGCTGCCGGACAGAGTGGTAAAGTAATTCAGCACGTTGAAGGCCGCGACCTTGACCGTTCCGCCGACATCCGCCGCAGCCTCGGGGCGCGGGTTCAACTGAATCAGTTCGCCATCCGTGGGCAGGTGGATGCGGTATTCCGGTTCCTCGCTGCTGGCGGCGCTGTCATGGGAAAAGGACAGAACGCCGGTCAGCCCGCGATAGGCGTCGCCCATGCGGAATTCGTCGCCCGCGCGCAGCACGCCGTCCTCGCCCAGAAACGGCACCAGCAGGTCGGCGGGGTTCTGGACGTTGGACCCGTCGTCGATGACCAGCGACCGGGCGGCAACCTGTTTCAGAAATTCCTGATAGCCCTCGACGCTGGGGGCGTTGGTCTGGGTAAAGGTGGGGATGCGCCCGTCCGAGGTCAGCCGGATGGTGCCGAAACGATCAAGCTGAAACAACTCGCTGACGGTCATGTCCTGCGCGATGCTGACGCGCATGCCTTCATAGGCTTCCAGATTGGCGACGTAATCGCCCTTGGAATCCAGCAGCACGGTGGCGGTCGGGAAGGCGATTTCGACCGCTGTGGGCAGCGGGTTGCCCTTGGAATCCACCGTCACATCATCCGCGATGATGCGGGTTTCGCCGCCCACCTCGGCCACGCGGCCCGCGACGGTGACCAGATCGCCCACCGCGACCGGGGCGCTGGATGCGATGAACACGCCTTCGGACGACAGCGGGTCGTCGTCGGCGTCAACGTCTTCTTCCTGAATATAGAACCCGCCCAGACCGGGCAGAACCTGGGTCACGATGGCCTGCACCCGGACCTGTTCGTTCAGCATCGGGCTTTCATCGGCCGCACCCGGCACGCCGACCAGCGTGCCATCGGCCAGATCGGTCGAACCCTGCACATCGTGGATCTTCACATCCTGATAGGCGCCGGGGTCAACGGCAAAAGTCCCGGCACGCGGGTTGTTGATCTGGGGGTCGTTGTTGAAATCGGCGATGGTGAAATCAGACGCCTGTCCGGTGGACACCCCATCCGTTTCCCGGATCACGCCTGCGGGCAGAAAGCTGCCGTCCGGGCCGACCACCGGGGCACCAAAGTGGAAATGTCCCGGCCCTTCGCCGTCGCTGACGCCGATGGCATCTGTCACCACCTCGGCCCCGGTTACGCGGTTGCCGCTGATCGAGGCGGTATCCACCAGCGCGATGGTATAGCTGGAATTTTCGATGAAATTATCCGTGAACACGGCATTGGCCGTGACGCCATATGTCGTCTGGGCCAGCGCATTGGCGATCAGGAAAAAGCCGTTGTCGCCGATCAGATGGTCCGCCGTGAAATCGAACCGGGCGTCGATCACGCCGTTCTGGGCGATGTCATCCGATTCGACG
>JAUNUO010000019.1:0-6867 GCA_030538135.1 Paracoccus sp. (in: a-proteobacteria)
GGGGCGCGATCTTCTGACCCGCGCGGATCGGGGGCATACCGATATTCCGCGTCTGACCGAGGGCAATGTGGCGGTGCAGGTCTTCACCACCGTCACCAAAAGCCCGCGCGGCCAGAACTATGGCCGGAACGCCGCCGACGCGCCCGACAACATCACCCCGCTGTTCATCGGGCAGTTGCGGCCGGTCCAGGCGTGGTTCAGCCTGCGGGAACGCGCGCTGGTGCAGGCCGACGCCTTGGCCGATATGGCGCGGCGTGATCCACAGGCCGTTGCGATCATCCGCAGCCGCGCCGATCTGGAACGGCTGCTGGACGCCCGTGCGGGTGGGGCGCGGACGGTCGGCGCATTGCTTGGGTCCGAGGGCGGGCATCCGCTGGAAGGCGACATCGCCAATCTGGATGTGCTGTTCGATGCCGGGTTCAGGCTGATGGGGCTGACGCATTTCTTTGACAACGAACTGGGCGGCAGCCTGCATGGCGAGGGCGGATCGGGGGCGGGTCTGTCCGATTTCGGGCGTCAGGTCGTGGCCGGGATGGTGGAACGCGGCATGGTGATCGACCTTGCCCATGCCAGCCCGCAGATGGTGCGCGATGTGCTGGCCATGCCCGGCACCCGGCCGGTACTGTCGCATACCGGAATTCACGGCCATTGCGCCAGCCGCCGCAATCTGCCCGATGATCTGGTGCGGGCGATTGCGGCCAAGGGCGGGGTCATCGGCATCGGGCTCTGGGCCGATGTGGTCTGCGGGCGCACCCCCGACGATATTGCCGCCAGCATCCGGGCGGCGATGACCCTTGTGGGCGAGGATCACGTCTCGCTCGGGTCCGATTACGACGGCGCCGTGGATGTCCCCTTCGACGCGTCCGGTCTGGCCGCATTGACGCAGGCGCTGATGGATGCCGGGCTGACCGAAGCGCAGATCGCCAAGGTCATGGGCGGCAACATGATCCGCTATCTGGGCGGAACGCTGCCTTAGGCGGTTTGCCCTGCCAGCCACTGTTCCGCGTCCAGCGCGGCCATGCAGCCCATGCCGGCGCTGGTCACCGCCTGCCGATAGATGTGATCTGTCAGATCGCCAGCCGCGAACACACCGGGGACCGAGGTGCGGGTGCTGCCCGGTTCGACCTTCACATAACCGCCGTTATGCAGCTCGAGCTGACCGGCGACCAGTTCGCTGGCAGGGGCATGACCGATGGCGACGAATACGCCCGCCACGGGCACATCGCGCGACGCGCCGTCCTTGACGCTGCGCAGCCGCGCGCCGGTGACGCCCAAGGGGTTGTCGTCGCCCAGAATCTCGTCCAGTTCGTGATCCCAGATCACCTCGACCTTGGGGTTGTTGAACAACCGCTCCTGCAAGATCTTTTCCGCCCGCAGGCTGTCGCGGCGATGGACCAGAACCACCTTGCTGGCGAATTTGGTCAGGAACAGCGCCTCTTCCACGGCGGTATTGCCGCCGCCGACCACCATCACATCTCGCCCGCGATAGAAGAACCCGTCGCAGGTGGCGCAGGCGGAAACGCCGAAGCCCTTGAACTTTTCCTCGGACGGCAGGTCCAGCCAGCGGGCCTGCGCGCCGGTCGCCAGAATCACCGCATCCGCCGTCACCACCGCCCCGGAATCACAGGTTGCGCGGAAAGGTCGCACCGACAGGTCCAGCTCCGTCACCATGTCGGTGACGATTTCGGCCCCCATCGCGCGGGCGTGCGCCTCCATCCTGACCATCAGGTCGGGGCCTTGTACCTCGACATCTCCGGGCCAGTTTTCGACCTCGGTCGTGATGGTCAACTGCCCGCCCGGCTGCATCCCCTGAATCAGCATCGGGCTCAGCATCGCCCGCGCGCCATAGACCGCCGCCGTATAGCCCGCCGGACCCGAGCCGATAATCAAAAGTTGCGTGTGTGTGGTGGACATGATCGCCTCATCTGGTTTCGCCCTAGGTAGTGGCCGCAACGTCGTTCTGCAATGCAGCACGTTTTCGCGAAATAATATTGCGCAAGACGGCCGCACAGGATAGTTTCCGGCAGAATTTCAGGCAAGGACAAGAAGAAATGGCAGGCACCCGTCTGGACGAGATCGACCGAAGGATTCTGGCCGAATTGCAGGCCGACGGTCGCATGACCAACGTGGAACTGGCCCGCCGCGTCGGCATTTCCGCGCCCCCATGCCTGCGCCGCGTCCGCGGGCTTGAGGAAAGCGGCCATATCCGCGGCTATCACGCCGACATCGACCCGCGCGAACTGGGGTTCGAGGTGCAGGTGTTCGCGATGGTCCGCTTGGCCAGCCAGCACGAACGCGACCTGTCCGCCTTCGAGGATCTGGCGCGCAACTGGCCTTTGGTGCGCGAATGCCATATGCTGAACGGCGAAATCGACTTTATCCTGAAATGCACCTCGCCCGACCTGCCGACCTTTCAGCGGTTCCTGACCGAAAGCCTGACCGCCGCGCCGAACGTCGCCAGCGTCAAGACCTCGCTGGTGATCCGCTGCTCCAAGGACGAACCCGGCGTGCCGTTCGAAATCGTCGAGGAACGGGTGCGCGAAGCAAGCTGAGGAACGCGATGAAAAACCCGTGGATGAGCATGTGGCTGTCAGCCGCCAACAAGATCACCGGCCCGGCACGCGGGCAGATCATGGCAGAGATGACCAAGGCCCAGACCAAGGCGATGAAAGACGCACAGAAGGCGTGGCTGTCAATGTGGGGTCTGGGGAAGAGCAAGGGCGGGGGTCGGAAGAAATAGCGGGGCGCGGTGGAGACGGTGCCGCCTGTTTGATCGGGAACGGTGAGCGTAGGGCCGGGTTTTGTCCCACGGTCACGCTACGATTCCGGGCCGCGAAGGTGAGTGTGGCCGATCATCGGACACGTGGCGATGCCGTTAGAGTGGGGTTTACCCCACCGTTGCGCGAGGGTAAGCGGAGCATGGTGGGATGAAACCCCACCCTACGGTTGATGCGCGCGGCGGTGGCAGAAGGCCGTGCCGACCAGCGGTTCGGTATCGACGGCCGTTGCTTCGATCAAAGGGCGGTCGATAAGACAAAGCGACACTTGCACCTCAAACTCGGACATGATCCGTTGCTAGAGTTAAGCATAAAGGAAAGCAATATGGCGCAGTCTGGGACAGACATGCCGTGGCGAGAAGCCATAATCAAAATTTTGACTGAGGCTGGAACCGCCCTTCACTACAATGAAATTGCAGAACTAGTAGCGCAATAAGGTCTACGAAAGAAACTTGGCGCAACACCCGTAAACACGGTCGCCGCACAATTGACCACCTCTCTGAACAATGAGGGTGCCGCAAGTCCTTTTCTAAAAACCGAGCCCGGCAAATTTATACTCAAGGCATCATCGGGAGAGGTTGTAGACCAAAAGACCGCAGAAGATAGCGAAAATAATGTTGATGATAGCATACCAGTGGTTAAGAGCGCTGGAATATTCTGGAATGCGTCCAGAGTTGATTGGAAAGCAAAACCAAAGCTACTTGGACAACAACAAGCTGGCAGCTACACTGTCGACTTCAGCGAACAAATCGGCATTTACATTCTTTATGATGGAAGTAGGGTAGTTTACCTAGGTAGGGCGGTCGAGCGTCCTTTGGGAATTCGCTTAGCTGAACACCTCAAAGACCGCCTTAACGGTCGATGGGACAGATTCAGCTGGTTTGGGCTTCGCGGCGTCAGTGAGACTGGCAACCTCACTGGACCAGAGTTTTCAGCTAATCAAAAACAAATCATATCCCTCATGGAGGCTATTCTGATAGAAGCCCTTGAGCCGCCATTGAACAGAAAACGAGGCGACGATTTCTCGGATAAAGAGTATTTACAAGTAACCGATCCCGCCTTAGAGGCAAAGAAAAAGAAGGCCCTTATTGATGAACTGACAGCAAAGCTTGGAAGTTAAGACCCGTCACCCATCCATCTTCAAAGCCTGAATGAACGCCGTCTGCGGAATCTCCACTTTCCCGAACTGGCGCATCTTCTTTTTCCCGGCCTTCTGCTTTTCCAGCAGCTTTTTCTTCCGCGTGGCATCCCCGCCGTAGCATTTCGCCGTCACGTCTTTGCGCAACGCCGCCAGGGTTTCGCGCGCGATCACCCGGCCGCCAATCGCCGCCTGGATCGGGATTTTGAACATGTGACGGGGGATCAGATCTTTCAGCTTTTCGACCATCACCCGGCCGCGCGCCTCGGCGCGGTCGCGGTGGACCATGATGGCCAGCGCGTCAACCGGTTCGTCATTCACAAGGATCGACATTTTCACCAGATAATCCTCGCGATATTCGCTGATCTGGTAATCGAAACTCGCATAGCCTTTCGTGACCGATTTCAGCCGGTCATAGAAATCGAACACCACCTCGGCCAGCGGCAGGTCATAGACCACCATCGCGCGGGAGCCGGCATAGGTCAGGTCCATCTGAATACCGCGCCGGTCCTGACACAGTTTCAGCACGTCACCCAGATATTCGTCGGGAACCATAATGGTCGCCTTGATGCGCGGTTCTTCGATATGATCGACATGGGTGAGATCGGGCATATCGGCGGGATTGTGCAGGTCGCGCACTTCGCCATCGCGCATATACAGTTTGAATACCACCGAAGGCGCGGTGGTAATCAGATCAAGGTCATATTCGCGTTCCAGCCGGTCGCGGATAACCTCAAGATGCAGCAACCCAAGGAAACCGCAGCGGAACCCGAAGCCAAGCGCGGCCGAGGTTTCCATCTCATAGCTGAAACTCGCGTCATTCAGGGCCAGTTTTTCGATCGCATCGCGCAGCGCCTCGAAATCATTGGCATCGACGGGGAACAACCCGCAGAACACCACCGGCTGCGCGGGTTTGAAACCCGGGAGCGGCGTGTCGGTGCCCTTGCGCTCATGCGTGATCGTGTCGCCCACGCGGGTGTCGCGCACCTGCTTGATCGAGGCGGTGAACACGCCGATCTCGCCCGGTCCAAGTTCCGCAATATCCTGCATCTGCGGGCGCAGCACGGCCAGTTTGTCGATGCCATAGACGGCGCCAGTCTGCATCATCCTGATGCGGTCGCCCTTGCGGATCACGCCGTCCATGACGCGGATCATCACGACGACGCCCAGATAGCTGTCATACCAGCTATCGACCAGCATCGCTTTCAGCGGCGCGTTACGGTCGCCCTTGGGGGCAGGCAGACGATGGACGATGGCTTCCAGCACGTCGGGAATGCCGATGCCGGTCTTGGCTGAAATCGGGATCGCTTCGGATGCGTCGATGCCGATCACATCCTCGATCTGTTCCTTGACGCGGTCGGGTTCGGCGGCGGGCAGGTCGATCTTGTTCAGCACCGGCACAATCTCGTGCCCGGCGTCGATGGCCTGATAGACGTTGGCCAAGGTCTGTGCCTCGACCCCCTGCGTCGCATCCACGACCAGCAAAGACCCTTCGACCGCGCGCATCGAGCGCGACACCTCATAGGCGAAATCGACGTGGCCGGGCGTGTCGATCAGGTTCAGCACATAGGTGCGCCCGTCACACGCAGGATATTCGATGCGCACGGTGTTCGCCTTGATGGTGATGCCCCGTTCGCGTTCGATATCCATGCTGTCCAGCATCTGGGCCTTCATGTCGCGTTCGGCGACAGTGCCCGTCATCTGGATCAGCCGGTCGGCCAGAGTGGATTTACCGTGGTCGATATGGGCCACGATCGAAAAATTGCGGATGAGATCAAGGTCGGTCATGGCGCGGCTATACAGGGCCGCGCGCGCACCGGGAAGGGGGATTTACCGCCCCCGGCGGGCAAGCCGCGCCTCGCGCCACATGGCGGCCATCCCGGCCAGCGCGATGATCGCCGCGCCCGTCAAGGTGGCCGTGTCGGGGCGCTCGCCAAAGACCAGAACGGCAAGGATCAGCGCGAACACCAGCCGCGTGTATCGGAACGGCGCGATCACCGCGATTTCGCCCAAGCGCATTGCGCCGACCATCGCCATATAGGCCACCAGCCCAAAGGCAACCGCGCCGCTGAGGATCATCAATTCGCCGGCCACCGGCAGCAGCATCGGCCGGTTACCAAACAACAGCAGGATCAGGCCGCCCGGAATCAGCGAGGCAAAGGCAGAAGCCGTCAGCACCTGTGACGACACCCCCGGCGGAATGCGCCGCGTCGCCAGATCGCGCAACGTCAGCGCCACGACCGCGCCCACCGCAAGGGCCGCGGACGGATGGAACGCCTCGGTCCCCGGTCGCACCACGATCAGCACCCCGATCAGCCCGACGATGATCGAGGACCAGCGCCGCCAGCCCACCTTTTCACGCAGGAACAGCACCGCCCCAAGCGTCAGGGCCAGCGGCAGGGCCTGAAGAATCGCGCTGGCCGTCGCCAGATCGCCATAGGTCAGCGCCGACAGGAACAGGATTCCCGCCAGCCCCTCGCCCAGATTGCGCAGCATCACCGCCGGATGCAGCAGATCGCGCGTCCACAGCCGCCCGCCCTGCGCCGCGATCAGCGCCCAGAACAACCCCGAGGCCATGATGCCGGTCATCATCAGCACCTGCCCTGCGGGCAAACGCCCGGTCAGCGTCTTCAGAAAGGAATCCTCTACTGCAAACAACGCCATGGCGGCGGTCATCAGCAAGGCGGCGCGAAGGTTGTCCATGACGGGCTTGACGGGGTCCGGGAGGGCGGCAAAACTCGGCGTGGTTTGACCGGCCCGGTGCCGGGCGTCAATCGCGATAAAGGGGGCAGGATGCTGTTCAAAGTTCAGGATATGACCTGCGGCCATTGCAAGGCCGCCATTCAGGAAGCCGTGAGCGCCGCAGGCGGAAACGCGGTCGTCGATCTGGATGCGAAAACCGTCGATGTGCAGGGTCTCGACAGTCAGGCGGCCGAGGCGGTGATTCGCGAC
>JAUNUO010000019.1:6967-10736 GCA_030538135.1 Paracoccus sp. (in: a-proteobacteria)
AACCGTCGATGTGCAGGGTCTCGACAGTCAGGCGGCCGAGGCGGTGATTCGCGACGCGGGCTATACGCCGGAACCCGTCTGATCCGGTTCCTGCACAAGATATGGGGCGGCCTCGGCCAACGCCCCCCAGAAACGCCAAACATTCAGCTATTGGACCGGGCCGGGGGTTTTCGCTATATTTCGGGGATAATCAGACCCAGAGGCGGGCACACCCGCCCATCAGGCCGGAACCCGAGGAGACAGACCCGATGCTGAACCGCCTTATCATCGCGGCCGCCGCCGTAATGCTGACCACGCCGCTGGCCATGGCCGGCCCCATCGACAATGCCTGCGTCCGGTCCGACCGTGCGCGCGGCAATGCGCCGCTGTGCGGCTGCATCCAGCAGGTCGCGAACCAGACCCTGTCGCGCGCCGACCAGCGCCGCGCCGCCCAATTCTTCCGCGAGCCGCACAAGGCGCAAGAGGTGCGCATGTCCAAAAGCAACGCCGACAACGCGTTCTGGGCACGTTACCGCGCCTTCGCCTCGACCGCCGAGGCTTACTGCCGCCGCTGACCCATGCGTATCGTGGTGCTGACCGGGGCGGGGATTTCCGCCGAAAGCGGGCTGGCGACCTTTCGCGGCCCCGACGGGCTGTGGGAAGGTCACCGGGTCGAGGACGTGGCCACCCCCGAAGCGTTCGAGCGTGACCCGGCTTTGGTCCATGAATTCTATAATCAGCGCCGTGCCAAAGCCGCGCTGGCGCAGCCCAATCCCGCCCATCTGGCGCTGGCCACCTTGGCCCGGCGTCACGATCTGACGTTGGTGACGCAGAACGTCGATGATCTGCACGAACGCGCGGGCAGCCGCCATGTCATCCATATGCACGGCGCGCTGAACCGCGCGACCTGCACCGTCTGCCGATGGGACTGGGAAGCCCCGGCGGTCATGCATACGACCGATCACTGCCCGCATTGCGGATCGAGAGCCACGCGCCCCAATATCGTCTGGTTCGGGGAAATTCCCCACCATATGCGCGAAATCTGGGACGCGCTGGATCAGGCCGATTTGTTCGCCGCCATCGGCACCTCGGGGCAGGTCTATCCGGCCGCAGGTTTCGCACAACACGCCGCCCGCATGGGCACCCGCTGCGTCGAACTGAACCTCGCCGTCAGCGCCAATTCCGGCGACTTTGCCGAACGCATCATCGGCCCGGCCAGCCAGACCGTGCCACAATGGGTCAATTCACTGGGCTGAGGCCCCGCTTCCTGTTTGCCCAAATACGCCTTTGGGGCGCGACCGCAACGCTATCCCTGCCGCACAAAGGTCAGGTAATGCGGCACCCGCCCTTCGCGCAGGGCTTTCTGTTCGTATCGCGTGGACAACCAGTCCTCCCACGGCTGATCTGTATCCGCGACCAGATCGAACCCGGCGGGCGGCACCTGCTCGCGCGATTGGCGCATGTAATCGGGAATATCACTCGCAACGCGAAAGATCGCGCCCGGCCGCATGACGCGGGCCAGCGGGATCAGATGTTCCGGCGTGACGAAGCGCCGGCGATGGTGCCGCGCCTTGGGCCATGGATCGGGATACAGCAGAAAGGCCCGATCCAGAGCGGCGTCGGGCAGCACGTCCATCAGATCGCGTGCATCACCCGGATGAACGCTGACATTGGTCACCTCCGCCGCGCGGATTTTCCCCAACAGCATCGCCACACCATTGATGAACGGTTCGCAGCCGATGATGCCGATGTCAGGGTAACGTGCCGCCATGTGGACCATATGTTCCCCGCCGCCAAAGCCGACCTCAAGCCAGACGGGGCGATCGTCGCCAAAGATCGCGACGGGGTTGATCGGGGTGCGGTCGGGATTATCGGCAAGCGTGATCCCGCGCGGGCGCAGATCGCCCAGATCCTCGGCCAGATAGCCTTTCTGGCTTTGGCGCAGGGTCTTGCCGTGACGCCGGCCGTAAAAATTGCGGCGGGGCGGATTCGGGTCGAATGTGTCGGTCGGGTCGGTCATGGCGATACTGGTTTGAGGAAACCGGGGGCGCTTCGCCCCCCGGACCCCCAGAGGATATTTATGCACAGAAGAAGCCGTCAGTCGGCCATCAGGCGGCTGATGATGACGGTGACTTCGGGCTTCTTGCCGATTTCCTCCATGGCGATCTGACGGGTGCTGCGACGGATGGCTTCGTCCATCTTGGCATCGTCGCGAACCGTGCGGTCGTCGGCGCGTTCCAGAAACCCGGCCAGTTCGGCTTCGATGTGACGGGCCAGCGACTGGCCGTTGCGGGTCACATCGGGCAGGCCCATCAGTTCGACCCAGGCATCGGGCAGCGCATTGTCGTCCTCGTCCACGATCACCGAGACCAGCGCGTGACCGTTCAGCGCCATGCGGATACGGTCGCGGACGATCCCGTCCATGGCGCCGATCAGGACCGTCCCATCCAGATACAGACGCCCGGTTTCCACCTGATCGACGACCCTCGGCGCCGGGCCGCTCAGGTCCAGCATGGTGCCGTTGACCGCGATTTCCGAGGCGATACCCTTGGCGCGGGCCATGTTCATATGTTCGCGCAGATGCATGTGCTCGCCATGCATGGGGATCAGGATATCGGGTTTTATCAGATCATGGACGGCCTGAAGGTCGGGGCGGTTGGCGTGGCCCGACACGTGGAACGTGCCGTCATCCGCATCATAGACATCGACGCCCAGTTCCGACAGCGCGTTCATGATGCGGATCACACCGCGTTCATTGCCCGGAATGGTGCGCGAGCTGAACAGGAAGCTGTCACCCTCTTTCAGTTGCAGGCCCAGATAACGGCCGCGCGACAGTTGCGCGGATGCCGCCCGGCGTTCGCCCTGCGAACCGGTGACGATCAGCAGCACCTTGTTGCGGGGCAGTTCGGACGCCTGTTCCGGGCCGATGGTTTCGGGAAAGTCGGTCAGAATGCCGGTTTCCTGCGCCGCCTGCACCATCTTGCGCATGGCCCGGCCAAGAAGGCAGACCTGACGCCCCGCCGCCACCCCGGCCTCGGCCAGCGTTTTCAGGCGGGCGATGTTGCTGGCAAATGTGGTGGCGACGACCATGTTCGGCTGCGCCATCACGAAATCCAGCAGCGGGTTGGCCAGGATCGCCTCAGACCGGCCCGGTTGCGGGCTGAAGACGTTGGTGGAATCGCAGGCCAGCACCTTGATCCCCTGCCCTTCGCCCGCGATCTGATGCCACATGATCGGATCGAACGCCTCGCCCACGACCGGGGTGCCGTCCAACTTGAAATCGCCCGAATGCATGATCCGCCCGGCGGGCGTGTCGATCAGCAAGGCCGCGCTTTCAGGGATCGAATGGCTGATCGGCACGAATTGCACGGTAAAGGGACCGGCGCGCACCACCTCGGGGCGGGGGCCGGTGATCTTGACCACATCGGAGGCGACCCCGGCTTCTTCCAGCTTCATCCGGGCCAGCGTGCCGGTGAACTGGCGGCAATAGACCGGCACGCGCAGCTTGTTCCACAACAGGCCAAGCGCGCCGACGTGATCTTCGTGCCCGTGGGTGATGAAGATCGCCTCAAGCCGGTCGCGGTTCTGTTCCAGCCAGCGCAGGTCGGGCATGATAAGATCGATCCCCGGCGCGCTGTCCATGTCGCCGAAGGTCACGCCGAGATCGACAAGGATCAGACGTTCCTTGCCCGCCGGGCCATAGCCATAGACATAGGCGTTCATCCCGATTTCGCCCGCGCCGCCCAGCGGCAGATAGATCAGGCGCTCAGACATTGCCCGCCTCCTTGTT
>JAUNUO010000019.1:10836-13679 GCA_030538135.1 Paracoccus sp. (in: a-proteobacteria)
CGCGCCGCCCAGCGGCAGATAGATCAGGCGCTCAGACATTGCCCGCCTCCTTGTTATGGTCATAGATCAGCCGCAAACCGTGAGCGGTCAGATCGTCATCAACTTCATCAAACAGATCGGTGCCCTGCTCGAACAAAGGCGCAAGCCCACCGGTTGCCACGACCTTCATCGGCAGGCCGCGTTCCTGACGGATCTTGGCGACGGTGCCTTCGACCAGACCGATATACCCCCAGTAGATGCCCGACTGGATACAAGCAACGGTATTCAGCCCGATGACCTGCGCCGGCATGGTCACATCGACATGAGGCAGCGACGCCGCGCCCATGTGCAGCGCCTCAAGCGACAGGTTCACCCCCGGCGCGATCACCCCGCCGATATAGGCACCGGTGTCGTCCGCCACGTCAAAGGTAGTCGCAGTGCCGAAATCGACCACCACAAGATCGCCTCCGTAAAGAACATGCGCGCCCCAGGTGTTCACGATCCGGTCGGGACCGACGGTGACGCCCTGATCGACACGCGGCGCGGCTGGCAGCAGGCAATCGGGCCTGCCGACGACCAGCGGGCGCGTGTTGAAATAACGGTTGCACAGCACACGCAGGTTGAACACCACCCGCGGCACGGTGGAACTGATGATACAGCGGCTGATGTCCAGATCATAATGGGTCAGAGAGATCATGGTTTGCAGCCAGACGAAATATTCGTCGGCGGTTCGGCGGTGATCGGTGCTGATCCGCCAATGCGACACGAACTGTTCACCGTCCCACAGGGAAAAGGTGCTGTTGGTGTTGCCGGTGTCAATGCAAAGCAGCATGGGTCAGGTTCCGCTGAAATAGATGTCGGCGGCGGGGATCACCTGACGCCCCTGCGCCGTCAGAATAATCAGCGCGCCGGTGTCGTCGATCGTCTCGAAGATGCCGGTGAATTCGGCCCGGCCGGTGCGCGCGGTGATGGTGCCGCCCAGATGCGCGGCGCGGGCCAGCCAGGCGGCGCGGATCGGGGCAAAACCGTAGGTCACCATCTGACGATGCCAGCGGTCAAAGGCCGGGGCCAGCAGGTTCAGAAAATCCTCGGGCGCGGTGGTCAGGCCGGTTTCCGCCGCAATGCTGACGGCTGGCATCGCGCCGGGTTCCAATGCCTCGGGCGGCGGGGCGGCGATCAGGTTGACGCCGATCCCCACGGCCAGCGCATCGACACGCCCCGCGCTGCCACCGCTTTCCAGAAGAATGCCGGCCACCTTGCCGCCATTCAGAAGCAGATCGTTGGGCCATTTGATCGCCAACCGCGCAGCAGGGCCGGTGGCATCGCGCAGCGCATCATACAGCGCCAGCGCCGCCACGAAGGACAGCCGCGCGGCATCGCCAGGGCCTCCGGTCGGGCGCATCAACAGGGTGGCGGCAAAATTCCCCGCAGGCATGGACCAGCCGCGTCCTCGCCGCCCGCGGCCCGCCGTCTGTTCGCGCGCCATGATCCATGTCGGACCAGACAAGCCGGGCGCAAGCCGCAACGCCTCGGCATTCGTGGAATCGCAGCGCGGCAGAATATGCCGCGCCACGCCGTCAGGCCAGTCGTTCGGTGTCGCCGAGGGCTGGTTCACCCGTCGCCGCCGGGGGTGACGGTTGCGCCCTGCCCCGCGACCGGGGCGTCGGCGGGCGCTGTGGCCGAGGCGCCGACCAGCGTTTCGGCCGCGCGCGCCGCGGCGCGGTCAACGCCGAACATGCTGGCCGCGCCAATCAACAGCACCGTCGCCGGAACCAGCAGCGCAACATATTGCACCGCCCCCATCCTGCTGCTGACACCTTCGGATTCCGCGCCAAAGAACATGTAATAGACGATGCGCAGATAATAGAACGCCCCGATCACCGAAGCGACCACACCGGCGATGGCCAGCCAGGTCATCCCTGCATCGACCGCCGCCTTGAGCACGCCCAGCTTGGCGAAAAAGCCAAGGAACGGCGGAACACCGGCAAGGCTGAACATCAGGAACAGCACCGCCCACGCTTTCAGCGGCTCGGCCGAGGCAAAGCGGTTCAGGCTGAGCAGATCGGTAACCGGGCGGCCGTCACGCTCCATCGACAGGATAAAGGCGAAGGTGCCGACGTTCATCACCGTATAGATGGTCATATACAGCAGCATCGCCTGCACGCCATAGGCCGTCCCCGCCGCCAGACCGACCAAGGCAAAGCCCATATGGGCAATGGACGAATAAGCCATCAGCCGCTTGATGTCGCGCTGACCGATACCGGCGATGGAACCAAGGAACATCGACATGACGGCCAGCGCCGCGATGATCTGGCCCCAGTCGCCGGGCACATGGCCAAAGGCGCCGAACATCAGCCGCGCGATCAGCGCCATCGCGGCCACCTTGGGCGCGGTGGCAAAGAACGCGGTCACCGGCGTGGGCGAGCCTTCGTAAACGTCGGGCGTCCACATGTGGAACGGCACGGCGGACACCTTGAAAGCCAGACCGACCAGCAGGAACACCAGACCGAACAGCAGCCCGACCGACAGGTGATCGCCACCCGAGATCGCCGCCATCACGCCGCCGAAATTGGTCGTGCCGGCAAAGCCATAGACAAGCGACATCCCATAAAGCAGCAGCCCCGAGGACAGCGCCCCCAGCACGAAATATTTCAACCCCGCCTCGGCCGAACGGGCACTGTCGCGGCGCATGGCGGCAACGACGTAAAGCGACAGGGATTGCAGTTCCAGCCCCATATACAGCGTCAGCAGGTCGTTGGACGACACCATCATGCACATACCAAGCGCGGCCAGCACGATCAGGATCGGGAATTCGAAACGCAGCAGGTCGCGGCGCGCCATGTAATCGGCGCTCATCGCCAGAA
>JAUNUO010000019.1:13779-21736 GCA_030538135.1 Paracoccus sp. (in: a-proteobacteria)
AATTCGAAACGCAGCAGGTCGCGGCGCGCCATGTAATCGGCGCTCATCGCCAGAACGGCGGCGGCCGAAATCAGCACGACGACCTTGGCGAAGCGCGCAAAGGCATCGTCGATGAACATGTCAAAGAACGCGGTCTGATCGGTGCGGTCGCCAAAGCCGATCAGCAGCCCCACCACCAGCAACACCGCCACCGTCACCCAGAGGATCGGGCGGGCGATGGCATCCTTGCCGAACCAGGCCCCGGCCAGCAGCGCGGCCATCGCATAGACGGCCAGCAGAAACTCGGGCAGGACGATTGAGAAATCCAGCGCGGTCATGTCGGCCCCCTCAGTGCCCGGTCTCTGCGGCGGCCTCGGCCACCGGCTCGGCCGGGATGGATGCGTGGTAATTGGACAAGAGGTTCTGAACCGCAGGTCCGGTGATGTCGGTGACAAGGCGCGGATACACGCCCAGGATCAGGGTCATGGCGATCAGCGGCGCAAAGATCCACTTTTCACGGCTGGTCATGTCGGTGATGGTCTTGAGGCTTTCCTTGATGAGCGCGCCAAGCGTCACGCGGCGATACAGCCACAGCGCATAGGCCGCCGAAAGGATTACGCCCGTCGTCGCGACAAGGCCGACCCATGTGTTTTCGCGGAACACGCCCAACAGGGTCAGGAATTCACCCACAAAGCCCGAAGTGCCCGGCAGGCCTACGTTGGCCATGGTGAAGAACATGAACACCAGCGCATAGACCGGCATCCGGTTCACGAGGCCGCCATAAGCGTCAATTTCGCGCGTATGCATCCGGTCATAAATGACACCGACCGCCAGAAATAGCGCGCCCGAGATAAACCCGTGCGACAGCATCTGGAAGATCGCGCCATCGACGCCGACCTGATTGGCCGCGAAGATGCCCATGGTCACATAGCCCATATGCGCAACCGACGAATAAGCGATCAGCTTTTTCATGTCGGACTGCGCCAGCGCCACCAGCGAGGTATAGACGATGGCGATCGCCGACATCCAGAACACCAGCGGCTGAAAGAAATCCGAGGCGACCGGGAACATCGGCAGGCTGAACCGCAGGAAGCCATAGCCGCCCATCTTCAAAAGCACGGCTGCCAGAACGACCGAACCGGCGGTCGGCGCCTGAACGTGGGCGTCGGGCAACCAAGTGTGGACTGGCCACATCGGCATCTTGACCGCAAAACTGGCGAAAAAGGCCAGGAACAGCAGCGTCTGCATCCCGCCAGTCACGGTCCAGAACAGGACCCGCATCGGTTCGGACGGGAAATCATGGGTCAGCAGCACGGCGATGTCGGTGGTGCCTGCCGTGCGATACATCGCGACCATGGCAACCAGCATCAGCACCGAGCCGAGGAAAGTGTAAAGGAAGAACTTGAAGGCCGCATAGATCCGGTTCTGGCCACCCCAGATACCGATGATGAGGAACATCGGGATCAGCCCGGCTTCGAAGAACAGGTAGAACAGGAACAGGTCCAGCGCCACGAAGACGCCGATCATCAGCCCTTCCAGCATCAGGAAGGCGATCATGTATTCCTTGACCCGCACCTTGACGTCCCATGTGGACAGGATCGTCAGCGGCATCAGGAAGGTGGTCAGCATCACGAACAGAACCGAGATACCGTCAACACCCAGTTTATAGCGCAGGCCCATGATCCATTCGCGATCCTCGACGAACTGGAAGTTGGTGTTCGCCGGATCAAAGCCGAACAGCACGAACAGCGAGATCACGAAGGTCGCCGAGGTCGCGATCAGCGCCAGCCATTTGGCATTGCGCTGTGCCGCCTCGTCGTCGCCGCGCAGAAGCAGCGCCAGAATACCCGCCGCGATGATGGGCAGAAATGTGATGATGGAAAGAAGGCTCGTCATGTCAGTGCGCGCTCCGCAACATCACCCAGATCAGCAAGGCCACAATCCCGAGGACCATCGCAAAGGCGTAGTGGAACAGATAGCCGGATTGAACTCGGCCGGCGAAACGGGTCAGGCGCGGGATCAGCCCCATGGCAACGCCGTTGATGGTGCCGTCGATGACGCCGCCATCGCCCTGTTGCCACAGGAACCGGCCCAGCCATTTCGCGGGTCGCACAAAGACCACGTCGTAGATCTCATCGAAATACCACTTGTTCAGCAGGAAGCGATACAGATGCGGCTGCGCGGCCGCCAGCCGGGCGGGCGTTTCCGGCGCGCGGATATAAAAGATCCACGCGAGGAACAGCCCGGTCAGCATCGCCACGAAAGGCGACAGCTTGACCCAGGTGGGCACATAATGGGCATCGTGCAGCACATGGTTGTCGGGGTGCATGTAGATCGCGCCCGGCGTCATCGCGATGGTGATCTCGGCCGGGTCGGCGGCCGCACCGGCGGCGGCATGCAGCGCGTCGCCCTGCGGTTCGGCATGGGGCGCCTCGGCCACAGCGCCGTCAAGCGGAGCGTCGGTGCCGGCATCGGCATGTGCCTCGGCCACGGGCAGGCCGAAATAGCCGCGCACGTTATCTTCGGAGCCGAAGAAGCTGTTATACCAGACCATGCCGGCAAAGATCGCGCCCACCGCCAGAACACCCAGCGGAATGGTCATCACCGGCGGGCTTTCATGGGCGTGCTCATGCGCATGATGATCGCCGCGCGGCTTGCCCCAGAAGGTCATGAACATCAGCCGCCAGGAATAGAAACTGGTCATCAGCGCCGCGATCACCAGCATCCAGAAGGCGTAACCCACGCCGGATGCATAGGCGCTTTCGATCACGGCGTCCTTGGACAGATAGCCGGCAAAGCCGAAATGGGTCAGCGGAATACCGACGCCGGTAATGGCCAGCGTGCCGATCAGCATCGCCCAGAAGGTCAGCGGGATCTTCTTGCGCAGCCCGCCATAGTTCCGCAGATCCTGTTCGTGGTGCATCGCATGGATCACCGAGCCGGCGCCAAGGAACAGCATCGCCTTGAAGAAGGCGTGGGTGAACAGGTGGAACATGGCGACCGAATAGACGCCGACACCCGCCGCCACGAACATATAGCCCAGCTGCGAACAGGTCGAATAGGCGATCACCCGCTTGATGTCGTTCTGCACCAGACCCACTGTCGCGGCAAAGAACGCGGTGGTGGCACCGATGATGACCACGAACATCTTGGCATCGGGCGCGAATTCGAACAGCGGCGACATGCGGCAGACAAGGAACACCCCCGCCGTCACCATGGTCGCGGCATGGATCAGCGCGGACACCGGCGTCGGGCCTTCCATCGCGTCGGGCAACCAGGTGTGCAGGAAAAGCTGCGCCGATTTGCCCATTGCACCGATGAACAGCAATATCGCCAGAAGGTCGGCGGCGGGCCAGTCGCGCCACAGGAAATGGAACTGGCTGGCGGCGATCTGCGGCACCTGCGCAAAGATCGCGTCGAACTGGATCGAGCCGGTCATCCAGTAAATGCCGAAAATCCCCAGCAGGAACCCGAAATCCCCGACCCGGTTGACCACGAAAGCTTTGATCGCGGCGGCGTTTGCCGATGGCTTGCGGTAATAGAACCCGATCAGCAGATAGGAGGCGACACCCACGCCTTCCCAGCCGAAGAACATCTGAAGCAGGTTGTCCGCCGTCACCAGCATCAGCATGGTGAAGGTGAAGAAGGACAGATAGGCAAAGAAGCGGGCCTTGTAGTGTTCGTGATGGTCCCAGTTCTCGTCATGGGCCATGTAGCCCATCGAATACATGTGAACCAGCGCCGACACCGAGGTCACGACGATCAGCATGATCGCCGTCAGCCGGTCCAGACGGATCGCCCATTGCGCGGTGAAATCGCCCGCCACGATCCAGTCAAGCACCGGAATGTGCTGCGTCACGCCGTCAAAGCTGAGGAACACCATCCACGACAGGGCCGCGCACAGGAAAAGGATGCCGGTGGTCAGATATTGCGCCGCTGTCTCGCCAATCAGGCGCCAGCCGAAACCGGCAATGATCGCACCGATCAGGGGGCCAAAAAGGATGATCGTTGTCATGGCCTTATCCCTTCATCACGTTGACATCTTCCACCGCGATCGAGCCACGATTGCGGAAGAACACCACAAGGATGGCAAGGCCGATGGCAGCCTCGGCCGCGGCGACGGTCAGCACGAACATGGTAAAGACCTGCCCCGACAGATCGCCCAGATGCGCGGAAAAGGCCACAAAGTTGATGTTCACCGCCAGCAGCATCAGTTCGATCGACATCAGGATGACGATGACGTTCTTGCGGTTCACGAAGATGCCGAAGATGCCGGTGACGAACAAGATCGCCCCCACCACCAGATAATGCGTCAATCCGATCATCGTTTCTGTCCCTCCGGGCTGTTGCCGGTTTTTCGTCGCCCCGGCGCGTCCCCGCCGGATATTTTCTTATCGAACGAGCAGGATGATAATGACCACCACCACCACAAACCCGATGCCGCCCATATATCTCATCACAACCCCTGCCCCGGCTTGATGTCCTTCAGTTCCATCTGCGCCGCCGGATCGACATACATCTGTTTCAGCACGTCCTGACGCTTGATGTCCTTGCGGTGGCGCATGGTCAGGGTGATCGCGCCGATCATCGCGACCAGCAGCACCATCCCGGCAAGCTGGAACGGCAGCAGATAACGGTCATACAGGATCAGGCCAAGCCCGCGGGTGTTGTGGATTTCAGACACGATGGGCGCGACCCGCTGCGCTTCGGCGACCGACGCGGTTTCCCATGCGCCGAAAGCGATCGCCAGTTGCGCCAGCATGACCAGCGCGATCAGCATTCCCAGCGGGAGATAACGCGCGAATTCGCCCTTGAGTTTTGCGAAATCGACATCCAGCATCATCACCACAAAGACGAACAGCACCGCGACCGCGCCGACATAGACGATAATCAGCAGCATGGCGACGAATTCGGCCCCTTGCAGGACAAACAGCCCCGCCGCCGACAGGAACGCCAGGATCAGCCACAGCACCGAATGGACCGGGTTGCGCGCCATCACGACCATGAAGCCGGCGACACAGACACAGATCGCAAACAGGTAGAAAGCGAATGTCATCATGACTCGGCGTCCTTTTCTTCCTCTGCGAACACGTCCTGCGCCAGCGACAGCGCCTTCTGCATGGCCGGGATACCCCCGAACATGCCCATCTGATAAATGACCTCGGCGATTTCGCGCGGCGTGGCCCCGGCTTCGCGCGCGTGGCGGATGGACAGGCGCAACTGCGGTTCCGCATGGGCACCCTGCACCGTCATCGCGGCGATGGTGACCAGAAACCGCGTCCGCGCATCCAGCCCGTCGCGGTTGAATGTCTTGCCGAACCACATTTCCAGCATGTCCGCCGGCATCGTCGGGATCAGCTTTTCGAACGCCTTGGTGTCCAGCTTTTCCAGCGCAGGGTTAAATGCACGGGCCATTTCCTGCCCGGACTGGAGCATCTGCGCAAACAGTTTTTGAAATGCATCACTCATCTGTAGGGCGCATCCAACGCGATATTACGGGCGATTTCCGATTCCCAGCGATCGCCGTTGTCCAGAAGTTTCTGCTTGTCGTAGAACAGTTCCTCGCGGGTTTCGGTGGCGTATTCGAAGTTCGGGCCTTCGACGATGGCATCCACCGGGCAGGCTTCCTGACAGAAGCCGCAATAGATGCATTTCGTCATGTCGATGTCATAGCGCGTGGTGCGACGGCTGCCATCCTCGCGCGGTTCGGCGTCGATGGTGATGGCCTGCGCGGGGCAGATCGCCTCGCACAGCTTGCAGGCGATGCAGCGTTCCTCGCCGTTGGGATAACGCCGCAACGCATGTTCGCCGCGGAAGCGTGGCGACAGGTGCCCTTTTTCATGCGGATAGTTCAGCGTCGCCTTGGGCGCGAAGAAGTAACGCACCCCGATGCCGAAGCCCTTGATGAAATCGACCATCAGAAAATATTTGGTCGCTCGTGCCAGATCGAAAGCCATGACTTACACCCCCGCCCAACGGGCCCAGAACGAACCGAACACCTGAAACTTTGCCAGGAACGCGATCAGGACGACCCAGCCAAGCGACAGCGGCAGAAACACCTTCCAGCCGATCCGCATCAACTGGTCATAGCGATAGCGCGGCACGATCGCCTTCACCATGGCGAACATCCAGAACCAGAACACCATCTTGAGGAACATCCAGATGGCGCCGTCCGGCAGGCCCGGAATGGGCGACAGCCAGCCGCCGAAGAACAGGATCGAGATCAGCGCGCACATCAGCCAGATGGCGATGTATTCGCCCGCCATGAACAGCAGATAGGGCGTGGACGAATATTCGACCATGTGCCCCGCGACCAGTTCCGATTCCGCCTCGGGCAGGTCGAAGGGCGGACGGTTCGTTTCGGCCAGCGCCGACACGAAGAACAGCACCAGCATCGGCAGATGCGGCAGCCAGTACCACGACAGCAGGCCAAGACCGCGCTGCGCCTCGACGATGGCGCTCAGGTTCATCGAGCCGGTCGAGATGATGATGCCGATGATGATAAGCCCAAGCGACACTTCGTAGGACACCATCTGCGCCGCGGACCGCAGCGAGGCAAGGAACGGATATTTCGAGTTCGACGCCCAGCCGCCCATGATGACGCCATACACTTCAAGCGAGGATACGGCGAAGATGAACAGGATGCCGACATTGATGTCGGCCATCACCCAGCCCGGCGCGAAGGGGATCGCCACCCAGGCCAGCAGCGCCAGCACCATCGACAGGAACGGCGCAAGGAAGAACACGAACTTGTCGGACCCGGCGGGCACGACGATTTCCTTGAGCACATATTTCAACGCGTCGGCGAAGGTTTGCAGCAACCCCCACGGGCCGACCACGTTCGGGCCGCGCCGCATCTGGACCGCCGCCCAGATCTTGCGGTCGCCATAGACCAGAAAGATCAGCGAGATCATGACGAACGCAATCACGCCAAGCCCCTGAGCCAGCATGATGATCGCAAACCCAAACGGTGATGACCAGAACTCTGCCATGATCGCCCGTCCCTTCCTTTATGCCGCGGGAATGCCGCGTGCCCTGCATTCACGCAGGGTCTCGTTGGTTTCCATCACCCGCAGGCCCATCGGCTGCGATTTCGACAGTGTGAAGGCCGCCCCGACCAGAAGCATACCGTCACGCCGTTCCTGCAACGTGCGAATGTGGCGCGCATAACCCGCACCGTTCGACTTCGCCCAACCGGCCAATGCGCAGGTGGCATACGAAAACGCGATATCCGCGTCCACCCCTTGCCGCAGGTTTACAGTCACTTCGACCAGATCGCCACGGCTTTCCGACGACAGGGCGCTTACCCGGCTGCCCAGAAAGACCGAGGGGTCGATTTCTGTGTCGCGGCGCCATTCCGGCAAGGCGGGCCGGGTGCGCTGCGCAAATTCTTTCAGCGCGACCTGCTGGGCCGTCGGCCCGCGTTGCCCGATCGAGCGGGCTACGGCAGGTGCCGCGACCGCAGCACCCGTCCGGCTGACCGTCGCCAGATCGGCCTGCGTCACCGCAAAGGCATCGCGACCGCCGGGCGAATCGAGCGTCATGGTGGTGACGCTGCCATCCGGTTCCAGAATCAGGATCTCGCCCGATTTGGTGGACACCTGCGCACGAGTCAGCGGCCCCTTTTCCCGGCTGACCTGAGCGGTCAGCACCTCGGGTTTGGCGGCCGGACGGGTCGCCATCGCATCGCCTGCATCCTGCCCGCAACCGACAAGCGCAAGGCTTGCGGCCAGCAGGGTCAGCGCAGGGATGTGACGGGCGCGAGCCATCATAGGTTACTCCGCCGCCAGAGCAGGTGCGCGCCGGGCAGCCGCCATGGCCGACAGTTCGCCCATCAGCGGCGAACTGCGCGCAATCGGGTTGGTCAGATAGAAATCCCGCACCGCATTGCGGAACCCGGCCTGCCCCAGATCGAACCGGGTCAGCGGCTGCCAGTCGTTCTGCGGCACGTGGTCGATCTGCGCCAGATGCGGCACCG
>JAUNUO010000019.1:21836-27843 GCA_030538135.1 Paracoccus sp. (in: a-proteobacteria)
AGCGGCTGCCAGTCGTTCTGCGGCACGTGGTCGATCTGCGCCAGATGCGGCACCGCCTCGACCAGGGCGCGGCGCAGCGCGGCAAGGCTGTTCCACGGCAGGGCCGCGCCCAGTTCGGCCGACAGCGCCCGCAGGATGGCCCAGTTTTCCTTGGCCTGACCGGGTGCGAAATTCGCGCGCATGGCCAGTTGCGGGCGGCCTTCGGTGTTCACGAACAGGCCGTTTTCCTCGGTATAGCAGGCACCGGGCAGGATGATGTCGGCACGATGCGCGCCACGATCACCGTGGCTGCCCTGATAGATCACAAAGGCTCCCGCGGCGATGTCCACTTCGTCGGCACCAAGGTTATAGATCACCTCGGCCCCGTCGATGGCGGCAAGCAGCCCGCCTTCGGTCACGGCGGCCACGTCCATCGCGCCCACGCGCGCCGCCGCCGTATGCAGCACCAGCAGTTTCGAGTTGCTGTTTTCTGCCAGACGCATCGCATGGGCAAGCACGGCTTCGCCGTCGGCCTCGCGAATTGCGCCCTGCCCGACGATGATGACCGTCGGCTTGTTGCGGGTCGCATCGCTGATCTTCTGGATGGACAGCTTTTCCAGCGCGGCACGGTCGGTGCCGGCATGGACATAATCATAGGTCAGATCGACCGCCTCGCCGATCAACCCGACCTGCGCGCCGCGCGCCCAGGCCTTGCGGATACGGGCGTTCAGAACCGGTGCTTCGTCGCGCGGGTTGGTGCCGATCAACTGGATCATCGCGGCATTATCAATATCGGCAATCGTCGCCGTGCCGACATAGGCCGAGCGGTTGCCCACCGGCAGACGCGCGCCATCGGTGCGGCATTCGACATTGCCGCCCAGACCTTCGATCAGTTGCTTCAGACTGAAGGCCGCCTCGACCGGGGCCAGATCGCCGATCAGGCCGGCGACCCTTTTCCCTTTCATCGCCGCCGCTGCCGCCGACAGGGCCTCGGGCCATGTGGCCGGGCGCAGCCGCCCGTTTTCGCGGATATAGGGCTGATCCAGACGCTGCCGCCGCAGGCCGTCCCAGACAAAGCGGGTCTTGTCGGAAATCCATTCCTCGTTCACGCCGTCATGGTTGCGCGGCATGATGCGCATGACCTCGCGCCCCTTGGTGTCGATGCGGATCGACGATCCAAGCGCATCCATTACGTCGATGGATTCGGTCTTGGTCAGTTCCCACGGACGGGCGGTAAAGGCATAGGGCTTGCTGACCAGCGCGCCCACCGGGCACAGGTCGATGATATTGCCCTGCATGTTCGAATCCAGCGTCATGCTCAGATAGCTGGTGATCTCGCTGTCCTCGCCGCGGCCGGTCTGGCCCATCTGGGTGATGCCCGCGACCTCGGTGGTGAACCGCACGCAGCGGGTGCAGGAAATGCAGCGGGTCATATGCGTTTCGACCAGCGGACCAAGGTTCAGTTCCTCGGACGCGCGCTTGGGTTCGCGAAAGCGGCTGAAATCGACGCCATAGGCGACCGCCTGATCCTGCAAGTCACACTCGCCGCCCTGATCGCAGATCGGGCAATCCAGCGGGTGGTTGATAAGCAGGAATTCCATCACCCCTTCGCGGGCCTTCTTGACCATCGGGCTGTTGGTCCTGATCTCGGACGGCTGGCCCTCGGGTCCGGGGCGCAGATCCTTGACCTGCATGGCGCAGGATGCGGCGGGCTTGGGCGGGCCGCCCACCACCTCGACCAGACACATGCGGCAGTTGCCGGCGATGGACAGCCGTTCGTGATAGCAGAAGCGCGGAATCTCGATCCCGGCCTGATCGCACGCCTGAATCAGCGTCAGGTTCGGATCGACCTCGATTTCCTTGCCGTCGATGATGAGTTTCCGCAGATCGGCCATCATTCCACCCTTACTTGGCATCCGTGGGCAATATGGCCCCGGCAGCGTGATCGGCGTGGCCCGGCAGGGCCACGGTATGTTCCTGTGCCGGTGCGGCCAGCACGATATCGGCCAGCACCATCGTCATTACGGCTGCGGCCAGAATACCGGCCCCGATCCAGCGAACCACTCGTTTCATTTCGCGATCAACAGCGATCCGGTCACGCTGCGCCTTCCTATTTCTTCGCGGCCCAGACGGCAAAGCCCGGCCTCGTCGGTTGCGTTGTTCTGCCGCAGATAGGTATCGGCAATGGCGTAAATGCGATCCTTGTCCGCACGTGAATCAAGGAACGCGTCGATTTCCGCCGACGAATAGCCCTTGCGTTCGGCATATCGTTTCAAGGCGCGCGCCTGGCTCCAGGCATAGACCAGCCGCGCGTCGATCGTCGGGCAGCCCCGCCGGATCAGATCGGCCACGCGGGCGGCGACCAGCCGGTCGTTGATGTATTTTTCCTGTGACAGCGGTTCCAGCGCGGCGGCGGGTGTGGCCAACGTAGCGGCGACCAGCGCCGCCACGGTCAGTTTGCTCAATATCTTCACGGTGCTTGCCTTTCCTTTGACATGCACCATCACATAATTGCCCTGCCCCCGCCTCGCATGACACGGCTGCGTCAGATCGGCGTGAGCGGCCCAGCTCGTCATGCCGCCACCTCGGACAAACGGCACCAGCCGGGGAAAACCCATTCCGCGTTCGGATCGTTCTGTCGCGCAGGATAGAACACCGCCGCAGCGCTGTCGTCGTGAACTCCACCCATCGTCGCGCAATAGGCAGCAGCGACCGGCCCCGCCTCGCCGCGCGAACCGTAATCGGCGGCAAACGGTCGGCCCTCGCGACTGATGGCGATGTCATAACCGGTCACACCATCCGCTCGGAGCGCGTCCGGCGAACGGCGCTGGCGCAATTCGGCCAGATAAACCTGACCGTCATGCATAAAACGACGCGCCTCCAGTTTGGCAGACAGCGGGGCGTCAGCCATCGCCAATCCCGAGGGCGCAGGCGGATACAAAATCCAAGCTGCCCCGTTCCCGGCAGGGGCGCAGGCTGCCACAGCCGCCAGACCCACATATGCCGCGCCGTGTCTCATTCCGCCGCCATAGCCCCCATGCGCCCGGTGCGTTTCGCCTTGATCCGGTCCTCGATCTCTTCGCGGAAGTTGCGGATCAGACCCTGAATCGGCCAGGCCGCCGCGTCGCCAAGGGCGCAGATCGTGTGACCCTCGACCTGTTTGGACACGTCCAGCAGCATGTCGATTTCCTCGACCTCGGCATCGCCGCGCACAAGGCGTTCCATAACCCGCATCATCCAGCCGGTGCCCTCGCGGCACGGGGTGCACTGGCCGCAGCTTTCGTGCTTGAAAAAGGCCGACAGCCGCCAGATCGCCTTGATGATGTCGGTGTCCTGATCCATCACGATCATGCAGGCGGTGCCGAAGGACGACCGCAGTTCCCGCATCCCGTCGTAATCCATGATCGCGGTTTCGCACTGTTCCGCCGTCAGCACCGGGCAACTTGCGCCGCCGGGGATCACCGCCTTGAGGTTCTTCCAGCCGCCGCGCACGCCACCGCCATGTTTCTCGATCAGTTCCTTCATCGGGATCGACATGGCTTCTTCGACGACACAGGGCGTGTTCACATGGCCGGTCAGGCCATACAGCTTGACGCCCGCGTTGTTCGGGCGGCCGAAACCGGCGAACCATTCCGGCCCACGCCGCAGTATGGTCGGCACGACGGCGATGGATTCGACGTTGTTGACCGTGGTCGGGCAGCCATACAGCCCCGCGCCCGCAGGGAAGGGCGGCTTCATCCGGGGCATCCCCTTCTTGCCCTCAAGGCTTTCCAGCAGCGCCGTTTCCTCGCCGCAGATATAGGCGCCGGCGCCGTGGCTGATGAAGAAATCGAAATCCCACCCCGAGCCTGCGGCATTCTTGCCAAGCAGGCCCGCGTCATAACATTCGTCCACGGCGGCTTGCAGCGCCTCGCGTTCCCGCACGAACTCCCCGCGAATATACAGATAGGCCGTATTGGCCCCCATCGCAAAACCCGCGATCAATGCCCCTTCGATCAGCGTATGCGGATCGTGACGCATGATTTCCCGGTCCTTGCAGGTCGCGGGTTCGGATTCGTCGCCGTTGATGACGAGATAGGACGGCCGCCCGTCCGAGGACTCCTTGGGCATGAACGACCATTTCAGCCCGGTCGGGAACCCTGCCCCGCCGCGCCCGCGCAGGCCCGATGCCTTGACCTGTTCCACGATCTTGTCGCGCCCGCGCCCGATCAGATCGGCGGTGCCGTCCCAGCAGCCACGCTTGCGCGCCCCGGCAAGGCTGCGGTCACCCATCCCGTAGAGGTTGGTAAAGATGCGGTCCTGATCTTTCAGCATTCCATCAACGTCCTTTTTGGGGCGGGTTTACCCGTTCCTGCGCCGCCAGATACGCCAGGTCACCAGCAGCGACCAGACAAAAGCGCCAATCGCGGCCAGATCGACAAGAAACGCCCATTTCGGCGCCCAGTTATAGGTCTGCCCGGCCCAGTTGAGGGCCAGCCATAATATCATCGCCGCCGCGATCACCACGGCAACCAATCGCATCTGCGCGCTGTCGGCCGAGTGACGTGTCATTCAGACACCTCGCCCTTTGCCGCGCGCGGCAAAATCCGGGTCGCGCCGCCATCGGCCAGAATCCGCGCCTGCGTCACCCAATCGTCGCTGCGGATGCGCCCACCCATCCGTCCGATCAGTTCCGCAAAACGGTCCACATCGGCATCCCGCCAATCCGCGACCTGAGCAAAGCGCGTCACGCCATTCTCGTTCAGCAGTTGTTCCAGCTTTGGTCCCACACCCTTTATCTGTTTCAGATCATCGGGGGGCAGCGCCTTGACCTTTCTCACCTTCTTGGGCTTTTCGGCCTTTTCCTTTTTCGGCTTCTTGTCCTTGGCCTTTTTCTTGTCGGCCTTGTCCTTCTTGACCTTCTTGACCTTGGCAACGGGAGGTTCCGCTTCCGTGATCGTCGCCACCGGTTCGGCGGTCACCGGAATGGCGGGCGGCGGGACGGCCTTTTCAGATGCAACATCCGTCGCCGCCATCTGCGGTTCGGGCGCGGGCGGCGCGGGCGCCGGCTCCGCAACCTGCGGCGGTTCCGCAGGTATCGGCGGTTCGACCCGAGGCGGCGGTTCCGGCTGCACCTCAGCCGGTTCGGAAATCAGCGTCGCGGGCATCGGATGCAGCGGCATCTGATAATCCTCGGCGCCGTCGCAGCCCAGCCAGACCCCGACGGCATAAGACAGACCGCCCGCGATCAGCGCCAGAAACAGGCCCTCGAACCAGAGCATCCCGCCGAATCCGGCCGTCGCCAGCCAGACGAACAGACCGATCCCGGCAGCGGCCATCGCGCATTTCCGTTCGCAGTCAGTCGATCCCACGGCCTGCCCTCCCCCGGTTCGTCAGTTCCCGCCACTGTCCTTTTGCGTCACTGCGGCTGCTTCTTCTACGGTGCCGCCATTCGCCAGAATCCGCGCCTGCGCGATCCACTTGTCGCGGCTGGCGCGGCCCTTGAAACCTTCAAGGTTTTCGTCAACCCAGACCAGTTCCTCGTCGCCCCAGGCGGCGATCTGGTCGTAATGCCAGATGCCCATGCCGTGCAGCATCTCGGCCAGCTTGGGTCCGACGCCCGCAATCACCTCAAGATCATCCGCACCGGTATCGCGCGCGGCGGCCAGCCCGACCGGCCGGCGACCGGCAGACGCCACCGCCTCGGCAGCGCGTTCGCGGTCGCCCGCGCCCTCGACCCGGTCGTGATCGGCCTCGGCGGCGTCATCCGCGCCCTTGGCGGCGGCAGCCCGGCTGGTGCGTTCGGCCTGGGCCTGCACGGCCGGATCATGTTCATCCGGCGGCGTTTCCTGCCTGGCACCGTCCAGCCACTTGGTCAGGATCGGCACTTCGGTTCCGTCGATACGCTTGATTGTTTCGCCCAGATCGACCGCGCGCTGCACGCTGGCGTTATAGGCTGTGCCCGTGCCCTTGAGGCCAGCCAAAGCGACCGGTCCACCCAGAGGTTCCGACGAGAACCGCCCATTCTGCGGCCCCGGCACCGGCACCT
>JAUNUO010000019.1:27943-32953 GCA_030538135.1 Paracoccus sp. (in: a-proteobacteria)
TAGAAATCCTTGCCGATCTGAGCCATGGGCGCGTTGGTGCAGGCGCCCAGACATTCGACCTCTTCCCAGGAAAACTTGCCATCCACCGACAGGGTGTGCGGCGTCGGCGCAATCTTTTCCTTGCAGACCCGAATCAGGTCACCGGCCCCGCAGATCATGCAGGTCGTGGTCCCACAGATTTGAATATTCGCTACGCTGCCAACGGGTTGCAACTGGAACATGAAGTAGAATGTCGCAACCTCAAGCACCCGGATATAAGGCATGCCCAACAGGTCGGCGACATATTCGATCGCCGGGCGCGACAGCCAGCCTTCCTGTTCGTGCGCGCGCCACAGGATCGGGATGACCGCCGATTGCTGGCGGCCCTCAGGGTATTTGGTCATCTGCGCCCGCGCCCAGTCAAGGTTCGCGGCGGTGAATTCAAAGCTGTCCGGCTGGACGGCGGCAAGACGACGCAGCATCAGCGATCAACCTCTCCGAACACGATATCCATGGTGGCGATAATGGCGCTGACATCGGCCAGCAGATGGCCCGTAGCCATGAAATCCATCGCCTGCAAATGCGCGAAACCCGGCGCGCGCAGTTTCACGCGCCACGGTTTGTTGGTGCCGTCGGCAACCATATAGACACCGAATTCACCCTTGGGTGCCTCGACCGCAGCGTAAACCTCGCCTGCGGGAACCTTGAAGCCTTCGGTATAAAGCTTGAAGTGGTGGATCAGGCTTTCCATGTCGCGCTTCATGTCACTGCGCTTGGGCGGGGAAAGTTTGCCGCGCGCCAGAACGTCGCCCACGGGTTCAGCCCGCAGTTTCTGGATCGCCTGCTGAATGATCCTGGTGCTTTCATACATCTCGGCCATGCGGCACAGATAGCGATCATAGCAATCGCCGTTCTTGCCAACCGGGATCTGGAAGTCGAATTCGTTATAGCATTCATAAGGCTGGCTGCGGCGCAGATCCCAGGCCAGACCCGACCCGCGCGCCATGACGCCGCTGAACCCCCAGGCCATCACCTCGTCGGGCGACACGATGCCGATATCGACCAGCCGCTGTTTGAAGATGCGGTTATCGGTCAGCAGGGTGTGAATGTCATCGACCTTGGCCGGAAAGGTTTCGCACCACGCTTCGAGATCGTCCAGAAACTTGGGCGTCAGATCCTGATGCACGCCGCCGGGACGGAAATAGTTGGCGTGCAGACGCGCGCCCGATGCCCGTTCGTAGAAGATCATCAGATCCTCGCGCGGCTCGTGCCCCCACAGCGGCGGGGTCAGCGCGCCCACGTCCATCGCGCCGGTGGTCAGCGTCAGCAGGTGGTTCAGCAGGCGACCGATTTCACAGAACATCACCCGGATCAGACTGGCGCGGCGCGGGATGACGGTGCCGGTCAGTTTTTCGATCGCCAGACAATAGGCGTGTTCCTGATTCATCGGGGACACATAGTCCAGACGGTCCAGATAGGGCGCGTTCTGAAGATAGGTCCGGCTCTCCATCAGCTTTTCGGTGCCGCGATGCAGCAGGCCGATATGCGGGTCCGCACGTTCGACAATTTCGCCGTCCAGTTCCAGAACCATCCGCAAAACGCCATGCGCCGCAGGGTGCTGCGGGCCGAAGTTGATGTTGAAGTTGCGGATGCGCTGTTCGCCGGCCATCAGATCGAAACTGCCGTCGTCATAGGTGTTGTTGCGGATATCGCCGTCCATCGCTCAGCCCTCCAGCCCGGCCCTGGCGCGTTTCGCAACCAGTCGTTCGTTGAATTTCGCCGTTTCGATCACCGCGCGGCGATGGCGGCCCTGCCCGATCTGGTCCACACCGTCATGGGCCACAACCCTGAACCAGACGAACCGGCCATCGACGGATTCGACCTCGGATTCCACGGTCACGGTCTGCCCCGGCAGGGTGGCGGCGGTATGGTCCACATCGACATGGACGCCGACCGAGTGTTCGCCGTCGTCATAGAAGGGGCGCATCTGTTCCAGGCAGCACCATTCCATCAGCCCGATCATCTGCGCGGTGGCCAGAACCTGCGGCATGTCGGGGAATGCGGTGCCCCCGAACAGGGTCGGCACCAGTTCAGCATCGGTCACCCGGAACGAATGACGGTGACGCGCCCCGGCCTCCAGCCCCGGCTTCATGCCTTGCTGCCCTTCTCATCCCCCGGAAGGATGTATTTCGCGCCTTCCCACGGCGACAGGAAATCGAACTGCCGGTATTCCTGCACCAGCTTGACGGGTTCGTAAACGACGCGCTTTTCTGCATCGTCATAACGCACCTCGACATAGCCGGTGGTCGGAAAATCCTTGCGCAGCGGATGCCCGCGAAAACCGTAATCGGTCAGGATGCGCCGCAGGTCCGGGTGCCCGCTAAAGAGGATGCCGAACATGTCGAACACTTCGCGTTCATACCAGTTGGCGTTCGGGAATACCCCAATCAGCGACGGCACCAGTTCATCCTCGCGCACCGAGGCCTTGACCCGGATGCGCTGATTGCGGTGCATCGACAGCAGATGCCAGACCACATCGAACCGCGCCGTGCGGCCCGGATGATCGATGGCAGTAATGTCAATCAGCGAGGCAAAGCGGCAGTTCGGATCGCTGCGCAAAAACTCGGCCAGTTCGACGATGTTGTTGGCGACGACGGTAATGGTCAGTTCGTCAAAGGCGATGGCACTGTCCAGAACGTCATCGGGGCGACGGCCGGCGATATGTTCCGCCACCTCGGCCAGCGCGTCCAGATCGGGGTAAACGGCGGTTGCGTCGGCCATGATTTACCTCACCAGCGTGCCGGTGCGCCGGATGCGGCGCTGAAGTTGCAGGATGCCGTACAGCAATGCCTCGGCCGTGGGGGGGCAGCCGGGTACGTAAATATCCACCGGGATGACCCGATCGCAACCGCGCACCACTGAATAGCTGTAATGATAATAACCGCCGCCATTTGCGCAGGAACCCATGCTGATGACATAGCGCGGTTCGGGCATCTGGTCATAGACCTTGCGCAGCGCCGGGGCCATCTTGTTGGTCAGCGTGCCCGCGACGATCATCAGGTCGGACTGCCGCGGCGAGGCGCGCGGCGCGGTGCCGAACCGTTCCAGATCGTAGCGCGGCATCGACAGCTGGATCATCTCGACCGCGCAGCATGCCAGACCGAAGGTCATCCAGTGCAGCGAGCCGTTGCGCGCCCAGTTGATGATGTCCTCGGTCGTGGTCAGCAGGAAGCCCTTGTCCTGCAATTCGCGGTTCATCAGCCGCACATCGTGTTCGCGGTCTGCCCCCGCGGTATTCGCGCCGGTCATCACGCCCATTCCAGCGCCCCTTTCTTCCATTCATAGGCAAAGCCCACGGTCAGCACGCCAAGGAACACCATCATCGACCAGAAAGCCGTTTCCGACAGCACCGGGAAACTGGTCGCCCAGGGGAACAGGAACGCCACTTCCAGGTCGAAGATGATGAACAGGATCGCAACCAGATAGAATCGCACGTCGAATTTCATCCGCGCGTCGTCGAAGGCGTTGAACCCACATTCATAGGCGCTGACTTTTTCGGGGTCGGGGTTGCGCACGGCCAGAACGGCGGCGGCCAGAATCAGCACCAATGCAAGGGCCGAAGCCATCGCGGCAAAGATCAGGATCGGCAGGTATTCCCGCGCCAGATATTCCTGCAACAGCGTTTCCACGGACATGTCCCCCTTTGGGTCGCGAGGGGGCTTGGCTCGCCCGCGACGGGTTTGGCTATTGCCGGTTTAGACGCGCGGCGGGTCATGGTCAACGGTCGCGGACCCGTGATCCGCGCCAAATGATGCGGCACGGCCCGCGCCCATTGCGCCGTTAACGCTAACGCCTTATGATCCGCGTAGCTAAAGCCAGCAGGAGAAGCGGGATGAGCCTGAACGCCACCATCGACCGTGTCACCGACCGCATCCGCGAACGATCCGCCGCCACCCGCACCGCCTATCTGCGCAAGATCGCCGCCGCCGCAGAACAGGGGCCGCGTCGGGCGCATCTGTCCTGCGGCAATCAGGCCCATGCCTATGCCGCGATGGCGGACAAGGACGATCTGGCCAACAGCCGCAAGCCGAATATCGGCATCGTCACCGCCTATAACGACATGCTGTCCGCCCATCAGCCCTATGAACGCTTCCCCGACCTGATCCGCGCCGCCGGTCACGCCGCCGGTGCCACCGTTCAGGTCGCGGGCGGCGTGCCCGCCATGTGCGACGGTGTGACGCAGGGCCGCGCCGGGATGGAACTATCGTTGTTTTCCCGCGACGTGATCGCGCTGGCCGCGGGTGTGGCGCTGTCGCACGATACGTTCGATGCCGCCATGTATCTGGGCGTCTGTGACAAGATCGTGCCCGGCCTTGTCATCGCCGCCGCGGTATTCGGCCACATCCCCGCCGTCTTTGTGCCCGCCGGGCCGATGCCTTCGGGCCTGCCTAACGACGAAAAGGCCCGCGTGCGCCAACAGTTCGCCGCCGGCGAGGTGGGCCGCGAGGCGTTGATGGCAGCCGAGATGGCCAGCTATCACAGTCCCGGCACCTGCACATTTTACGGTACCGCCAACAGCAACCAGATGCTGATGGAGTTCATGGGCCTGCACCTGCCGGGATCAAGCTTCGTCAACCCGAACACGCCGCTGCGCGACGCGCTGACCGTGGCCGCCACCGCGCGCGCCACAGCCATCACCCGCCTTGGCAACGACTATCTGCCCGCAGGCGAGATTCTGGATGAACGCGCCTTCGTCAACGGCATGGTCGGGCTGATGGCGACGGGCGGATCGACCAACCTGATCCTGCACCTGCCCGCCATGGCTCGCGCCGCCGGGGTGCTGATCGACCTGACCGATTTCCACGACCTGTCGGAATCTGTCCCGCTGATGGCGCGCGTCTATCCAAACGGACTGGCCGATGTGAACCATTTCCACGCCGCCGGGGGGCTTGGCTACATGATCGGGCATCTGCTGGATGCGGGACTGCTGCACCCGGACGTGAAAACCATCAACGGCACCGGCCTTGACGG
>JAUNUO010000213.1 GCA_030538135.1 Paracoccus sp. (in: a-proteobacteria)
TTCTGGCCGCTGCGCTGATGGCGGCACGGCGCGATCCCAAGGCGCTGTTGCTGGTGGCGCCGTCCGATCACGTCATCCCCAATGCGGCGGCCTTCCGCGCGGCGGTGGACATGGGCGCGTTCGCGGCGCGGGATGGCAAGATCGTCACCTTCGGCATCACCCCCACGCGGGCCGAAACGGGTTACGGCTATCTTGAGGTCGCGGGGTCGGGCGACGGCGCCCTGCCGCTGCGCCGCTTTGTCGAAAAGCCCGACACGGCGCGCGCGGCCGAAATGCTGGCGGCCGGCAATTACCTGTGGAACGCGGGGATTTTCCTGTTCGCCGCCGATACGATGATTCAGGCGTTTCGCGATCATGCCCCGGCCTATCTGGACCCGGTGCAGGCCGCGGTGGATCAGGCGCAGACCGATCTGGGTTTCCTGCGGCTGGCCGCCGATCCGTGGAACGGGCTGGGCGACGAATCCATCGACTATGCGGTGATGGAAAAGGCGGACAATCTGGCGGTGGTCGCCTATTCCGCGCATTGGTCCGATCTGGGCGGTTGGGATGCCGTCTGGCGCGAGGCGCAGGGCGACAGCCCCGCCGAACGCGGGGTGGTGACCGATGCGCAATCGACCGCCATCGACTGCGACAACGTGCTGCTGCGCTGTGAGCACGACGATTTCGAGATCGTCGGCATCGGGCTGAAGGATGTGATGGTTGTCGCCACCAGCGACGCCGTTCTGGTCGCCGACATGAACCGCGCGCAGGACGTGCGGCAGGCAGTGTCGGCCCTGAAAGCCAAGGGCGCCAAACAGGCCGAGGCCTTCCGCCGCGATCACCGCCCCTGGGGCTGGTTCGAGACGCTGGCCTTGGCCGACCGGTTTCAGGTCAAGCGCATCGTGGTGAAACCCGGCGCGGCGCTGTCGCTGCAAAGCCATGTCCACCGCGCCGAACATTGGGTCGTGGTCAGCGGCACGGCGCGGGTGACGGTCGATGACAAGGTGACGCTGGTGACGGAAAACCAGTCGATCTATGTGCCGCTCGGGTCGGTCCACCGGATGGAAAACCCCGGCAAGGTGCCGATGGTGCTGATCGAGGTGCAGACCGGCGTCTATCTGGGCGAGGATGACATCATCCGTTACGAAGACGTTTACGCGCGGAACTGATGCGGGTCTGGCTGACCGGGGGGAACGGGCTGCTGGGCCGGGCGATCCGGCGACAGGCGCGCGGGGTGACGCTGCTGGCGCCGTCGCGGGCGGAACTCGACCTGACCGACCGGGGGGCGGTGGCCGGTTGGTTGGCCGCGAACCCGGTCGATGCGGTGATCCACGCCGCCGCGCGCGTGGGCGGGATCGCTGCGAATATCGCTGATCCGGCCGGGTTTCTGACCGACAACCTGCGGATGAACGATGCCGTCATCAGCGGCGCCGATGCGGCGGGGGTCGGGCGGCTGGTCTTTATCGGATCCAGTTGCATCTATCCGCGCGATTACCGTCAGCCGCTGGTCGAGGGCGACATTCTGGCGGCGCCCCTTGAACCCACGAACGAAGGCTATGCCCTGTCCAAGCTGGCCGGGATACGACTGTGCGATTATCTGTCGGCGCGGGGGCGGACGTATCGGACGCTGATTCCCTGCAATCTGTTCGGGGTGGACGACCATTTCGGCGCGCCGGGCGCGCATCTGCTGGCGGCGGCGATTCACAAGGTGATCTTGGCGCAGGCCAGCGGGGCCGATACGGTCGAAATTTGGGGCAGCGGGCAGGCGCGGCGGGAATTTCTGGATGCCTATCATCTGGCGCGTTTCATTTGGGATGCCTTGCCCCGGCTGGACGATCTGCCCCCGGTGCTGAACGTGGGCGCGGGCGAGGATCGCTCGGTCAACGAATGGTATGCGCTGATCGCGGAACTGGCGGGCTGGACCGGGCGGTTCATCTATGACCTGACCCAACCCGAGGGGATGCAGGCCAAGCTGATGTCCAGCGATCTGGCCGCGCGGTTCGGCTATGCCCCGCCCGCCGATCCTGGCCCGGCGCTGGCCGCCGCCATCGCCGCCTGCCGTGAAAGGATGACATGAGCAGCGTTCTGATTCTTGGCGCCGGGATGGTCGGCGTGTCGTCGGCCTTGGCCTTGCAGGAACGCGGGCATGAGGTGGTGCTGATCGACCGCCGCGAACCGGGGCGCGAAACCAGCTTTGGCAATGCCGGGTTCATTCAGACCGAGGCGGTGGAACCCTATGCCATGCCGCTGGCCCCCGCCGATCTGGCACGGATCGCCCTTGGCCGCAGCGGCGAGGTGCGCTGGTCGCCCGGATCGGTGCTGACGCAGGCGCGGGCGTTGCTGGCCTATGCGGGGCATTCGCGGCCCGGCCGGTTTGCGCGCGCGGTGGCGACATATCAGCGGCTGATCCCCGAATCGGCGGCGGCCCATGCGCCTTGGGTCGAGGCGGCGGGTGCGGATAATTTGGTCCGGCGCGACGGTTATCTTGAAATCCACCGGACGGCGGCGGGGCTGGCGCGCGCCGAGGCGATGGCCGACCGTTTCGGGCGCGATTATCAGGTGCCGGTGCAGGTTCTGGACGGCGTGGCGCTGGCGGCGGCGGAACCGGGGCTGCGGCAGCGGCTGGCGGGGGCGGTGCTGTGGGGCGGCACATGGACCTGCGCCGATCCGGGCGGGCTGGTTGCCGCCTATGCGGCGCTGTTCACGGCGCGCGGCGGGCGGATCGTGCAGGGCGATGCGGCCAGCCTGACCCGAGACGGGACCGGATGGCGGGCGGCGGGGCAGGGGGCGGAACATGCCGTCATCGCGCTTGGCCCATGGTCGCCGGCGGTATGCGCGCGGTTCGGGCTAAGGGTGCCGATGGTGCTGAAACGCGGCTATCACCAGCATTTCACCGGCGCCGCGCCCTTGAGCCGCCCGCTGATGGACGCCGATAACGGTGTGGTGATGACGCCGATGCGGGCGGGCCTGCGCATCTGCACCGCCGCCGATCTGCGCGGCCAGCCGCACCGCGCGCCGCCACAACTGGCGCGCGGGACGGCGGCGGCGCGCGATCTGCTGGGGATCGGCGCGGCGCAGGGCGAGGTCTGGTCGGGCCAGCGCCCCTGTATGCCCGACATGCTGCCCGTGGTGGGCGCAATTCCGGGGCAAACCGGGCTTTGGGCGCATTTCGGGCATGGCCATCAGGGCTTTACCCTTGGCCCGGTCACGGCGGCGATTCTGGCCGATGCGATGGACGGCGGCGGCTGGCCCGAACTTGCGCCCGCCCGGTTGGGCTGATAACCGGCGCGCATCTTTGACGCGGGCGCCCCGCCCGCCGCTGTTCAACGAGGACCGACATGGCTACCGAACGCACCCTTTCCATCATCAAACCCGACGCCACCAAGCGCAACCTGACCGGCAAGATCGTTGCCAAATTCGAGGATGCCGGCCTGCGCGTCGTCGCATCCAAGCGGATCCACCTGTCGCCCGCTCAGGCCGGCGCGTTCTATGCCGAACACAAGGAACGGCCCTTCTATGGCGAACTGGTTGATTTCATGGCCTCGGAACCCGTCGTCGTGCAGGTTCTGGAAGGCGAGGGCGCCATTGCCAAGAACCGCGAGGTGATGGGCGCGACCGATCCGGCGCAGGCCGACGAAGGCACCATCCGCAAGGACTTCGCGCTGTCCAAGGGCGAAAACTCGGTCCACGGGT
>JAUNUO010000214.1 GCA_030538135.1 Paracoccus sp. (in: a-proteobacteria)
TGCAGGTGAATCTCGATTATTCCAGCGAAGCCGACATGGTGCAGAAACTGCGCGTGGCGCTGGCGCTGCAACCCGTGGCGACGGCGCTGTTTGCCAATTCGCCTTTTCTGGACGGCAAGCCCAACGGCATGAAATCATGGCGTGCCCATATCTGGCAAAACCTTGACGAGGCGCGCACCGGCATGTTGCCCTTTGCCTTCGAGGATGGGTTCGGCTATGAACGGTGGGTTGACTATGTTCTTGATGTTCCTATGTATTTTGTCTATCGCGACGGCAAATATATCAACGCTCTGGGCCAGTCGTTCCGCGATTTCCTGAACGGCCGCCTGCCCGCCCTTCCGGGCGAGGTGCCCACCCTGTCCGACTGGGCGGATCATATGACGACCGTGTTCCCCGAAGCCCGCGTCAAGAAATTCATTGAAATGCGCGGCGCCGATGGCGGCCCGTGGCGGCGGCTGTGCGCCCTGCCGGCACTGTGGGTCGGCCTTCTCTATGACCAGACTGCGCTGGATGCCGCCAGCGATCTGATCCGGGGCTGGGACGCCGAAACCCGCGAAGGGCTGCGCCGCGCCGCATCCCGCGATGCGCTGCAAGGGCAGGCGGGCGGCGTGCGCCTGCACGATCTGGCGCGCGAGGTGCTGGCCATCGCGGAAACCGGCCTGAAAAACCGCGCCCGTCCCGGCGCGGGCGGTCTGGTGCCGGACGAAACCCATTTCCTGAACGCCCTGCGTGAAAGCGTCGATTCGGGCCGCACTCCGGCCGATGAGCTGCTGGAAAAATACCACGGCGAATGGGCGGGTGACCTGTCGCGCATTTACGCCGATTATTCCTACTGACCGGGGCGACAGGCGATCACGCGGCTGTTACCCTGTCTGGATAACCGATCACGGCTAACCAGACAGGGAACAATCATGCGCAGCCTTATTCTTGCCCTCGCCTTCGCCGTGCCGGTTGCGGCACAGGCGTCGGTCGTCACCGACACCTTCACCAGCTATTGGGCTTTGGGCGACAGCCTGTCCGATAACGGCAACCTGAACCGCATCGCCTTTGCCGTCGGCACGCAGTCCGCGCCCACCTCGGGCAGCGTAGGGCAGGGGGCGTATTACCAGACCGGGCGCTGGTGGTCGGGACTCTATGGCCGCTTTTCCAACGGCCCCACTTTCGCCGAACATATCGCCGCCGATTTCAGCGCGGCCGGCCGCGTGACCGGCAACTTCGCCTATGGCGGCGGCGAGGCGACCGAGGCCGCCAGCATCCTCGACCCGACCCCCGGTCTGGCTTGGCAACAGGCGCAACTGGCAAGTCGGTCCAGCCAGTTCGGCGACCGCCCGCTGGTCTCGCTGCTGATCGGCGCGAACGACATCTTTGACGCCCTGCGCAGCAGCGATCCGATGCAACAGGCCACTGCCGTCGCCCGCAGCGCCGCCGATGCCGTCACCAATGCGGCGCAGTTCCTGTCGGGCCACGGCGTCACCGATTTTCTGTTCGCCAACCTGCCCGACATCGGCCTGACCCCCGCCTATGCGGCGTTCCAGCCCGCGCTGGCCGGTGCCGCAACGGCGGCCAGCGCGGCCTTCAACGAACAGCTTGCCAGTAATATCACCGGGTTGCGCGGGGCTGGCCTGAATGTGGTCGAACTGGATCTGTTCTCGCTGATCCATGACATGATAGCCACCCCTCAGGACTATGGCTTTGGCGACGTCACTACACCCTGCATGTTCCAGTCTGCCGGTCTGGCCTCGGTCTTTGGGCAATCGCAATATTGCAGCGCCGCCGATTCGCGGACGCGGCTGTTCTTTGATGGGGTGCATCCGAACTTTCTGGCCCATCAGCACACCGGCCAACTGGCCCTTTCTGCGATCGCGGCAAACCTGACGCCCGCGCCCATCCCGCTGCCTGCGGGTGCGCCGCTGATCGTCGCCGCCTTCGGCACCCTGTTCGCCTTCCGCCGCCGCCGCGCGGCCTGACCGCCACCGCCTATCTTGAGTTCCTGAATATCCGCGCCCAAGGCTGACCACCGCGCAACACCGCGCAAAGGCATCCGTTCGGTGTACGGGCTGTGTACAGCCTGTGTACAGATTGTGCACATGTTGCACAGCCAAAACCCCAGCAATTGCTGGCCGGAACGCCGGGCAACGCGCGCCGCGTTGCCCGTGCGTTGCGCCCCGCCCGTGCGCTGCTGTTGCGTTAACCCTTGCGTCCGATGCGCGGCTCGGTCCCGTTCATCAGCCGGGCGATATTGGCGCGATGCCGCACAAGGATCAGCGCCGCCATGAACCCCGTCGCCGCCGCAAGGGGCCACAGCCCAAGAACCCCGGCCGCCACCGGCACCAGCACCGCCGCCATCAGCGCCGATAGCGAACTGATCCGGCTGATTGCCGCCACCGCCAGCCAGGTCAGGCAGGCGAAAATCCCCAGCGGCCAATACAGCGCCAGCAGCGTGCCCAGAAAGGTCGCCACCCCCTTGCCGCCGCGAAAGCCCAGCCAGACAGGAAAGCAATGACCCAGAAACGCCGCCGCCCCGGCCAGCAAAGCCGCTGATTCCCCTGCGAAATATCGCGCCAGCAGCACGGCGATGGCGCCCTTGCCGCTGTCCATCAGCAGCGTCGCCAGCGCCGCCCCCTTGTGGCCGGTGCGCAGCACATTGGTCGCGCCGATATTGCCCGACCCGATCTGTCGCAGATCGCCCAGACCCACGGCCCGCGCGATCACAAGACCAAAGGGAACCGACCCCAGAAGATAGCCGATGACGGCCCAGATCAGCGCAATCATCCGAACACCCTTTCCCCGGCAACCCAGGTGCCGATCACCCGGCCTTCCATCCGCGCACCGTCAAAGGGCGTGTTTTTCGATTTTGATTCAAGGGCAAAGCGATCCATCACAAAAGGCGCGTCGGGATCGAACAGCACCAGATCGGCGGGCGCGCCCGTGGCCAGCCGCCCGCAGTCCAGCCCCAGCCGCCGCGCCGGATTCAGCGACATGGCCCGCCACAGTTGCGGCAGGCTCAGCCCGCCCTGATGATACAGCCGCATCGCCGCAGGCAGCAGCGTTTGCAGGCCGACCGCGCCGGGGGCCGCGGCCTCGAAGGGCAGGCGTTTCGATTCCTCGTCCTGCGGTGTGTGGAACGACGCGATCACGTCGATCTCGCCCTCGGCCACCGCCTGCACCATCGCCATGCGGTCATCCTCGGGCCGCAGCGGCGGGGTAAAGCGGAAGAACGTGCGGTAATCGCCCACGTCGAATTCGTTCAGCGTCAGATGGTGGATCGAGGTGCCCGCCGTCACGTCCAGCCCCGCATCCCGCGCGCGCCGCAGGGCAGGCAGGCTGGCCGCGACGGTGATCTGATCGGCGTGCCAGCGCACCCCGGTCATCGCGACCAAAGCCAGATCACGGTCCAGCCCCATCACCTCGGCCATGGGCGAAACTGCTGGAATCCCATACAAAGATGCGAACTTGCCGCTGGTCGCGGCGGCTCCGCGCGACAGGCCGGCGTCCTGCGGGTGGCCCACGATCAGCGCGCCAATGCTGCGCGCATAGGTCATGCAGCGCGACAGCAGGCGCGTGTCGGACACCACGCGCACCCCATCGGTAAAGGCAACTGCCCCCGCATCGGCCAGAAAGCCGATCTCGACCATCTCGCGCCCCTCGCGCGCCTTGGTCA
>JAUNUO010000215.1 GCA_030538135.1 Paracoccus sp. (in: a-proteobacteria)
ACATGCCATGCGCGGCGGTCACGGCGATTTCCAGAAACGGGCTGCCGGGGTCCAAAAGGTTCGCCACCCTCTCGCGTGGCGGCATCTTGCCACGGCTGACGTGGCGTTCCACCGCCGCCGGACCACCACCCAAGGTCGCCGCCATCGCGGCCTGCCGCACCGTTTCCAGCAGGTCCAGATGCGCCTGCCGGTTGGCCCGGAAGGCATCGGATGAAGGAATGGCCGAAGAAATCAGTTTCATACCGTCATATCCTTAGGGTTCGGGTTGCGGGTCTTGGACAAGGGGCGACAGGCGGTGATACACAACGCGCACGGCCAGATCGCGCAGATCATCGGGCGGCAGGTGCGGCCAAACCGTCACCGCGCCCGCCTTAACGAGGCGCATCTGCCTGATCCTTCAGTCGCAGCGCCTGCCGCGCGGTCAGGTCCATCAGGCAATGTTGCGCCGCCGGGCCTGCGCCGGTGCCGCCCTGCCATGTCGCGGCCTCGTAATCGCAGGCGGCATCGCGAAAGGCGATCCATGCCCGCTGCATCTGCTGCAAGGCGGGGGCCGAAAGGGGCACGGTCAGGCCGGTGCCTTCCAGTTCCTTGTCCGCATTTTCCGCATCGGCCGTCAGCACCTGATAGGCCGCGTTCAGCAGCCCGTCCCACTGATCGGTTTCCTGTGCCAGACAGCCCACCATGCCGACGGTCGAACTGTCCATGCAGGGATCGGACGCCTTGCCGATGCAGGACAGGCGGTCGTCGCCCGTGTGTTCGGCAAGGCAGGCGGTCAGAATGCCGCCATCGTAATCCCGCGCAGGCGCATCCTGCGCGGCGACCGGCAGGGCCAGCATCAGCGTTGCGCCAAAAGTCAGGATCGGTCGGAACATCAGCAACCTCCGCGATTGTGTCAGCCCAAAAATCTGTCAGACCAACCCCATCAATTCACGCCCGATCAGCATCCGGCGGATCTCGCTGGTGCCGGCGCCGATCTCCATCAGCTTGGCATCGCGAAACAGCCGGCTGACCACGCTGTCGTTCAGGAACCCGGCCCCGCCAAGGGCCTGCACCGCCTGATGCGCCTGCACCATCGCCTGTTCGCTGGCATACAGCACCGCGCCCGCCGCATCCTGCCGCGTGACCTTGCCCGCATCGCAGGCCCGCGCGACCTCATAGACATAGGCGCGGGCGGTGTTCAGCGCGACATACATATCGGCGATCTTGCCCTGCATCAGCTGGAAATTCCCGATCGGCTGGCCGAACTGCTTGCGTTCGCGCAGATAGGGCATCACCTCGTCCAGACAGGCGGCCATGATGCCGGTGCCGATGCCCGACAGGACCAGCCGTTCGTAATCCAGCCCCGACATCAGCACGCGCACGCCGCGGCCTTCCTCGCCCAGGATATTTTCGAAGGGGACTTCGCAGTTTTCAAAGATCAGCTCGCCGGTGTTCGATCCGCGCATCCCCAGCTTGTCGAAATGGGGCGAGGTGCTGAACCCGGCCATGCCGCGTTCGACGATGAAGGCGGTGATGCCCTTGCTGCCCGCCTCGGGGTCGGTCTTGGCGTAAACCACCAGAGTGTGCGCGTCGGGCGCGTTGGTGATCCAGTATTTGTTGCCGTTCAGCACGAAACGGTCGTTCTTCTTTTCCGCCCGCAGCTTCATGCCGACGACATCGGACCCCGCGCCTTCCTCGGACATGGCCAGCGCGCCGACCGCGCGGCCCGAACACAGGTCGGGCAGATATTTGCGGCGCTGTTCATCGGTTCCGTTCAGCTTGATCTGGTTCACGCACAGGTTCGAATGGGCGCCATAGGACAGGCTGACGCTGGCGCTGGCCCGCGCGATTTCCTCGGTCGCGATCACATGCGCCAGATATCCCATGCCCGAACCCCCGAATTCCTCGGACACGGTGATGCCCAGCAGGCCCAGTTCACCCATCTCGGTCCACAATTCGTTGGGAAATTCGTTGTCGCGATCGACCTGCGCCGCCATCGGCTTGACCCGATCCTGCGCCCAGCGATGCACCATGTCGCGCAGCGCGTTCACATCCTCGCCCAGACCGAATTCCATCCCTTGCGTGAACATTCCGAATCCCCCACTTATTGAACGATCGTTCATATAACCACTTTATGCCGCATCCGCCCCCCGCACGTCAAGAAAAAGCCTGCGCCGGGGCGGGCGCAGGCGTCAATGAAATTAACCTGTCGTGCGGGATTACACGGGCATCAAGGCCCAGTAGTCCAGATCCAGCAGAACATCGGGCGCATATTTGCCATCGGCGCCCTTCAGTGCAAAGGCGCCGCTGTCGCCCTTGGTCGCCACCAGCCGCAGCCGGATCGCGCCGACGCCGGGCGCATCGGTTTCGGCCTTGTCCAGCACCTCGGACCACGCGCGCACGGTATCGCCCGAGAAACAGGGGTTGGCATGGGCGCCGCCGTTCAGCGCCACGATCATCTGTGCATTGGCCAGCCCGTTAAAGGACAGCGCGCGGGCCATGCTGATGACATGGCCACCATAGATCAGCCGCCGCCCGTCATCGCGGTTGGTGGCGTCGAAATGCACCTTGGCGGTGTTCTGCCACAGGCGAGTGGCCAGCATATGCTCGGCCTCCTCAATGGTGACGCCGTCCACATGGTCGATCTTTTCGCCGATCCCGTAATCGCCCCAGCGGTGCGGCTCGCCGGCCAGATCGAAATCGTATTCGGTGAAATCCAGCCCCTCGGGGACGATCAGATCAGCGGCATCGACCACGGCGGGCAGGTCCGGCACCACGGTTTCCGGCGCGGGGGCGGATTCGTCGCGCTTGCGCACCATGACCCAGCGCACATATTCCAGTACCACCTCGCCGGTCTGGTTTAACCCGCGCGTGCGCACATAGACCACGCCAGACTTGCCGTTGCTGTTCTGCTTCAGCCCGATCACCTCGGATTCCGACCTCAGCGTATCCCCCGGCCAGACCGGCGCCAGCCAGCGCCCCTGCGCATAGCCGAGGTTCGCCACGGCGTTCAGGCTGACATCGGGAACGGTCTTGCCGAACACGATGTGAAACGCGATCAGATCGTCCATCGGGCTGCCGTCCAGCCCGCAATCGGCGGCGAATTCATCGCTGGAATACAGCGCATGGCGCGCCGGATACAGCGCGTGATAAAGCGCCCGTTCGCCCTCGGCCACGGTGCGGGGAACGGCATGGCGGATCACCTGCCCGATGCGGTAATCCTCGAAAAAGCGGCCCGGATTTGTCTTGTTCATTGTTCGCCCAGCTTCATCTCGGGGTGATAGGGAGTGTCGATATCCTTGACCACGGCCTGCGCGCAGCGCATCACGCCGCGAACCGGGTCAAAGGCGATGCTGGGCGGGCCGTGCAATTGCCACCCCTGCGACAGTGCAAGGCTGACCTTGTGGCAAAAGGCCGATGTGTCATCCTCGGTCAGCAGGCGATAGATCTGATGCATCTCACGCTCCGAACGGGTTATAGCCAAGCCAGATGTGGACCAGCGCCAGCACGCCATAGACGATCAGCGTGCCGGCGACCGCCATGATTTCCTTGCGCGCGGGCGCGGGCGGCGGCGGGGTCCAGCGCGGCTGCGCGC
>JAUNUO010000216.1 GCA_030538135.1 Paracoccus sp. (in: a-proteobacteria)
AAGGTCGGCTGCCGTGGGAGCGGGAGCAACTGACCTCCCTGTTCCGCTCGCCGATGTAGCCTGACAGGGAAATCTGCACAGTTTGACACCGAAAATGGCAGCACGCAAAAAATGTTTCACGGGCTGTGAAACGGACCTTTAACGTCTGCCGCTCCGCCACACCATCTTGTATCCGACCCCCCAGACGTTGACGATTTTTGGCGCGCCCTCGATCTTTGCCAGCCGGCCGCGCATCTTGTGGATCAGCACCTTCATGTTGTTCTGGCTCATGTCTTCCTGCGCCCCGCCTATTTCCATGGCGGTGGCGATCTGGTCATGGGTTACGACGTTGCCGTTTGCGCGCATCAGAACGTTTGCGATCCGCGCCTGCTGGGCGGTCAGGCCCCACTGCTCGGCCAGCACGGCAACATCGACCTCGGTCCCGACTGCCATTTCCAGACGGTCCAGCATGTTCTCGACCATCTGACGGGCCATTTTCGGGGGCATCTGTTCCGCGACCGCCCGCGGCGACCGGTCCAGGGACAGCCAGATATTGGGCAGGGGCAGATCGTGAGACGCGCAGACGATATGCACCACCGACCGATGCACACCGACGCTGTCGGCGATCTCCTGAACCGACATGGTATTTGCCCGGACCAGCTTGAGGATCAGGGCTTCTGTTTCTCCACTGACTTTCAGGCTCGATGCCCGCCCCCGATCAGCCTGCACCGCAGCCATGATCCCCTCGACCACACGGGTGGACACACCTGCCGCGCGCGACAGGGCGGCCAGGGACGCGCCGCTGCAATACAGGTCGATCAGGTTCAGCAGCGGGATTTTCAGCCCGTCCAGGCCGCCCGGCAACACATTCCTGGCTTCTTCCATCGCCGCGATCAGATCGGCGCGGCTGGACGCAACACGCCGGATCGCCTGCGCTGTTCGCTGCGCGGCTTCAGCGGCGCTGCCTGCGCCGGTTTTCTTGGCCAGCTCATATCTCCGCACGCGACGCAGCACGGTTGAGGCATCCAGACCCCGGCGCGCGGCGATCTGGCGCAGGGACATGCCCTTCTGATGCAGCTCCCATTCGTCCTGGCCCGGGATCATGACGACACCCGCTCGATCAGATACAGCCCGTCCGGGCGCGGCTGCGCCATGCCAAAAAACGCCTCGGCCGAGACGGTGTAGATCGCCGGCAGGCCCGCAGCCTCTGCGGCAACGGCACCGACCAGCAGATCGGACAGGCTGACGATCGCGACATCCGGCACGCGCAGCCGATCGCCCAGCAGGTACCAGCCATCCGATCCCTTGGGACGCCATTCGGCCCGGTATGTGGCTGCACCCAGGACGCCGCGGCCGGTGGGCCAGATGCTGGTGGTGATTGCATCGTCGGCGGCGATCTCGGCGATCTCGATCGCCTCGGGGATGGCGGTGCCGTCCAGATCGACATCGACGCCAGATCGGGTCAGGCGCAATTCGCCATGTCTGCCGCCGGGGATTGATCCGGTCAAAGTCACAGTATGCATCGCGGTCCTCATGTGCAGGCCAGATCGTGGGTCATCATCAGCGGGCTGTGATAGGCGCTGTCGTCGCGGATCAGCCCGTCCGAACAGGGGTCCATGCCGTGCAGGTGGCGGATACGGCGGCCCGCGGTCGGGATGCTGGCGTGATCCAGGCTGATCGTTGCGGCCCCGGTGATCGTCGCCGTGGCTGCAATCCAGGCTGCGCCGTCCCAGACCTCGAAGGCAGACGGGGCCGAGGTCAGTCCCTCTGTCACCAGCCCGGTGCCGTTGCCGTGACCCAGCCCGACGATCGCCATGGCCGATCCGGGACCGTGCTGGACGTTGATGGTGGTCGTCGTGGCATTCGTAGCCGAGGCCGAGGCAATCCGGAAATCGGTCGTGGACGGCCCGGACAGCAACCCCAAAGCCCGCGCGACCTCATAGGCGGATCGCGGGGCGCTGGTGGTCGCAAAACTCGCCCCATAGGCGTGATAGGTATCCGCACGAACAAGGTCAGTCCGGCAGTTGCCAAAAACGCCGCCGGGGATCGTGCCGGCGATATCAGCCAGCGTCCTTTGCATGTTCGTCCATCGCTGATCGGTGGTCGGGCTGGCGCCCCCATAGGTGCTGAGACCCTCGACGATGATCGGCAGGTCGTCGCCGGATGCCCGCCCGGTGTCCGCCGCGATCTGATCGCGGATTGCAGCCAGATGGCCGTAATACTGGGACACGGGGTATTGGTCAGCGCGGGCGGTCGCCGCATCGCCTTCCCCTTGGTGCCACCTGAATGCGTGAATCGGGCTGTCGAGACTGGCAACCCCGGCCCGCAGGTTGGCATACTGCACCGTTCCCGGGATAAAGGCGCTGGCGGGTGATCCGTCCTGCGTTGAATAGACCCCCAGCACCGGGACGCCGGTCAGGTCTGTAAATGTATTGCAGAACGCCCACCACCCTTTGCCGCCCGGAACAAACGTCCCGGTCGCCGTGCTGTAGAGCATCCCGAAACCCGGGCGCGCAACGACATCCGCGCCGCCGCCGCCCAGCAACTCGCCGCTCTTGTTGCTCTGGCCCATTTCTGCCAGGTGCAGGCCGATGGTCCAGGGATCGCCCTGCACCCAGCTGCGGTCACCGCCCGCAAAGCGCGTTTCGACATGCATTGCTGTTGCCGCTGCCGGCCGGGGGACCGTGACCGTGGCCGTCCACGCGCCACTGACGCCGGTCACGGCCTGCCAATCGGTCAAGCCTGCGCCGTCGCCATCAACCACCCGGATTTCCAGCGTCGCGGCGACCCCGGTATAGGTGCCGCTGACCGGCACATCCGCCCGGGACAGATCAGCCTGCCGCAGCGGATAGACGTATCGCTCGATCGGGGGCGGATCAGTTACGACCCTGTCCTGCGGATATTGACTGGCGACCAGCAGCCACGATCCGTAACGCTGCCGATAGCCATTATGGTTGTTGGTTTGCAGGGTAAAATCACCATCTGCGATCAGGGGGCTGACGAAAACGGCACCATCGACAGCGCCGAAACTGCCGGTCCAGTTTGCGATCCGGCTGTGCGGCGGCGACAGGATCGCCTGTTGGTCGCCGATGATCCCGAAGATGCTCAGATCGTGCTGGCGCCCTGCCCCTTCATAGGTGTGCGCGACCTTGGCCGTGCCGCCATCCCCGTCTGCGACAGGCGTGGTATAGGTCTGCAATTCGAACGAGCGCAGTGTACCGCCCGTGATATGCCCGGCGACGACTGCGCGCACGCCCGAAGGGCCGCCGGATACCGTGACGCTGCCGCTGACGGAGGCCGAATAAAAGACCTCGCAGACCGACTCGGTGGCACCGGTGCTGAACCGGGTGGACGGGGCAGAACCGATCCGGGTGGCGGGCTGGCCGTCAATGTCGATCGCGCCGACCCACGATCCCATGTGATGGAAGAACAGCAGGACGCCCGTCGCACCGGCCGGGCCATCCATCTGATAGGTTGCGGGATAGGGGGCGGCGGCGACCGAGGCGTCGATCAGCGTGGACGGGGTGATCGTCAGGGCTCCGACCTGCAGCGCCACCACATCGACAGCAAAAGCGCGGGTGACCGATC
>JAUNUO010000217.1 GCA_030538135.1 Paracoccus sp. (in: a-proteobacteria)
GTCGGCGCGGGCCGGACCGGGCCGCAGGGGGATGCGCTGGCCATGGCGCTGGACGGCGCGCTGGCGGCGCCGAACGCCGGTGCCGCCGACGGCCCGCCGCTGTCGCAATCCGAACGCGACGGGCTGCGTCTGGCCATCGACCAATGCTGGAACCGGGGTGCGCTGTCGCTGGACGCGGCGCAGACCAGCGTGTCGATCCGCTTTACCATGGACCCGAACGGCATCCCCGACCCCGCCTCGCTGCGGCTGGATGCATCGGACGGCGGCAGCCCCGCCGCCGTGCAGCAGGCCTTCGAGGTCGGGCGCCGGGCGATTCTGGAATGCGGGCGCGGGGGCTATGCCCTGCCGCCCGAAAAATACAATCGCTGGCGGGATACCATCGTTGATTTCCGCCCGCAGGGTGTCAGCGTGAACTGATCTTTCGCCGCACCGGCAAGATTGCTAAGGACCGGATATGTTTTGGCGTGTGTTTTCTTTTTCCGCTTTTCTGGCTGCCGCACTCTCGCTGCCGCCCTCTGCCGCCGCGCAGGATGACGGCCCCTTGCGAATCGAGATCACCGATGGCGTTGTCGAGGCAATGCCCATCGCCATCGCGCCCTTTTTTGGCGACGAGGCCTCCGCCGCCGAGGTCGAACGGGTCGTCGCCGCCGATCTGATCGGCACCAGCCTGTTCCGCGCTATCCCGGCCGAATCCCATATCGCCGCGCCCACCAGCTTTCGCACGCCCGTCGCCTATGCCGAATGGCGTGCGATCAACGCTCAGGCGCTTGTCACCGGCGAAGTTCTGGCCGGCGGCGAGGGCGAGGACGCGCAGATCACAGTCAGGTTCCGCCTGTTCGACGTGGTGGCCGGGGAACCCCTGGGTGAGGGGATGCAATTCGTTACCGCCCGCGCCGATCTGCGCCGCGCCGCGCACAAGATCGCCGATCAGGTCTATGCCCGGCTGACCGGCGAAGGCCCCTATTTCGACAGCCGCGTGGCCTTTATTCAGGAAACCGGGCCAAAGGACGCGCGGCGGATGCGGCTGGGGGTGATGGATTACGACGGCGCAAATCCGGTCTGGATGACCGACGATTCCACTCTGGTGCTGTCGCCGCGCTTTTCGCCGAACGGCGCCAGCATCCTTTACACGAGTTTCCAGACCGGCTTTCCGCAGATCCGGGTGATGGACGTGGAAACCGTCACCTCGCGCGCGCTGACCGAGGCGGGCGACAGCATGGCCTTTGCGCCGCGCTGGTCGCCGGATGGGCGCTGGATCGTCTATTCGCGGGAAAAGCGCGGCAATTCCGACATCTGGCTGATAGATGCGGCAACCGCTGCCGCACGCCCCCTGATCGAATCGCCCGGCATCGACACCTCGCCCGATTTCAGCCCCGACGGCAGCCAGATCGTGTTCGAAAGCGACCGTTCCGGCACGCCGCAACTGTATGTGCAGCCCGTGTCGGGTGCGGTCGAGCCCACGCGCATCAGCTTTGGCGAGGGGCGCTATTCCAGCCCGGTCTGGTCGCCGCGCGGCGATCTGATCGCCTTTACCCGCCAGAACGGCGAGACGTTTCACATCGGCACCATGCGGACCGACGGGTCGGACGAACGCAGCCTGACGGAATCGTTTCTTGACGAAGGGCCAAGCTGGGCACCCAATGGCCGCGTCGTGATGTTCACCCGCGTGACGCCCGGCGGCGATGGTCAACCGCGCCTGCATTCGGTTGACATCACCGGCCGGAACATGCAGCCGCTTGATCTGGATTTCGCGGCCTCGGACCCGTCCTGGGGGCCGCTTTTGCCATGAGGATGCCGGCCATGACGACCCGTTTCCCGCTTGCCGCCGCCGCACTGCCCCTGCTGGCGCTGGCCGCCTGCACCCCGGCCCCGCCACCGCAGCCGGTGGCCGATCCTTATGCCAATGTCGGCGGTGTCGCCGTCTATCAGGGCCGCGTGACCCAAGGCACGCTGACCGGCGAGGCAACGGCGGAATATTTCAACAGCACCGTGGGCAACACGGTCAGCTTTGTGCAGGACGAGGTAAGCCTGTCGGCCGAGGCGCGGGCGATCCTGACCCGGCAGGCGGAATGGCTGAAACGGCACAGCGGATTCGCGGCCCGGATCGAAGGTCATGCCGACGAAAAGGGAACGCGAGAATACAACCTTGCCCTTGGCGCGCGGCGGGCCGGGGCAGTTCAGGAATATCTGATCGCACAGGGCGTCGATACCGCACGGGTGCGCACCACCACCTTTGGCAAGGAACGCCCGCTGGAAGTCTGTTCGACCGAGGTCTGTTTCGCGCGCAACCGCCGCGCGGTGACGGTTGTCACGCCAGCGGATATGCCTGCGGCACCGCCGGTCGTGGGGGCCGGGGTATGATCCGGGCCGGGCTGATCGCGCTGCTGCTGAGCGTGGCCGCGCCCCTGGGCGCGGTGGCGCAATCCGCGCCCGACGCGACGCTGGCCGATCTGCGCGCGCAGCTGCGCGGCCTGTCGGCGGAAATGCAGGCGCTGCGGGCCGAACTGAACGCATCCGGCGCAGCGGGCTTTCAGGCGGCGGGCGGCGAAAGCGCCATCGACCGCATGAACGCGATCGAGGCCAACATCGCCCGTCTGACCGGCCAGACCGAACGGTTGCAGAACCGGATCGGGCAAATCGTCACCGACGGCACCCGGCGCATCAACGACATCGAATTCCGCCTGTGCGAGATGGACCCGGCCTGCGATCTGGGCGCGCTGATGACGCAACCCGATCTGGGCAGTCTTGCTCAGGGCGGCGCGGCAGTCGCGCCGATGATCGCGCCTGGCCCCGCCACAGCCAGCGCATCGCCCGCATCGGACGCGGAACAGGCCGAATTCGACCGGGCGCAGAAGGTGCTCGGTCAGGGTGACTTTCACCGCGCCGCCGAACTTTTCGCGACCTTTGCCCAGACCCATGCCGGGGGGCCGCTGACGGCCAATGCGCTGTTCCTGCGCGGTGCCGCGCTGGACAGTGCGGGGGACGCACAGGGCGCGGGGGCGGCATGGCTGGAAGCCTTTGCCGCCGCGCCCGACGGGCCACAGGCGGGGGCCAGCCTTCTGGGGCTGGCGCGTGTGATCGCCGACAGCGGCGATCCGTTGGCGGCCTGCCTTTATCTGGCCGAAATCCCCGCCCGCTTTCCCGACAGCGCCGCCGGGGACGAGGCCGAACGCCGCATGACCGCATTGGATTGCGCCAATCTGGCCCTGCCGGTGATCGACGACCCCGAAGCCGCCGCCGACATGGCCGAGCATGGCTGACCCGGCGCCCGCGCCGGTCATCCATGCCGCCCTGGACCGTCTGGCGGGCGACATGCCCGCCATCGGAATCGCGCTGTCGGGGGGGGGCGATTCCACGGCGCTGCTGCACATCGTCCACGAATGGGCGCGCGGGCGGCGATTGATCGCCGCGACCGTCGATCACGGGTTGCGCCCCGAAAGCGCTGCCGAGGCACAACAGGCGCATCGCGCCGCGCAATCGCTTGGTATTCCGCATGTCACCCTGTTGTGGCAGCGCGAGACCGAAGCGGGCAACCTGATGGCCAGTG
>JAUNUO010000218.1 GCA_030538135.1 Paracoccus sp. (in: a-proteobacteria)
AGATGACCGATCTTGCCACGCTGCGCCAGACCTGGCTGACCCGTATCGCCGATGCCGCCGACCCCGCCGCTATCGAGGATGTGCGCGTGGCCGCCTTGGGCAAGAAGGGTGAAATCAACCTGATGATGCGCGAGCTTGGCCGCATGTCGCCCGAGGACCGGCAGCGGGCCGGGGTGGCGCTGAACCAGTTGCGCGACGAGGTGGAGGCGGCGCTTCGGGTGCGGAAATCCGCGCTTGAGGATGCGGCGCTGGACGCGCGGCTGCGCGAGGAATGGCTGGACGTGACCCTACCGGGCCGCCCGCGCCCCGCCGGGACGATCCACCCGGTGTCGCAGGTGATGGAGGAGGTGACGGAAATCTTTGCCGATATGGGTTTCGCCGTGGCCGAGGGGCCGCAGGTCGAATCGGATTGGTATAATTTCGACGCGCTGAACATCGCCCCCGAACACCCCGCGCGGCAGGAACATGACACGTTCTTCATGGCGCGCGCGCCGGGCGACAACCGCCCGCCGCATGTGCTGCGCACCCACACCAGCCCGGTGCAGATCCGCGCGATGCAGGATCAGGGCGCGCCGATCCGCATCATCGCGCCGGGCCGCGTCTATCGCATGGACATGGATCAGACCCACACCCCAATGTTCCATCAGGTCGAGGGTCTGGCCATCGACCGCGACATTTCCATGGCGCAGTTGAAATGGACGCTGGAGGAATTCTGCCGCGCGTTCTTTGAAGTGGATCAGGTCGAACTGCGGTTCCGCGCCTCGCATTTTCCGTTCACGGAACCCTCGGCCGAGGTTGATATCCGCTGCTCCTGGGAAGGCGGCACGCTGAAGATCGGGCAGGGGGACAGCTGGCTGGAAATTCTGGGGTCGGGGATGGTGCATCCCAAGGTCTTGCAGGCAGGCGGGATTGATCCGGGTGAGTGGCAGGGATTCGCGTTTGGTATGGGCATCGACCGGATTGCGATGTTGAAATACGGGATACCGGATCTGCGGGCGTTCTTTGAGAGCGATCTGCGGTGGTTGCGGCATTATGGGTTTGCGGCGGGGGATGTGCCGAGTGTGAGCGGGGGGTTGTCGCGGTGAGACAGACACAGCCGAAGCCCATCACTGAATATGATATTAATTTACTGCTGTCGCTGATCTCAAAACAGCCAGATGAAAGGATTAAAGCTGAATCATATCTACTCGAAAATCTATTGCCCTACGAACAGCCAGATCCCAGTTGGGCGCAAGCAAAACTTCCTAAAGAAAAAGCTGTAATCGCTCGCGCTGCTGAAAGACGTGGCTTTGTGAGAAAAGAAATGGAGCCATGGCTACCTGAAAGTCCAAATGGAGATGGCCTGGACGGATATACGCATTATTACGAGCTAACTGGTTCTGGGCAGCAGCGGCTAATGGAGTGGGAGCAAGGTTGGTTTAAGCGAAGTGCTCTTCAAATCCGCGATAATACGCCTACGATTGTGGTTTCAGTTTTAACTTCGGTTTTAACTGCTGCAATTATATCTTGGTGGAGGCTTAATACATGAAATTCACCCTCTCCTGGCTCAAAGAGCATCTCGATACCACGGTTTCCGTCTCGGAAATCGCCGACACCCTCACCGATCTCGGCCTTGAGGTCGAGGAGATTACCGATCCTGCGGCCAAACTGGCGAGTTTCACCATCGCCCGCGTCACCCATGCCGAACAGCATCCCGATGCTGACCGTCTGCGTGTCCTTCGCGTTGAAACGGACGAGGGCGAAAAGCAGATCGTCTGCGGGGCGCCGAATGCGCGCGCTGGCCTCATCGGCGTCTTGGCCAAGCCGGGCGATTATGTGCCGGGGATCGACACCACCCTTTCAGTTGGGAAAATTCGCGGTGTGGAAAGTCACGGCATGATGGCTTCGGAACGCGAACTTGAACTGTCCGACGAACATGACGGCATCATCGAACTGCCCTCGGGCCAGGTCGGGCAAAAATTCACCGATTGGCTGGCCGAACATGCGCCCGAGAAAATCGACCCGATGATCCATATCAAGATCACCCCGAACCGGCCCGATGCGCTTGGGGTGCGGGGGATCGCGCGCGATCTGGCGGCGCGGGGGCTTGGGACGCTGAAGCCGCTGCCTGACGTGGCTGTGAGGGGTACGTTCGACAGCCCGATCAAGGTTAGCATCGCGCCCGAGATCGCGGAAAAGGCGCCGTTTTTTGCCGGGCGCGTGGTGCGCGGCGTCAGGAACGGTCCCTCGCCCGAATGGCTGCAAAAGCGGCTGCGGGCGATCGGGCTGCGTCCGATCAGTGCACTGGTCGATATCACTAATTTCTTCACCTATGATCTGAACCGTCCACTGCATGTCTTTGATGTGGCGAAGATTTCGGGAAGTCTGCATCTGCGCGGCGCGGAGGCGGGCGAACAGATCACCGCGCTGGACGACAAGACTTATGCTATGCCCGAAGGCGCGGTGGTGATCTGCGACGATCACGGGCCGGACAGCATCGCCGGGGTGATGGGCGGGGCGCGGTCCGGCTCGCAGGACGATACGGTCGACGTGTTCATCGAGGCTGCCTATTTCGACCCGATCAGCGTCGCCGCGACCGGGCGGGCGCTGCGGATCAATTCGGATGCGCGCTATCGGTTCGAGCGCGGCATCGACCCGGCCTTCACGCTGGAGGGGCTGGATCGCGCGACTCAGATGGTGATTGATCTGTGCGGCGGCGAGGCGTCGGATGTCGTGACGGCAGGCGCGGTACCCGATACGGCGCGCGCCTATCGGCTGGACCCGGCGCGGACGGCCAGCCTAGTGGGGCTGGACATCGACGCAGAGACGCAGCGCAAGACGCTGGAATCGCTGGGTTTCGTCATGGATGGCGATATGGCGCTTGTGCCAAGCTGGCGCCCCGACGTTCTGGGCGAGGCCGATCTGGTCGAGGAAATCGCCCGCATCGCCAGCCTGTCGCGGCTGGAGGGCAAGCCCCTGCCGCGTCCGCGCCCCGGCGTGCCGCGCCCAGTGCTGACGCCCGTGCAGGCGCGCGACGCCGCCGCGCGGCGGATGGCGGCGGCGCTTGGCTATAATGAATGCGTGACCTACAGCTTTATCAGCGCGGATCAGGCGGTGCTGTTCGGCGGCGGCGCCGAGGCCGTGCGGGTGGACAATCCGATTTCCTCGGAAATGACGCATCTGCGGCCCGATCTGCTGCCCGGACTGTTGGCGGCGGCGGCGCGCAATCAGGCGCGCGGCTTTGCCGATCTGGCGCTGTTCGAGGTCGGCCCGGTGTTCGCGGGCGGCGAGCCGGGCGAACAGGCGCTGCAACTGGCCGGGCTGTTGGTGGGTGCGACCGCCCCGCGCGATCCGTTCGGGTCGCGCCGCAAGGTCGATCTTTATGACGCCAAGGCCGATGTCGAGGCGGTGCTGTCATCCATCGGCGCGCCCGCCAGGGCGCAGATCAACCGCAAACTCGACGGCTGGTGGCATCCGGGCCGGGCGGGGAATATTGCGCTTGGCCCCAACGTTCTGGCGACCTTTGGCGAACTGCATCCGCGCGTGCTGA
>JAUNUO010000020.1:0-2565 GCA_030538135.1 Paracoccus sp. (in: a-proteobacteria)
ACATCAGTCGTCTTTTTTCTTGCTTATCACGACGAATCATGTCGTAATTAACCCATCGCAATGAACCGCAACCAAAGGAGGAGATGCGATGATGTTTACGCGACTTTCAGCCCTGTTCGTGAACGCCCGTTGTGTCCCGGCGGCGGTTTCCGTGCAACTGGTCGATTTGTCGACCGGTCAGCCGCACAGGATCAATGGCCTGTCGCTGTCGCTGCGCACCCATGCGCCGGACGAGGTGATGACGCAGTTGATGCGGGGCCGTGATCCGGGGCGATGGCGGGCCGAGGTGATCCCCTGACCATCAGCCCCGAACAGGCCGGCATCCGCACGGGTGCCGGCGCAGCAACACAACCTTCCGCGGAGGAACGGAAATGCATCATTTCGTAATGTCGGGCCTGGCGCCCTATGCAATGCCAATTCCCTACAACGAATATGACGACCTGACGCGCCGCGATCTGCCGGAACTTGCGACGATCACCATCACCGGCACCCAATCCGCGCAGGGCACCGTTCTGTGCCGTCATTGGGACGGGCGGGTCACGATCGACGCGGGCGGATGCCGGCTGACCGGACGGCAGGTCGATGCAGACCCCGCACCGGTGGGCAAGGGATGGTTCTTGCGCCTGTTCGCCCGCGCCTGACGCGGGAAAAAGAAACGCCGCCCCGAAAGGCGGCGTTTCCGTGTTCGCGCGTTTTCCGTTGCCGATCAGAAGCCGAGACCGGCGTATTTGTTCTTGAACCTGGACACGCGGCCGCCTGTGTCCATCAGCTTGGCCGAACCGCCGGTCCATGCCGGGTGCGAGGTCGGGTCGATGTCCAGCGCCATGGTGTCGCCTTCCTTGCCCCAGGTCGAGCGCACCTGATAGGTGGTGCCGTCGGTCATCTTGACCTCGATCATGTGATAGTCGGGGTGAATATCCTTGCGCATCGCCGATCTCCTTATGCGTCAGCTTTGGGCTTGTAGTTGGTTTTCTCGACGATCCGGGCCGATTTGCCGCGACGGTCGCGCAGGTAATACAGCTTGGCGCGGCGCACGCGCCCACGGCGGACCACTTCGATCGAGGCGACGTTGGTCGCATACAGCGGGAACACACGTTCCACGCCTTCCCCGAAAGAGATCTTGCGCACTGTGAAGGACGCGCCGATGCCGTTGCCGCCCTTGCGCGAAATGCAGACGCCTTCATAGTTCTGCACGCGGGTGCGGGTGCCTTCGGTCACTTTGTAGCCGACGCGGATGGTGTCGCCGGCCTTGAAGTCGGGAATGTCTTTGCCAAGCTCTGCGATCTGCTCGGATTCCAGTTGGGCGATCAGGTTCATCGCTGTTCCTTTCATGTCTCGCGGTGATCCCGCGATTGGTCTGATGCGCCCGAGAGCTGTCGGTCCTTTGTCGGGTCCATACGTTCCACGTATGCCCGCCACAGGTCGGGGCGGCGTTCCTTGGTCAGCCTTTCGGCCTGATCGGCGCGCCAACTGGCAATGGCCGCGTGATTGCCGGATAGCAGAACATCCGGTATCGCACGGCCTTCCCATTCGGCGGGCTTCGTAAACTGAGGGTGTTCAAGCAGACCTTCGGAAAAGGATTCCTCGGCCAGCGACGCCTGATTCCCCAGCACGCGCGGTATAAGCCGAACCGTTGCGTCGATCAAGACCTGCGCGGCCAGTTCCCCCCCCGTCAGAACATAGTCCCCGACAGAGATTTCCTCGATCCGGCGGGCGTCCAGAACGCGCTGATCGACGCCTTCGAACCGGCCGCAGATCAGCGTCATGCCGGGACCATGCGCCAGCACCCGCGCCCGCGCCTGTGTAAAAGGCGTGCCACGCGGCGACAGGTAGATCACCGGCAGACCGGAATCGGCCTGATCCAAGGCGGCGGCCATCACATCGGGGCGGATCACCATGCCCGCGCCGCCGCCGGCGGGCGTGTCATCGACATTGCGATGCCGCCCGATGCCGTGCTCGCGCAGGGGGATGGTGCGCAGGTTCCACAAGCCTTCGGCCAGCGCACGCCCGGTCAGCGACAGGCCAAGGACGCCGGGAAACGCCTCGGGGAACAGGGTGACGATGTTCGCCGTCCATGCGCCCATGACCTGCGGCTCGGCCATCAGGTCGCGGGGCTGCGCGCTGGCGCGGATGGTCAGGCGGCCGTGGGATTTCATGCACTTGCCTTTGCGGGCCGGTTCAGGATCGCGCGCTTGGCCTGTTCCAGCGCGTCATCGTTCAGGTCGGACCGGTTCAGCGCCATCATCCGGTCGGTGATCGCCGGATCGGATCGGTGCAGATGCGGCACGGGCGACAGGCGGGCGATCAGATGCGGCGACAGGCGCAGGAAATCGACGAAGGGCTGGGCGATGCCGAAGGGCTGACCGGCCAGCGTGGCGATGTCGGTTGCGGTCACGGTCGTGCCGGGGATGGTCATGTCGGTCAGCGCCGCCATTGGCCAGCGGACCAGCCCGGCAGCCAGATCCTCCGCGCTGCCCGTCTGACGCAGGCCGGTCAGCCGGCGGGCGTGGTGGGCGTGCAGGCTGCGCGCCCAATCCATCGGCGCGCGCGTGGACAGGTGGATCG
>JAUNUO010000020.1:2665-9440 GCA_030538135.1 Paracoccus sp. (in: a-proteobacteria)
CAAAAGCTTTTCAGCCGCACCTCGCCCTTGACGCCGAATGCGCCCGCGATGGCGCCGACGCAGATGCGTTCCGTCATGTCAGCCCCCGGCAGATGCCGTCCTGAACCGAACCGCCCGCGTCGAGGCAGGCATCAGCCGCCAACCAGCGTTCCGCGCCGATCCCGGCGGCAAACCCGGCTGCGAACAGGATGGCAAGCAGGATCAGGCGCATGATGCGGTCCGGTCAGGCAGAAGGAAACGGCCCGCCACCGGGCGGGCCAGAGCGATCATTCCGAAGCGGCTTCCTCGGCCGGGGCGGCTTCGCGGGCGGCGCGCTTTTCGGCGCGTTCCTTGGCAGCCTTGCCCGGTTCACCCTTTTTCAGGTTCTTGCGTTCGGTCTTGGGGCGGACGCCAGCTGCTTCGAGGAAACGCGCAACGCGGTCGGTCGGCAGCGCGCCGTGATCCAGCCAGTGCTGAACGCGCTCCATATCCATTTTCACGCGGTCTTCGCTATCTTTCGGCAGAAGCGGGTTATAGGTACCCAGCTTTTCGATGAAACGGCCGTCGCGCGGCATCCGGCTGTCGGACGCGACGATGGCGTAATGGGGGCGCTTCTTGCTGCCGCCGCGGGCAAGACGGATCTTCATGGCCATTGTTTTTCTCCTTGGTAATGGCGGGGTGGTGGGGGCGAACCCACCCTAGGATTGGAAACTTTCGTGATGGCGGATCACCTCGGCGATCACGAAATTCAGGAATTTGCGCGCGAATTCCGGGTCGAGGTCGGCCTCGCGCGCGAGGCGTTCCAGCCGCTCGATCTGCGCGGCCTCGCGCGCGGGATCGGACGGCGGAAGATCGTGATCGGCCTTGAGGCGACCGACGGCTTGGGTGTGCTTGAACCGTTCGGCGAGCGTATAGACCAGAATGGCGTCCAGCCGGTCGATGCTGGCGCGGTGTTCGGCCAAAAGACCGGCGGCGCGGGCAACGGGATCTGCGATATTCGCCGTCATGTGCCGACCTTTGGATGCAGCCAGACTGCGATGGGGCCAAAGGGGCTGTCGCCTTCGCCCACCTTGCTGGCGCCAAGGCGTTGGGCCAGCGAGATCGACCGGGCGTTATCCGGCGAAATCAGCGAGATCAGTTCCTTTATACCCTGAGTGGCGGACCAATTTCGCGCAGCCGTCGCCGCCTCATACGCATAGCCATTGCCTTGGCCGCTGAACAGTTGCCAGCCCAGTTCGGGGGCGGGCCAGCCGTCATGCTTGATGATGCCGACCGCGCCGATCAGCCGGCCGCTGCTGCGTTCATCGACCATCCAATAGCCATAGCCGCGCACCACCCAATGACCGGGCAGCGCCAGAAAGGTGAACCAGTTTTCAAGCCTGTCACGCGGGCCGCCGACGAAATGCGACCTTTCGCTGCTGTAGAATTCATTATGAATCTCAAAATCTTCGATGCGCGCCTGACGCAGCGTGAGACGTTCGGTTTCAATCGTCGGGGTAACGGTCGCTGTCATGATGCAAGGGCCAGATGATGAAAGGTCACTGTGCGCCGCCACCCTCACGGATGCGGTGCGCGATCCGGCCATCCAATGCCAGCCCGCAATGCGCAGAATTAGTTGGAAACAGACCACCAAACAATGCGTTAAGCATGTGTTCGCGCCTGGCCAGTGGCCAGAATGCAACGTTCAGTCTGGACAAATATCCCTGCGCGTATGGAGGTGGTCTGGTCAAGGCTGGATCACTTCTTGCCGAACATTCCCGACAGTCCGCCCGGCAGGTTCAGCCCGCCCAGCTGGCCACCCAGACCGCGCGGGTCTTGCAGCATTTTCGTGGCCTCGGCCATTTTCGTGGGGTCGGCACTGGCCATATCGGGCAGGCCGCCGTCCTTGCCCATCATGGCGCGCATCGCCTGACGCATCATGCCGCCCTTCATCTTGCCCAGTTTCTTCATCGTGTCGGCCATCTGCCGCTGCATCTTGAGCAGCCTGTTCAGTTCCTGCACGTCCAGACCGGCGCCGGCGGCGATGCGTTTCTTGCGGCTGGCCTGCAACAGATCTGGATTGGCGCGTTCCTTTTTGGTCATCGCATTGATCAGTGCGATCTGACGGCGGATCATGGTGTCGTTCATGCCGGCGTCCTCGGCCTGTTTGGCCATTTTCGCCATGCCGGGCATCATCGACATGATCGACTGCATCCCGCCCATCTTCTGCATCTGTTCCAGCTGGCTGCGCATGTCGTTCATGTTGAACAGCCCCTTCTGGAACCGTTTCACCATGCGTTCGGCCTGTTCGGCCTCAAGCACCTGCTGCGCCTTTTCGACCAGCGCGACGATGTCGCCCATGCCGAGGATGCGGCCTGCGACGCGCTGCGCGTCAAAGGTTTCCAGCGCGTCCATCTTTTCGCCAAGCCCGACAAAGCGGATCGGCTTGCCGGTGACGGCGCGCATCGACAGGGCGGCACCGCCGCGCCCGTCGCCGTCCATCCGAGTCAGCACGACGCCGGAAATGCCGACCTTGCCGTCGAATTCGGTGGCGACGTTCACCGCGTCCTGACCGGTCAGGCCATCGACCACCAGCAGGGTTTCACGAGGCTGGGCGATGTCGCGGACCGCCTGAACCTCGTCCATCAACTGCTGGTCGATGTGCAGCCGGCCGGCGGTGTCCAGCATGAACACGTCATAGCCGCCCAGCGTCGCCTGCTGTTTGGCGCGGCGGGCGATCTGGACCGCCGATTCGCCCGGTACGATGGGCAGCGTATCGACGCCGATCTGCTGACCCAGAATGGCCAACTGTTCCATCGCGGCGGGGCGGTTGGTGTCCAGCGACGCCATCAGCACGCGCTTCTTTTCACGTTCTTTCAGGCGGCGGGCCAGTTTCGCGGTGGTGGTGGTTTTCCCCGACCCCTGCAACCCGACCATCAGGATCGGCGCGGGCGGGTTGTCGATGCGCAGCGCGTCGTCGCCATCCTCGCCGGCCAGAACCTTGATCAACTCGTCATGGACGATCTTCACGACCTGCTGGCCGGGGGTGATGGATTTCGTCACCGCCGCGCCGGTCGCCTTGGCCGTCACCGATTTCACAAAGGACCGCGCAACCGGCAATGATACGTCCGCCTCAAGCAGGGCGGTCCGCACCTCGCGCATGGCGGCGGTGACGTCGTCTTCGGTCAGGGCGCCCTGCTTGGTCAGCCGGTCGAAGACGCCGCCAAGACGGTCGGACAGATTTTCGAACATGCGGCCCTCCTGCGGTCCGATCAACGAATTTTGCCCCCGTGGGCGCAGCCGCGCTGACGGGGGGCGATCCCCGCGCGGGCGGGGACCGGAAGGCACGTCCTTCCGGGAATCCTAGTGTGCCTAAGCAATAATGGCCCGCGAGTCAACGGCTAGAGGTAGGGGTTGTGGCGTCAGCTCGCTGGATTGGGGTTTCCAATACCGGGGACACCTAGTGGATCGCTTTGAGTGGAGCGTGGAGGGGGTAATGTACGTAATCTATATCAAACCCGCAGCGTCAATAACGGCCTGCGATTTCAAAGAAACCAACTTTTGACGGTTCATATGAGGAACTATTTATGAATAAAAATTTTCGTCCGAGCAGAAAGCTCTCTTTCGATGATGCGGTCAAAATTTGGGTTATGCGTTGGGGAGGTGAAATTCAAAGCAGGATCGCGGCAACCTTTGATGTGAACCAGGGGCGTGTGAGCGAAGTTCTAAGCGGTAAGCTTCACCCCCAAAGCGAAGAAACTGCAAAAGAGAAAAACGGGTAAATAACATTTCATAAGACAGTCAGGGGCGGTGTCGTCGCCCCTGCTTTTATCAGAACCTGCGGGGTTACGCCGCGATCTGATCCAGCGCGGCCTGCGCGCGGGCCATGCCGGCGTCGCGGTCAAAGGCCAGGCCGTCGGCGGGCACGAAGGTCACATCGGTGATGCCCATGAAGTTCAGCATGTGGCGCAGATAGCCCGAGGCGAAATCCAGTTCCGACCCCATCGGCGTGCCGTCGGCGGTATAGACGACATAGGCGCGCTTGCCTTTCAGCAGCCCTTCCGGGCCTTCGGCGGTATAGCGGAAGCTGATGCCGGCGCGGGTGATCTGATCCAGCCAGTTCTTCAACTGCGCGGTGATGGTGAAGTTATAGACCGGCAGGCCGATGACCAGAACGTCGGCGTCCTGCACTTCTTTCAGATAGGCGTCCGAGGTGTCGATCAGCACCTGCTGTTCGGCGGTCGGGTTCTCCGGCTTGAGCCGCACGGCCTTGAACCAATCGGTGTCGATGGTGGGCACGCCCGCGTTCAGGTCGCGATAGGTGACGGTCGCGCCGGGGTTCGCCTCGGTCAGGCGGGTCACCACCTCGGCGGTCAGTTTGCGGGAAACCGAACGTTCGGCGGTGACGGCGCTGTCGATGTGAAGAATACGCATTGGGATCGCTCCGGCTTGGGTCTGTTTCGATTGATGAGACGGATATAGCTCTAGGCATTTCCGAACAAAACAGCGATAATCGCGCAGGTTCTGTTCGGAAATGCACAATGAGCGACGAAGACTGGGACGACATCCGGGTGGCGTTGGCCGTGGCGCGGGCCGGCACGGTCAGCGGCGGCGCGGCGGCGCTTGGGGTTCACCACGCCACGGTCATCCGCCGGATCGACGCGCTGGAATCCCGGCTGGGGGCGCGGCTGTTCCACCGCAACCCGCGCGGCTATGTTCCGACCGATGCGGGGCTGGCGCTGATCGACGCGGGCGCCGGGGTCGAGGAAGGCATCGCCCGGATGCGCGCCCGGATTGCCGGGGGATCGGGCGGGATCGAGGGGCGGCTGACGGTGACCGCGCTGCCCGATCTGGACTGGCTGCTGTTGCCGCTGCTGGCCGGTCTGCTGGCCGAATACCCGGCGCTGCGGCTGGAATATCAGACCGCGACCCGACTGTTTCGTCTGGACGCGGGCGAGGCGCATGTGGCGATCCGCGCCGGCGCACGCCCGTCACAGCCCGATTATGTGGTCCAGCCGTTCCGGCGGCTGCGGGCGGCGCTGTATGCTGCGCCCGCTTATCTGGCGGCGCAGGACGCGCGGGCCGATGACATCATGGAACGCCCTGAACAGCATCGGTTCGTCCTGCCGGGCGAATCGGATCGCCGTGCGCCCTATATGGCTTGGGTCGAATCCAGCGTGCCGACCCCGTCCTGGGTGGTCGTGACCGATGATCCGGGCGCGCGCCATCGCGCCATCGCGGGCGGAATCGGTGTCGGTTTCCTGCACGACCAGCAGGCGCAGGGGCTGGTCGAGGTCGGCCACCGCGCCGTATGGGACAGCGTGCTGTGGCTGGTGACGCATGTGGACCTGCACCGCAGCCCCAAAGTGCAGGCGGCGCTGGCCGCGCTGAAATCGGGATAGCCTTTTGCCCGTCGCCGCGCCAAGGTTCCGGCAAGGAGGAACCGCCATGACCCAACCCATCAGCCGCTTTCCCGTCCCCGATCTGGACAGCCTGCCCGACGACATGCGCGAGGCCATCCTCAAGGTTGCGGAGAAATCCGGCTTCGTCCCGAACGTGTTTCTGGCGCTGGCGCACAGGCCCGCCGAATTCCGCGCCTTTTTCGCCTATCACGACGCGCTGATGGAAAAGGACGAGGGGCTGACCAAGGCGGAACGCGAGATGATCGTCGTCGCCATCAGCGGGCTGAACCGCTGTCAGTATTGCGTGGTCGCCCACGGCGCGATCCTGCGCATCCGGGCGAAGAATCCTCTGATCGCGGATCAGGTGGCGGTCAACTGGCGCAAGGCCGATCTCACCCCGCGCGCCTTTGCCATGCTGGAATATGCGGAAAAGGTGACGCTGGATGCGGGCCGCATCGGCGACGCCGATCATGCCGCGCTGGCAAAGGCCGGGTTCACGCCCGACGAAATCTGGGACATCGGCGCTATCGCCGCGTTTTTTGGCATGTCGAACCGGCTGGTCAATGCGGGTGATATTCCCCCCAATCCCGAATTTTATCTGCTTGGGCGGGTATGAGGACACTCACTGTTGCGCGCACGCGGGTCGAATCACTGCGCGGCCACGCGGCGATGCTGGTGTTTTCGATACTGGTGGCCGCGTCGTTTTCTCTGGGTGTCCGGGCGGCGAATCTGATCGACCCGGCGGCGATCAGCGCCGCGCGGCTGGCCATCGCGGCCGGGATCGTGGCCGGTCTTGCGCTGGCCGGGCCGGGCCTGTCGCCGCGCGTTTTCGCCGCGCCGTGGCGCTATGGCGTGGTGGGCGGGCTGTTCGCGGCCTATTTCGTCCTCATGTTCGAGGGGCTGAAGACCGCGCCCGCCGTATCGGCCAGCGCGGTGTTCACCCTGACCCCGGTCATGTCGGCGGTCTTCGGCTGGTGGTTGATGCGGCAACGCACGACGCCGCGCATGGCCGCCGCCCTTGCCCTTGGCGGGGTGGGGGCGCTGTGGGTGATTTTTGGTGGCGATCTGGCGGCGATGGCGCGGCTGGAACTCGGGCGCGGCGAGACGATCTATCTGATCGGCTGTGCGGCCCATGCGCTTTATACGCCGATGGTGCGTCGCCTCAACCGGGGCGAGGGCGCGCTGTCCTTTGCCTTTGGCACATTGGCGGCGGCGGCGCTGATCCTGCTGGTCTGGGGCGGGCCCGCGATCCGTGACACCGACTGGCTGCACCTGCCGATGATCGTCTGGGTGACGCTGGTCTATATCGCAGTTTTTGCCACGGCGGGCACGACCGTGCTGTTGCAATTCGCGGCGCTGCGCCTGCCTTCGGCCAAGGTCATGGCCTATACCTATCTGACGCCGGTCTGGGTGAT
>JAUNUO010000020.1:9540-17458 GCA_030538135.1 Paracoccus sp. (in: a-proteobacteria)
GCCCCGCTGGTCGTCGCGCATCGCGGCGCGTCCGGTTATCTGCCCGAACATACGTTGGGCGGTTACGAACTGGCGATCCGGCTGGGTGCCGATTATATCGAACCGGACCTGCAACTGACCTCGGACGGGGTGCTGGTGGCGATGCACGACACCACGCTGATCCGCACCACCAACGCGCAGGACATCTTTCCCGGCCGCGACAGCTATCGCGTCGGCGATTTTACCCTGGCCGAGATCAAGCAACTGACCGTGCAGCCCTATGGTCCGCAGGCGGCGGCGGATTATCCCGGTTTCAGCCCGTCGATGGCCAATCCCTATCAAGTGCCCACCTTTGACGAAGTGTTGAATTTCCTGACGGCTCATAACGCCGCGTCCGGCGACAGCATCGGCGTCTATCCCGAGGCGAAAAGCCCGACCTCGGAAGCCATGAACCGCCAGATCGTCGAAAAGCTGAGCGCCGCCGGGTTCAACAGCCGCGACGACCGCGTCATCATCCAGAGCTTTGACTTCGACGCGCTGCGCATGATCGGCACGATTCAGGCCGAAACCGGCGCCAGCCAGTTTCTGGCAGCCTTGGGCGGCGCCAGCATGATCGGTGGTGACTATGCGGTGGGCGGAATGACGCTGGCCGAGATCGCGACCTTCGCCGACAGTCTGGGCGTGTCGATGGGCGGTGCCAGCGCCGCCGTGTCGCTGACCCGCGGCTTTGTCGAGGCGGCGCACGGGCTGGGGCTGGCGGTGCATGGCTATACGCTGCGCCCGCTGACGCAGGCCGAATCCGATGCGCGGATCGCCGCGCTGCTGAACCTCGGCTATGACGGCTTCTTCACCGATTACACCGACCGCAGCCGTGCCAGCCTGACGGCACTGTCCCCGGCCCCGATCCCGCTGCCCGCTGGTGGTCTGTTGATCGTGACCGCAATGGGCGCGTTGGCGATCATGCGCCGCCGCACTGCCGCGTGATCTTCTGTTCGAAAATATCCTGCGGGGGTCCGGGGGCACAAAGCCCCCGGTCCTTCACCTCTCAGGCCGCCTTGTCCCCCGGCTCGGCCAGCGCGACGATATCCATCATGATGCGGTTCAGCTCGAAATCCTTGGGCGTATAGACCCGCGCCACGCCCATGCCCGTCAGCCGGGCGGCGTCGTCATCGGGGATGATCCCGCCCACGACGACCGGCACATGCGTCAGGCCCGCTGCGCGCATCCGATCCATCAGTTCCTCGATCAAAGGCAGGTGGCTGCCCGACAGGATCGACACGCCGACGACATGGGCATCCTGATCGCGGGCGGCGGTGACGATCTGTTCGGGCGTCAGACGGATGCCGTCATAGGTGATGTCCATGCCGCAATCGCGGGCGCGGAAGGCGATCTGTTCGGCGCCGTTGGAATGACCGTCCAGCCCCGGCTTGCCGACCACGAATTTCAGCCGCCGGCCAAGGCGGGCGCTGACGGCATCGACGGCCTCGCGGATCGGCTCCAGCCCCTCGGTGCGGTTCGAGGGACTGGCCGATACGCCCGTCGGGCCGCGGTATTCGCCGTGGACGGCGCGCATGATCCCGGCCCATTCGCCCGTGGTCGCGCCCGCCTTGGCCGCCGCGATTGACCAGGGCATGATGTTCTTACCCGCCTTTGCCGCGTCACGCAGCGCACCAAGCGCAAGCTGCACCGCGCCTTCGTCCCGGCCCGCGCGCCAGTCGTTCAGCCGCGCGATCTGATCCTGTTCCACAGCCGGATCGACCACCATGATCGCGCCATCCCCTGCGGTCAGCGGCGATTCCTCGCCCTGCTGCCAGCGGTTGACGCCGACCACCACGGTTTCATTCGCCTCGATCCGGTTCAGCCGTTCGGCATTCGCCTCGACCAGACGGCCCTTCATATAGTCGATCGCGGCAATCGCCCCGCCCATGGCGTCCAGCGTCGCCAGTTCATCGCGCGCGCCGGATTTCAGTTCCTCGACCTTGGCGGCGATCACCGGGTTGCCGTCGAACAGATCGCCGAATTCCAGAAGATCGGTTTCATAGGCCAGAATCTGCTGCATCCGCAGCGACCATTGCTGATCCCACGGGCGCGGCAGGCCAAGCGCCTCGTTCCAGGCGGGCAATTGCACCGCCCGCGCCCGCGCGTTTTTCGACAGCGTGACGGCCAGAGTTTCCAGCAGGATGCGATAGACGTTGTTTTCGGGCTGCTGTTCGGTCAGGCCAAGGCTGTTGACCTGCACGCCATAGCGGAACCGGCGGTACTTCTCGTCCTCGATCCCGTAACGGTCGCGGCAGATTTCATCCCACAGTTCCGTAAAGGCGCGCATCTTGCACAGTTCGGTCACGAATCGGATGCCCGCGTTCACAAAGAACGAAATCCGGCCGACCATTGCGGGAAATTCTGCCTCGGGCACCTTGGTTTTCAGATCGTCCAGCACCGCGATCCCCGTGGCCAGCGCATAGGCCAGTTCCTGCTGCGGCGTCGCCCCGGCCTCTTGCAGGTGATAGGAACAGACGTTCATCGGGTTCCATTTCGGCAGATGCTCGCGCGTATAGGCGGCAACATCGGTAATCATCGCCAGCGATGGTTTTGGCGGACAGATATAGGTGCCGCGCGACAGATATTCCTTGATGAGATCGTTCTGCACCGTGCCTTGCAGGGCGGAAATATCGGCGCCCTGTTCCTGCGCGACAGCGATATAAAGCGACAAGAGCCAAGGCGCGGTGGCGTTGATCGTCATCGAGGTGTTCATCTGTTCCAGCGGAATCTGATCGAACAGCGCCCGCATGTCGCCCAGATGGCAGATCGGCACGCCGACCTTGCCGACCTCGCCCCGCGCCAGAACGTGATCGCTGTCATAGCCGGTCTGGGTGGGCAGGTCGAAGGCGACCGACAGGCCGGTCTGCCCCTTGGCCAGATTGCCGCGATACAGCGCGTTGGATTTGGCGGCGGTCGAATGGCCCGCATAGGTGCGGAACAGCCACGGCTTGTCTTTCTGGGTCATCGTCACGGCTCGCAACAATATTACGGTTGATGACCGGATACCGAAACATTGCTACGCCGTCAATTCGCTGCGGCGCGGCGCGAGACAATGCGGGGCTATTGCCGGGACGGCTTGGAAATGCTGCGATGCCGCAGACAGATTATTACAATTAACGCTGCGTTGGTGTTGCATTGTTGCGTATTGCCGAGTATCGCTTGCCCGAATGCGGCCGCGATTCTGCATCGCGGCATTCGAACAGGAGAGTATTGATGGCCCTTGATGCCCCGACCCCGATCGCGCCCTATGACGCGCCGCAAAAGGATCTGTATGAAATCGGCGAGATGCCGCCCCTGGGTCACGTGCCGAAGCAGATGTATGCGTGGGCGATCCGGCGTGAACGCCACGGCGAACCCGACACGGCCATGCAGGTCGAGGTGGTCGAAACCCCGTCCATCGACAGCCACGAGGTGCTGGTTCTGGTGATGGCCGCGGGCGTCAACTACAACGGCATCTGGGCCGGTCTCGGCCAGCCGATCAGCCCCTTCGACGGGCACAAGGCCCCCTATCACATCGCCGGGTCGGATGCCTCGGGGATCATCTGGGCCGTGGGCGACAAGGTGAAACGCTGGAAGGTCGGGGATGAGGTGGTGATCCACTGCAACCAGGACGATGGCGACGACGAGGAATGCAACGGCGGCGACCCGATGTATTCGCCGACCCAGCGGATCTGGGGCTACGAGACCCCCGACGGGTCGTTCGCCCAGTTCACCCGCGTTCAGGCACAGCAATTGATGCCCCGCCCGCGCCACCTGACCTGGGAAGAATCGGCCTGCTATACGCTCACGCTGGCCACCGCCTACCGGATGCTGTTCGGCCACGAGCCGCACGAGCTGAAACCGGGCCACAACGTGCTGGTCTGGGGTGCTTCGGGCGGTCTGGGATCGTTCGCGATCCAGCTTATCAACGCGGCGGGCGGCAATGCCATCGGCGTCATATCGGAAGAGGACAAGCGCGATTTCGTCATGGCCCTTGGGGCGAAAGGTGTCATCAACCGCAAGGATTTCAACTGCTGGGGCGCGCTGCCCAAGGTGAACAGCCCGGAATACAAGGAGTGGTTCACCGAGGCGCGCAAGTTCGGCAAGGCGATCTGGGACATCACCGGCAAGGGCAACAACGTCGATATCGTGTTTGAACACCCCGGCGAGGCGACGTTCCCGGTGTCTGCGCTGGTCTGTAAAAAGGGCGGCATGGTGGTGATCTGCGCCGGCACCACCGGGTTCAACTGCACCTTCGATGTGCGTTACATGTGGATGCACCAGAAGCGTTTGCAGGGCAGCCACTTTGCCCATCTGAAACAGGCATCCGCCGCGAACAAGCTGATGCTGGAACGCCGCATCGATCCCTGCATGTCCGAGGTGTTCCCTTGGGCCGAAATTCCGGATGCGCATATGAAGATGTACAAGAACCAGCACAAGCCGGGCAACATGGCCGTTCTGGTGCAATCGCCCCGCACCGGCCTGCGCACCTTCGAGGACGCGCTTGAGGCCGGGCCGAAGGGCTGACCCGCACAAAACAGGCAAAAGGCCGCGCAGAACCGCGCGGCCTTTCTTTTTTGGGAAATATTCGCCGCCTTGTCGCGTTATTGTCACAATCTGAACGCGAAACAGGATTGCCGATGACCACCCCGACCCTTGCCGCCCTTGCATTTGCGCTGATGACTCCGGCCGCAGCGCAGGCCTTTACCGTCACCGTTCTGGATACGGTGGTGCTGCCCGAAATGGAGGTCGGCGACCGTTCGCTGGCCGAGGTGTCCGGTCTGGCCTTCGATCCGGCCAGCGGGGTTCTCTATGGCGTCTCCGATCAGAACGACCTTTACACCTTCGATTTGGATGTGACGGGCGACCGGCTGACCCTGACGCCTGCGGGCGGCGTCCGCCTGACCGATGCCGAGGGTGAACGCCTGCGCGGCAAGGATTTCGACGCCGAGGCACTGGCGCTGACAACCGCTGACGGCCAGCCGCGCCTGATGATCCTTAGCGAAGGCGGCCCGCGCGCGGGCATTTTCGGCACCGATGGCCGGATGATCGATGACCTGCCCCTGCCCGATGGCCTGACCGCCGCGCTGGACGCCCGCCCCGGCAATCAAGGCCCCGAATCACTGACCCGCCACCCCGAGGGCTGGTTCCTGACCGCCCCCGAACGCCCGCAACGCCTTGGCGACGGCACTGTCCGCCATGGCCTGCTGACCAGCGACGGCCGTGATCTGGGCTATACCATGCCCGAGGTCGAGGCGACGCGGATCAAGGCCGTCTCGGCGCTGGACGATGGCCGGATGCTGATCCTCGAACGCAGCCAGAACGACGCCACCGACGCCCTGCTGACCAATCTGCGCCTGCTGGACCCGGCCGCCTGCGACAATGGCACCTGCCCGACCACTCCCGCGCCGATCAACGTGCCCGGTATTACCGACGCCAATTTCGAGGGTCTCGCCCAGATCAGCGACGACCTGTTCGTGATGGTCAGCGACGACCAGATCAACAAGGAACAACGCTCGGTCTTCGTGCTGATGCGGGTCGAGGGGATGTAAGCGGCGCCCGGCTTGCTGTTTGCCCAAATGCGCATCTTCGGGCGCAACCGCGCCCCCGGCTCACGCCAGCAGATCGTCAAGCACCAGCGCCATTACCGTTGCGCTGTCCAGCATGTCCTGAATGCCGATCCATTCGTCGGGCTGATGCGCCAGTTCCAGCACGCCGGGGCCATAGGCGATGCAATTCTTCAGCCGTCCGATCCGGTCGATGTGTTTCTGGTCATAGGTGCCGGGGCTGACGACATAGCCCGCCCGCCGCCCCAGCACACGCCGGATCGCGGCGGCGGTGGACCGGGCCACCGGCGCGTCGCGGTCGGTCATCGAGGGCTGCACCTCGAACAGGTCGCGCACCTCGTAACGAAAGCTCGGCCGTTCCGCCCGCACCCGTTCCAGAAGCGCCGTCACCTCGGCCTTGACCTCGGATATGTCCTCCTCGATCAGAAAGCGGCGGTCGATCACGATGCGGCAGCGGTCGGGCACACAGGGGGCGGGCAGTCCGGTATAGCCTTCGGGCGGCTCGGCCTCGCCGCCGTGGATCGAGTTGATGTTCAGCGTCGATGACCGCGCGCCTTCGGGGATCACCGGCATGGCCGTGCGCTTGCCCGCCAGCAGCGGAAACAGATGCGTTTCCATCTGCTCGATCACCGCGCCCATGTGACGGATGGCGCAATCGCCCAGAAAGGGCATCGACCCATGCGCGATGCGCCCCTGCGTTTCGATTTCCGCCCACCAGACGCCGCGATGGCCCAGACAGATGCGGTCCTTGTGCAGGGGTTCGGGGATGATGACGTGGTTCACATGGGCAAAGGCGCCCTCGGATGCCAGAAAGGCCACGCCGCCGAAACCGCCCGATTCCTCGTCCGCCGTGGCGCTGATTTCGATGCTGCCCGCGTGACCCGGATGCAGCGCGACAAAAGCCTCGGCGGCGATGATGCTGGCGGCCAGTCCGCCCTTCATGTCGCAGGCGCCCCGGCCATAGATGCGGTCGCCCTCGACCGCGCCGCCGAACGGGTCGCGGGTCCAGCCGTGGCCGACCTCGACCACATCGTGATGGCTGTTGAAATGCACGCAATCGCCGGGCCGCGCGCCTGTCCGCCGCGCCACGATGTTCCAGCGGGGAAATTCCTCGGAATCGCCGGGCGCGCCATGCGCGCGCACCAGACGACAGTCCCAGCCCGTGGGCGCCAGCCGCGATTCCAGATAATCGCAGATGTCGTGGTAATGCCGCCCCGGCGGGTTCAGCGTCGGGATGCGGATCAGATCCTGCGTCAGCGCGATCAGATCGTCGCGGCGGGCGGCTATGGCGGATTTCAGCGGGTCCATGACCCGCAGGCTAGGCAGGCCGGCGCGGGACGACAAGACGCTTTGCGACGCAATCCCCATCGTGCTTGACCGCAGGTCGCGCGGCACCCATATGTCACAATCAAAGGAGTCCGCCATGTTCATCCAGACCGAAACCACGCCGAACCCGGCGACGCTGAAATTCCTGCCCGGCGAAACCGTGCTGGGTGCGCAGGGAACCGCCGATTTCCCGACCTCGGATTCCGCCACCGCATCGCCCCTTGCGCAGCGCATCTTTGCGGTGCCGGGCGTGACCGGGGTGTTTCTGGGTGCCGATTTCGTCACCGTGACCAAGGCCGATGACGCGGTCTGGGACCACCTGAAACCGCCGGTTCTGGGCGCGATCATGGATCATTATCAATCCGGCGCACCCGTGATTGCGGGTGGGGGTGCCGCGCCCGCGGCGGGCGGTCATGCCGAACACAGCGGTCCCGACGCCGAGATTGTCGATCAGATCAAGGAATTGCTGGATACCCGCGTTCGTCCCGCCGTGGCGCAGGATGGCGGCGACATCACCTTTCACGGCTTTGATCGCGGCATCGTCTATCTGCACATGCAGGGCGCCTGCGCGGGGTGCCCCTCGTCCACGCTGACCCTGAAAATGGGGATCGAGAACCTGCTGCGCCATTATATCCCCGAGGTGGTCGAGGTTCGCCCCGTTGCCTGACCTGACGCTGGGTTTCGACACATCGGCCGCGCATTGCGCGGCCGCTTTGCTATCGGGCGACCGGGTGTTGACGACCCGTCACGAGGACATGACCAAGGGTCAGGCGGAACGGCTGTTTCCCCTGCTGGAACAGATGCTGGCGGATGTGGGCACGACCTGGGCCGATCTGGATGCGGTCGGGGTCGGCACGGGGCCGGGCAATTTTACCGGCGTGCGGATTGCCGTTGCGGCGGCGCGCGGGCTGGCCTTGTCGCTGCGGATTCCCGTCGTGGGGGTCACCACGCTTGATGCGCTGCGTTTCGGTCAGACCGGCGCGGTGGTGACCAGCGCGGATGCCCGGCAGGACCGGCTGTATGTGCAG
>JAUNUO010000020.1:17558-21978 GCA_030538135.1 Paracoccus sp. (in: a-proteobacteria)
CCCGCGCGTGACCGTGGCCCGGTGATCCTGACGTGACCCCCGCCGATATGGCTGCGCTGCATGCGCGATGCTTTACCACGCCGCGCCCGTGGAATGCAGCCGAAATGGCCGATGTGCTGTCGGCCCCCGGATCGTTCCTGCTGCTGCGTGCCGGTGGCTTTCTGATCGGCCGCGCCATCGCCGGCGAGGCCGAACTGCTGACCGTCGCCGTCGCGCCTGAATCGCGGCGTCAGGGCGTGGCCCGTGCCCTGATGCAGGGCTTTGCGGTCGCGGCAGCCCGGAATGGCGCGGACGAGGCATTTCTTGAGGTGGCCGCCGACAATACCCCGGCGCGGTCGCTATATGCCGCCGATGGCTGGACCGAGGCGGGGCGGCGGCGCGATTATTACGGGCCGGGGCTGGACGCCCTTGTCCTGCGCAAGCCGCTGCTCAGTGGCGCATCGCCCTGAAAAAGCCCGGGAAATGCGCGCCATGACGCAGCGCCATCCCCAAGAAACCAGTTGACCCCTTTCGGCGGTTGCGCCCTAATCTGGCCATTCAAGCGGGCAGAGTCGCCCGCCACAAGAACAGGTGAGGAAACGCGATGACGATGATGAAATTCCGGCTGCTGGGTGGCGCTGCGGTGCTGGCGCTGTGTTCGGGTGCGGCGCTGGCCGAACCGGCGCTGATCTTTGATCTGGGCGGCAAGTTCGACAAATCCTTCAACGAGGCCGCCTATACCGGCGCGAAACGGTGGGCCGATGAAACCGGCGGCACCTACAAGGAACTGGAAATGCAGTCCGAGGCGCAGCGCGAACAGGCCCTGCGCCGTCTGTCCGAAACCGGCGCCAATCCGGTCGTCATGACCGGCTTTGCATTCGGTGACGTGTTGAGCAAGGTCGCCCCCGATTATCCCGATACAAAGTTCGTCCTTATCGACATGGCGGTGGAACAGCCAAACGTGCAGTCGATCGTGTTCAGCGACGAACAGGGATCTTATCTGGCCGGGGTAATGGCCGCGATGGCTTCGACCACCGGAACGGTCGGGTTCATCGGCGGCATGGACGTGCCGTTGATCCACAAGTTCGAATGCGGCTATGCGCAGGGTTTCAAGGCGACGCGGCCCGATGGCAAGCTGCTGATCAATTACACCGGTACCACGCCCGCGGCATGGAACGACCCGGTGAAGGGCGGAGAACTGGCCCGCGCGCAGAAATCTCAGGGCGCGGACGTCATCTTTGCGGCGGCGGGCGGCACCGGCATCGGCATTCTTCAGACCGCCGCCGATGAAGGTATCCTGTCCATCGGCGTGGACAGCAACCAGAACCACCTCCATCCGGGCAAGGTGTTGACCTCGATGGTCAAACGCGTGGACAACGCGGTCTATGACAGCTTTGCGGGTGGACCCGATGCGATCGAGCCGGGCATCAAGGTGATGGACCTGTCGGTCGATGGCGTCGGGGTGGCCGTCGATGAGAACAACGCTGCGCTGGTCACGCCTGAAATGCAGGCCGCCGTGGACGAGGCCAAGGCCAAGATCATCGCCGGCGAGATCAAGGTGCATGATTACATGTCCGACAACCTGTGCCCGGCCGGCTGATGACCACAGCCGGACAACCGGAGAAGGGGCGGCATCAGGCCGCCCCCTTTGCCATCGAATTGCGCGGCATTTCCAAGGCCTTCGGTCCGGTTCAAGCCAACCGCGACATCACCCTTGCCGTGCCGCGCGGTACGATTCACGGCATCATCGGCGAAAACGGCGCCGGTAAATCGACACTGATGTCGATCCTTTACGGGTTCTACAAACCCGACGCGGGAGAGATTCTTGTGAATGGCGCGCCGCTGGCCATCACCGATTCCATGACCGCGATCCGCGCGGGCATCGGCATGGTGTTCCAGCATTTCAAACTGGTGCAGAATTTCACCGTTCTGGAAAACGTCATTCTGGGGGCCGAGGACGGCGCGCTGCTGCGCCCCTCGCTGGCCAAGGCGCGCGGCGTGTTGCGCGATCTGGCGGCGGAATATCAGTTGAACGTTGATCCCGATGCCGTCGTCGAGGATCTTTCGGTCGGCCATCAGCAGCGGGTGGAAATCCTCAAGGCGCTGTATCGGCAGGCCGACATTCTGATCCTGGACGAACCCACCGGCGTTCTGACCCCTGCCGAGGCCGACCACCTGTTCCGCATCCTGCGCGGCCTTCGGGACGAAGGCAAAACCATCATCCTGATTACCCACAAGCTGCGCGAAATCATGGAGATCACCGACAACGTATCGGTCATGCGGCGCGGTGAAATGGTCGACCATGTGCGCACGGCGGACATCAGCCCCGAGGAACTGGCCGAGATGATGGTGGGCCGCAAGGTGCTGTTGCGCGTGGACAAGGCGCCCGCACGCCCCGGCGCGCCGGTCTTGCAGGTCGAGGGGCTGCGCATGGTCGATGAGGACGGCGTGGAACGGCTGCGAGGCATCAGCTTTGACATCCGCGCGGGCGAGGTTCTGGGCATCGCCGGGGTTTCGGGCAACGGGCAGACGCAACTGCTGGAAATTCTGGGCGGCTTCCCCGAAAAAGGCGCGCGGCTGGATGGCGCGATCAGTCTGAACGGGCAGGCGCTGCCGCTGACGGGGCGCGGTGCAGACGCCGGCAGCCGCCGCCGCGCGGGGATCGGCCATGTCCCCGAGGACCGGCAGGCCGAGGGCCTCATCATGGATTTTTCCGCCTGGGAAAACGTCGCCTTCGGCTATCACGACGATCCGGCGTTCTCGAACGGCCCCTTCATAGACAGGGATGCGATCCGGCGCGATGCCGCGGGCAAGATCGAACGGTTCGACATCCGCCCGCCAAGCTGCGATCTGGCCGCCCGCAATTTTTCCGGCGGCAACCAGCAGAAAATCGTCTGCGCCCGCGAGATCGAGCGAAACCCCGACCTGTTGCTGATCGGTCAGCCGACGCGCGGCGTGGACATCGGCGCGATCGAGTTCATCCACAAACGCATCATCGAATTGCGCGATGCGGGCAAGGCGGTGCTGCTGGTCTCGGTCGAACTGGACGAGATCATGGCCCTGTCCGACCGCATCGCGGTGATGTTCGACGGGCGCATCATGGGCGAGCGTCTGCCCGATCAGACGACGGCGGGGGAACTGGGCCTGCTGATGGCCGGGATCACCGGGGATGGCACGGGCGGGACGCCTCCGGCGGGCGTATTTAAACAAACAGGAAGCGGCGGGGGCGCCTGATGGACAAGATGCCGAAATGGGCCGATGTGATCCTGACGCCGCTGATTTCGCTGCTGCTGGCCTTCGGGATTTCGGCGCTGGTGATCCTTGCTATCGGGGAAAGCCCGTACGAGGCGCTTAAGACCATGGTCACGGGGGCGCTTGGGTCCAGCTATGGCTGGGGTTTTACGCTGTATTACGCGACGAATTTCATCTTTACCGGGCTGGCGGTCATGGTCGCCTATCACGCCGCGCTGTTCAACATCGGCGGCGAGGGGCAGGCGGCAATGGGCGGGCTTGGCGTCGCGCTGATCCTGCTGGCGTTTCCATGGCCGCATTGGGGAATCGCGCTGCCTGCGGCAATGCTCGCGGCGGCGCTGTTCGGGGCGGCCTGGGCGCTGATCCCCGCATGGCTGCAAGCCAAACGGGGCAGCCATATCGTCATCACGACGATCATGTTCAACTTTATCGCCGCCGCCGTGCTGAACTATGTGCTGGTCAACGTGCTGCGCCCGGTCGGCAGCATGGACCCGGCCTCGGCCCGGTTTCCCGATACGACGAACCTGCCCAAGATCAGCGAGATGCTGTCCGCGGTGGGGATCGCATGGGGCCGGAACACGCCGGTCAACGTCACCTTCCTGATTGCGCTGGCCGCCTGCGTTCTGGTCTGGCTGCTGCTGTGGCGGACACGGCTGGGATACGAGATCCGGGCCTTCGGCAAATCCGAACCGGGCGCGCTGTATGCCGGGATCAGCCCGGTGCGGATCACCGTGATCGCCATGCTGATTTCCGGCGGGTTGGCCGGGCTGATGGCGATCAACAACGTCATGGGCGAGGCCGAACGGCTGGTCCTGAACAACGTCGAGGGGGCGGGCTTCATCGGCATCGCCGTGGCGCTGATGGGGCGCAATCATCCGGTGGGGGTGTTGCTGGCCGCGCTTTTGTTCGGGTTCCTGTATCAAGGCGGGGGCGAGCTGGCGCTGTGGACCTCGATCCCGCGTGAACTGATCGTGGTCATTCAGGCGTTGGTGATCCTGTTCACCGGGGCGCTGGACAACATGGTGCGCATCCCGCTTGAGCGGCTGTTCATGGCGCTGCGGCGCAAGGGGGCGTGATGGATTGGCTGCTGCCCTATTGGCCCGCTTTTCTGGCCGCCTATACGATCCAGATCGTCGGCGTGATGTCGCCCGGCCCTGCGGTGGCGCTGATCCTTGGGGTTGGCGCGGAA
>JAUNUO010000020.1:22078-25221 GCA_030538135.1 Paracoccus sp. (in: a-proteobacteria)
GGGCGGGTTCCTGCTGTCGCTGGCGGGGCATGGGTTCTATGCGGTGGTGCTGTCCTCGCGCCCGGTGCGCGTCGTCTATAACCGAGCGCGGCGCTGGATCGAGGCGGCTTTGGGTGGCTTTCTGGCCATCATGGCCTTGCGCATGGCGACGGAGCGTCACTGATGGATTACGCCGCAATCATCCAGATTCTGGACAGTTCGATCCGCCTGATGACGCCGCTGTTGCTGGCCTGTCTGGCGGGGCTGTATTCGGAACGCGCGGGCGTGTTCGACATCGGGCTGGAAGGCAAGATGCTGATGGCGGCGTTCACATCTGCCGCCGTGGCCGCGATCACCGGCAATGTCTGGCTGGGGCTGATGGCGGGGATTATTGGGTCGCTGGTGTTATCGCTGATCCACGGGCTGGCCTCGATCAGTTTCCGGGGAAATCAGCTAATTTCGGGCGTCGCCATCAACTTTCTGGCGGCGGGGCTGACGGTGCTGCTGGGGCAGCGGATCTTTGGTCTGGGCGGACGCACCCCCTCGCTCAGCGGGGACGGGCGGTTTTCGGAAATCACCCTGCCGTTCGCTGCGACCCTGCGCGATCTGCCGGTGATCGGGCCGATCTATGCCGAGCTGATTTCCGGGCATACCCTTCTGGTCTATGTCGCCTTCCTGTTCGTGCCGCTGACCTGGTGGGTGCTGTATCGCACACGGTTCGGGCTGCGGCTGCGGGCGGTCGGTGAAAACCCGGCGTCGGTCGATACGGCGGGGGTATCGGTGGCGCGGCTGCGCTTTGCCGCCGTGATGATCTGCGGCGTGCTGTGCGGCATCGCCGGTGCCTATCTGGCCACCGGACTGTCGGCCGGTTTCGTCAAGGACATGACTGCCGGGCGTGGCTTCATCGCGCTGGCGGCGCTGATCTTTGCGAAATGGCGGCCGTGGTATGCGTTGCTGGCGACCTTTCTGTTCGGCGTGATGGAGGCGATTGCCAATTATTACCCGAACCTTCAGATCGGCCCGCTGACCATCCCTTCGATGTTCATGAGCGCGCTGCCCTATATTCTGACGGTCATCATTCTGGCCGGTTTCGTCGGCCGCGCCATCCCGCCCCGCGCCGGAGGAGAGCCCTATGTCAAAGAGCGTTGAACTGGCCCGGCTGATCCGGTCGCGGGCTGGGGATCAGCCGCCGGAATACGGGATGATCCTCGGGTCGGGGCTGGGGCATCTGGCGGGCACGGTGGAGGGCGTGGCGATCCCTTACGACGACCTGCCGGGGTTTCCGCATGCCGGCGTGTCGGGCCATGTGCCGCAACTGGTGATCGGCACGCTGCAAGGGCGGCGCGTCGCCGTGTTCGGCGGGCGGTCGCATTACTATGAAACGGGCTGTGCCGACGCGATGCGCCTGCCGCTTGAGGTGCTGGCGGAACTGGGATGTGACCGGCTGATCCTGACCAATGCCGCCGGTTCGCTGCGGGCGGACATGCCGCCGGGCAGCCTGATGCTGTTGTCCGATCACATTGCCTTTGCCGGGGCGAACCCGCTGATCGGTGAACGCACCGATGCGCGCTTCGTGCCGATGACCGATGCCCATGACCTCGGCCTGCGCGCGGCGCTGGCGGCAGCGGCGCGGGCCGAGGGGGTGGTCCTGCCCGAAGGCGTCTATGGCTGGTTTTCCGGTCCGTCCTTTGAAACACCCGCCGAAATCCGCGCGGCAAAGGTTCTGGGCATGGATGCGGTCGGCATGTCCACCGTGCCGGAAATCATCCTCGCCCGGTTTCTGGGCCTGCGCGTGGCCGCCGTTTCGGTCATCACCAACATGGGCGCGGGTCTGTCGGACGAGGCGATCAGCCATGACCACACCAAGGCGATGGCACCGCTTGGCGCGGCCAAGCTGGAACGGGTGCTGCACCGGTTCTTGCGGGACAGCCGCTGATCCCAGTGCGGATCAGCCGGTGTTTGCCCATGCGTTCAGCGCCGCCTGCACCGCATCCGCCGCGCTGTCCAATCCGCCGTCGTCCAGCCGGTCCACCGTCACCACCGCCTGTTCTCGGTCGCCAAAGCGTGCCCGATGCTTTTCATAGCGCGGGTCGTAATGGTCGCGCATCAGCCCTTCGGCCAGCGCGGGCCAATCGCCCCGGTCGGCCAGTGCCAGCCAGTTTTCGATCCGATCCGCCGGATGCAGCGGGCGCAGACGGTTCACGATGGCGGCCGCATCTGCCGTGGCGTCATAGGTGCGGGCGGTAAAAGCGGCGCGTTCGGCGACCGGCACCGACAGGCGGATGCGCGGTGCGGTGCAGATCGCTTGCCAGACCGCACGCGGCAGGGTCAATGCGCCGATACGGCTGCTTTCGGCCTCGATCACCACGGGGCGGGCGGGGTCAAGCCGGTCCAGCTCCGTGGCCAGCCGTCCTTCGAACAGCTTTTGCCCCGGCTGCCCGCCCGGCATCGCCCCGAACAGCGATCCGCGATGGTTGGCCAGCCCTTCGAGGTCGATGACCTGAACCCCGCGCGCGGCCAGCCGTGACAGGATCGCGGTCTTGGCCGATCCGGTGTTGCCATCCAGCACGATCACCGGCGCGGGAATGCCGCCGGTCTGCACCCGGCCGACCACCAGCCGCCGCCACGCCTTGTAACCGCCCGCGATCCGGCACACGCGCCAGCCGATCTGAGACAGGATGACGCCGAACCCGCCGGATCGCTGTCCGCCACGCCAGCAATAGACAAGCGGCCGCCAACTGCCCGGATAGCCCGCCAGAGGCCCCGCGATATGGCGCGCCGCATTGGCCGCGACCAACGCCGCGCCCAGTTTCCGCGCGTCAAAGGGGGACACCTGCTTATAGATCGTGCCGACCTGCGCACGCTCTTCATCCGACAGCACCGGCAGGTTGATCGCGCCGGGCAGATGATCCTGGGCAAATTCCGATGGGGATCGCACGTCGATGATGGCATCGAACCCGGTCAGAGCCGGGTCCGCCACCGAAGTCAGCGTGATGTCGCGCAAGGCGGGATCAATAAACCCAGACGGGCGTGCCGATCGGCACCTGATCGTAAAGGCTCATCACCGCCTCGTTGCGCATCCGCAGGCAGCCGTTCGACACGGCGCGGCCGATGGAATTCGGCTCGGTCGTGCCGTGGATGCGGATGGCGGTGTCGCGGCCCTG
>JAUNUO010000020.1:25321-31332 GCA_030538135.1 Paracoccus sp. (in: a-proteobacteria)
TGCGTCGCGGCCGGTGCCCCGGCCTGCGCAAGGGCAAGCGACGGCGCGGCGATCAGCGGCAGCGCAAGCGACATAATCTGGCGGCGGTTCATCGTGACAATCCCGGTATCATGACAATATCTGGAATCCATATACGGTGAACGGGGGCGGGTGCAACTCAATCCCTTGTCATCCGCCCTGTCATCGGTGGGTTTCCCTTGACGCGGCGGCGTGGCGGCCACATCTGACAGGGATGGACCATGCCGCGCCTTCCTGTTGCCCGCGTCGGGCCACCCGGCGCCCCGCGCATCTGTGCCGGGGCAGGGGCGGGCGCGGCTGTCGCTGTCATCCGGCGGCGCGGCGTCGTCTGGCCCGTCCGGTCATGGCGCATCCGCGCCGCCCCCGCATCGACCATGACCTGATTGCGGCGCCTGCGGTTTCCGAACTGCCACAGCGTGCACCCCGGCGGCCCCAGGGTCCGCCGCCCCCTGTCCTTGACCGTGTTTCAATGGCTTATGCGACAGGATACCACCATGACAAATACCCTTACCGCTGATCCCGCCACATCGCACGACAGCTTTCTGACCGTTCAGGGGATGACCTGCGCCGCCTGCTCTGGCCGGGTCGAGCGCACCCTGACCGCGTTGCCCGGCGTGCAAAGCGCGGTTGTCAATCTGGCGACAGGCCGCGCGCGCGTCACACATGACGGCGGCGTCACCCCGCAGGCGCTGGCCGATGCCGTCACCGCCAAGGGCTATCCCACCGCCCCGCGCGAAGCTGGCGCTTCGCATGATTCCGGCATGGCGCAGGCGCAGGAAACCGCCGGGCTGCGCCGGCGCTTTCTGGTTGCGCTGGCGCTGACCCTGCCGGTGTTCGTGATGGAAATGGGCGGCCATGCGGTGTCGGCGTTCCATCACTGGCTCCACGGGCTGGTGGGCGAGAGACCCTTGTGGATCGTGCAGATGATCCTGACCTTTGCCGTGCTTGCCGGTCCGGGCCGCATTTTCTTTACCCTCGGCGTGCCCGCCCTGCTGCGCGGCGCACCGGAAATGAACAGCCTCGTCGCGCTTGGGGCCGGAGCGGCCTTTGCCTATTCCACCGTGGTTACGCTGGCCCCTGGCCTGCTGCCCGCCGATGCGCGGCATGTCTATTTCGAGGCGGCGGCGGTGATTGCTACGCTGATCCTGATGGGGCGCTGGCTGGAATCGCGGGCGCGCGGTCAGGCGGGCGCGGCGATCCGCCACCTGATCGCGCTGACACCCGGCACCGCCACCCTGCTGCGCGACGGGCGCGCGGTATCCGTGCCGGTCGCCGATCTGATGCCCGGCGATCTGGTGCGTCTGCGCCCCGGCGAAAGGGTCGCGGTGGACGGCGAGATCACCGAGGGCAGCGGCCCGATAGACGAAGCGATGCTGACCGGAGAGCCGGTTCCCGTGGTCAAACAGCCCGGCGATGGCGTGACCGGGGGCACCGTCAATGGCGGTTCGGCGCTGGTCATGCGGGTGACGGCGACCGGCGGCGATACCGTGCTGTCGCGCATCGTCACGCTGGTCGAAGAGGCGCAGGCGACCAAGCTCCCGGTGCAGGCGCTGGTGGACCGGATCACCCGCATCTTCGTGCCCGCCGTCATGGCCCTGTCGGCGCTGACCTTTGTTTTTTGGATGATCTTTGGTCCCGGTCTGGCCGCGGCTTTCGTGGCCGCCGTCGCGGTGCTGATCATCGCCTGCCCCTGCGCGATGGGGCTGGCGGTGCCGGTGTCGATCATGGTGGGGACCGGACGCGGTGCGGAACTTGGCATCCTGTTCCGCCGCGGCGACGCGCTGCAACGTCTGGCCGAGGCGCGTGTGGTCGCTTTTGATAAGACCGGCACCCTGACCATGGGGCGGCCCGAACTGACCGATCTGCAAACAGTGCCGGGTTGGGATCGCGACGATGCCCTGCGGCTGGCGGCGGCGGCGGAATCGCAGTCGGAACACCCGCTGGCCGCCGCCATCGTGAACGCGGCCAAGGGGCTGGACCTGCCGCCCGCGCAGGGCGTGACCGCAACCGCGGGACGCGGCCTGTCGGCCACGGTCGATGGTCACGCCGTGCTGATCGGCAACCTGGCCGCGCTGTCCGAGGCCGGGGTGGCGCCGGTCTCCGCGCTGGCTGATGCCGCGACGGATTGGGCAAAAACCGGCGCGACCCCGGTGCATCTGGCCGTGGGCGGCGCGCATGTCGCTGCTTTCGCGCTGGCTGATCCGCCCCGCGATGATGCCGCCGAGGCGATCCGGGGGCTGCATGATCTGGGGCTGCAAACGGCGATGATTTCCGGCGATACGCCCGCGACCGCGCAGGCAGTCGGGCACCTGCTGGGGATCGACCGGATCATCGCCGGCGTGCTGCCCGAGGGCAAGCTGGATCATATCCGCGCCATGGGCAAGGGCACGGTCTTTGTGGGCGACGGCATCAACGATGCGCCCGCGCTGGCCGCCGCCGATACCGGCATCGCCATCGGCACCGGCACCGATGTCGCCATCGAAAGTGCCGATGCGGTGCTGTCGGGCGGCGATCCTTCGGGGGTGGTGCGGGCGATCCGGCTGTCGCGGGCGGTGATGCGCAATATCCGGCAGAACCTGTTCTGGGCATTTGCCTATAACACGGCGCTGATCCCGGTCGCGATGGGGGTGCTGGTGCCCTTTGGCGGGCCGCAACTGTCGCCGATGCTGGGGGCGGGGGCGATGGCGCTGTCATCGGTCTTTGTGGTGACGAACGCGCTGCGGTTGCGGCGGGCGCCGTGATCGGGCGGCGGGCGGTTCTGGCGGGGGCTGCGGCGCTGGCTCTGCCCGCCCGCCTGTGTGCCGCGACCGGCGGCCCGCGCATCGTGATGCTGGGCGACAGTCTGACCGAGGGTTTCGGATTGGCCGCCGGATACGGGCTGGTGCCGCAATTGGAACGCTGGCTGGCGGCGGCGGGCACGCCGGCGCGGATCGTCAACCACGGATTATCGGGCGATACCACCTATGGCGGGCGGGTCCGCATCGGCCCTGCGCTGCGTGGTGGGGCCGATGGGGCGATCATCGCCCTGGGTGCCAATGACTTGCTGCTGGGCTGGTCCGCCGCACGGGCCGAGGCAAACCTTGACGCGATCCTGACCCGCGCGGGGCGGGGCGGGCGGCCCCTGCTGCTGGTCGGTATCGACGCGCCGATCCGCGACAAGGCGCGTCGCGCGGATTGGGCTGCGATCTGGCCGCGTCTGGCGGCGCGGCACGATGCGCTGTTGCTGCCCGACCTTTACGCGCCGATCCTTGCCTTGCCGGATGACCGCCGCGCGGATTACCTGCTGGCGGACGGTATCCACCCTTCGGCGCGGGGGGCCGGGTTACTGGCCGCCCACCTTGGCCCGTCGGTCCAATCGTTGATCGCACGGATCGCCGCCCGGCACGGCTAGACACCGGGCGCCGTCCGGGGTCTGAAAATGAGAGGGAAGGCGCGAGTGGGCCGGCCCCCCTTCGCATTTTCAGGTGTCGTCAGTGGCTGTTATGCGCGCCGTCCTGCATCTGCGGCTGACGCTGGTTATCGACCGTGGCGGTCACGTCCACCGCGCCGCAATCCCCGAAATCGAGCGAGAAAGCGACTTCCTGCCCGTCGGTCAGCGGCTGATGCAGGCCAAGGAACATGACGTGATCGGCCCCGCGTTGCAGCAGATGCACCTGCCCGGCAGCGACGGGGATGCTTTCGATCTGCACCATCTTCATCACGCCGCTTTCCTCGCGATGGGTGTGCAATTCGGTGCGCTCGGCAACATCCGACGTCACATTGACGAGCGTGCAATCCTGCGCGGTCTGGTTTTCGACCTGGAAAAAAGCCGCGCCGCTTTGCGGGTTCGCGCTGCGGGCATAGGCATCGGTCACGACCACGCCTTCGGCAAGCACGGTCAGCGGCATAAGCGCCGCGATGGCGGCGAAAGTCAGGGTTTTCATGGTGTCATCCTGTCGTTTGGTTGAAATTTTCGGCTATGACAGGTTGACGGGGGGATCGCGGGCGTTGTGGGCAGGGATGTCGCGCGACTGCGCATCATACCGGGTGACGATCCAGTCGATCCGATGCGCCGACGGAACAGGTGCTGCGTCCTGTTGCCCACCCACGGCGGCCAGCAGCGACAGCGCCATGTCGGGGCAGAAATGCGTTCGGGTGATGGGTTGGCCCTGATCGTCCACCGCGACGGTGATTGTGGCGCTGCCCGTGCAGATGACGATCTGCCCGGCCACGCGCGCCTGTCCGCGCGCCGACCCAAGCGCAGTGCTGGTCAGAACCAGTATCAGGATCAGCGCGAAATGGGTCAGGCGAATCATGGGCCGATTAAAGCCGCAATCGCCCGCCCCGGCAATCGCCCCGCCGCAAATGCAGAAACCCCGCCGTTTCCAGCGGGGCCGAAATCGCGATCCGGTCCGGTATCAGGCGGCGGCGCCGTGCTTGGCGATGTCGCGCTTGATCTTCAGCGCGCGGGCCGACAGTTCGTCGTCCTTGGCCTTGGCCAGAAACGCATCAAGCCCGCCCCGGTGATCGACCGAACGCAGCGCGGCGACCGAAATCCGCAGCGAATAGGACAGGCCGGTCGTTTCCGACATCAGCGTCACATGGTTCAGGTTCGGCAGGAACCGGCGACGGCTCTTGTTGTTGGCGTGGCTGACGTTATTGCCGGTCATCGGCCCTTTGCCGGTCAGTTCGCAAACGCGCGACATGATCTTCTTCCTTCGTTGCAGCGGGCGGGCGCCGCGGTGGACCGGCTGCCGCCAATGTGAAAGGGCGCCGCGAGGCAGCGCCCGGAAATTCCGTTCGCGGGTGATTACATGCCCCGGCTGCCCGCGTCAAGCCGATTCCCGCCTTGCCGCCCGGCATCAGTGGCCCGATTCAGGGCACAAGGGTCAGGCATCGGCATAGCCGCGTTCCACCTCGATCAGCTTTTCCTTGCGCCACAGCCCCCCGGCATAGCCGGTCAGGCTGCCGTCGGCGCCGATGACGCGGTGGCACGGGATGACAATGGCCATGCGATTGCGGGCGTTGGCCCCGGCCACGGCGCGCACGGCGCTCGGCTGACCCAGAGTGCGCGCCAGTTCCCCATAGCTGCGCGTCTGTCCGGCGGGAATTGCCTGCAACGCGGTCCAGACGCGGCGCTGGAAATCGGTGCCCAGCAGGGACAGGGGCAGATCAAAGCGCGGCAATTGCCCGGCCAGAAAGGCCGCAAGCTGCGTTTCCGTCGCATCGGTGATGGCGGTGCGACCCAACCCGATCCGCCCGCCCGCCCCCGCGGAAACCTGCCGCAATTGGATGGGCAGGCCCTTGCGGTCGGTGAATTCCAGCAGATGCAGCGCGGCATCGTCGGCGATGGCGATCATCCCGCCCAATGGCGTGTCGATCCAGTCGGCACGCAGGTCGGCCGTTCCGCGCAGCGCCTGCGGCGGATGGCCGAACAGGCGCGCGAATGCGCCCCTGAACCCCGATGCCGAATCGAATCCGGCGTCCAGTTGTGCGTCGATCATGGCGGCCCCTTGTGTCATGGCGCGAACCCCGGCGCGCAGGCGCAGGTCGCGGGTGTATTGCAGAAACGTCTGTCCGAAATGCCGGCGAAAGGCGCGGCGCACCGTTGACGGGTCCAGCCCCTGCGCCGTCAGATCGGCTTCGGACCAGCGGCGGGCGGGGTCGGCCTGCACCTTCGCGACCAGCCGGGCGACCAGAGGATCGCCGGCCGCCTGCGGCCCGGTCGGATGGCAGCGGCGGCAGGGTCGAAACCCGGCGGCGGCGGCCTGATCGGCGGTGGCGAACCAGCGGCAGTTTTCCGGCAGCGGCTTGCGCGCCGGACAGGTCAGGCGGCAAAAAATCCCGGTCGAGGTGACGCCGACCAGCGCCCGTCCTTCGAACACGGGGTCGCGGGCGATCAGCGCCCGATACAGGATGTCGGGGTCGGGCAGGTGCAGCATGACGATCCTTTCTGCCCTTGGTCTAACCGATTCGCGGCCCGCGCGCGCCGTCAAATCGGGCGTTTATTTCCG